>NZ_KB907307.1:947599-1263465 GCF_000381925.1 Nocardia sp. BMG111209
CGCACACCCACACCGACCGGCACGCCCTCTGGGAGGACCGCCACACCCTGTTCTTCGGCATCAAGGCCCAGCACCCCGGCCACCGCTTCCTGGTGACCGACACCGCCGTCCCGTTCTCGAAGATCGCCGGCGCGGTGGCCACCGCCACCCGCCTGGCCGCGGAGCTGAACCTACCGGTCAGCGTCGCCGGCCACATCGGCGACGGCAACGTCCACGCCGTGGTCCCCTACACCGACGAAACCCATTCCACCGCAAAGATCTTCTCCGACCGGGTGATCCGCCACGCCCTCGCGGCCGGCGGCACCGCCACCGGCGAACACGGCATCGGCCTCGCCAAGAAGCAGTACCTGCGCGCGGAACACGGCGCGGCCACCGACATCATGGCCACGGTGAAAAACGCCCTCGACCCGCTCGCAATCCTCAACCCGGGCAAGATCTTCGACGTGTGAGCCGGGCGGTCAGAGGGCGCGTTTCAGCCCGACGTGACTGTTGTCGTAGCCGAGGCGGGCGTAGAAGGCGTGGGCTCGTTCGCGGGCCCGGTCCGTGGTGACCTGGGCGAGGGTCGCGCCGCGGTGCCTGCCGTGGTCGTGGGCCCACTCGAGCATCGCGGTTCCGATGCCGCGGGAGCGTTCCGCGGCCGCGACCCGGACTCCCTCGATCTGGAGGCGGGTGGCGCCGCCGCGGGACAGTCCCGGAATGATGGTGAGCTGCATGGTGCCGACGATGCGGTCGGCCTCGTCGCGGACCACCGCCAGATAGTGCGAGGGATCGCGGGTGACCGCGTCGTAGGCCTCCTCGTACCGGGCGATGTCGAAACCCTCACGGGTACGGCCGATCTCGTCGTCGGAAAGCAGTTCGACCAGCGCCGGGACGTCGGTACGCTCCGCGCGCTGCACGCGGTAGATCCGGTCGCCGAGCCGGAGCCGGCCGCCGATCGAGGCCCGCGCCCGCGACCGGAGCCGGGCGATCAGCGTGTCCAGCCAGGCGCCGACATGCCGCCGCGCCTCGGGGGTGTCGGGGTAGCGGCAGCGCAGGTGCAGGCCCGCCTCGTCGAGGATGAACCAGAGCATCACACCGTCGGTCCGGATCGTCGCGCCGACGTACTGGGCCTCCAGACCGGTCGCGTCGACCCGGACCGGTAGTCGGCGCAGATCCAGCCACGAGATCGCGAACATGCCCGGCGCCTCGGGCATTCCGCCCCACGGGCGCAGGATGTCCTCGAGCGGCCAGGACCCCATCCGGACCGCCTCCTTCACCGCCTCCGCGCTGGCCCGGGGATCGGAGTCGGCCGACTCGAGCACCGAATTGGTGATGAACCACCCCACCGAGTCGTGCCAGGTGGGGTCGTACCGGCTGTGCACCGGAAATACGGCCCGCAGCGCGGTGCCGGCCAGATCGCGGGTCACCTCGGTCATCGCCCCGACCACCAGCGCCAGGGTCGAGACGCCGTCGCCGCGGGCCTGCGCCGAGAACGCGGCGCTGTCGTCGACGTCGAGGACGTCGCGCACCTCCACGCGCTCCTCCTGCAAGGTCGCCTCGCCCAGCGACAGCGGGAACCGCGGCATCACGTCGCCGCTGTTGGCCAGCACCTCGGCCCAGCGGCTGCGCACCTCGGCGGGCGCCGGCGGGCGGTCCCGCAGCGCGCGGGTGTGCTCGGCGAAGGCGGGCGCCGGCGGTAGCGACGGTTTGCGGCCGTTCTGCACCGCGGCCAGCGCGGCGAGCAGATCGCGCGCGATCACCAGCATCGACCACATGTCGACGTGCGAGTGGTCGGCGGCGATCACCACGGTCGGTCCCACCGCGGTCTCGAGGACGCACAGCCGGTGCGACGGGCGGCTGTACGGTGAGCACGCGCGGTCCAGTACGCCGCGCAGCGCGTCGTTGACCGCCTGTCCCGCGGCGATCCCGTGCTCGACCCAGCCGCCGGGGAGGATGTCGACCTCGTGCAGCCGGGGCGCACCGTCCTCGCCCGGTACGAAGACCGTCCGCAGCGTGCCGTGCCGTTCGATCACCGCCAGCCACGCGGTCGCGAGTTCGTCGAGCGGTACCGGCGCGGAGAGCTTGAGGGACAACGCCATCCACGATCCCGCCCGGTCACCGGCCCCGACGTGCCGGCCCTGGTCGAAGGACACGGGTAATGCCCGGCCCACCGGCCCCGCGACGACATCGAAGCCGAGCAGGCGGCCGAACGGGAGGCGCAGGTGCGCGACGTTGGTCAGCCGCATGCCGGTATCCTAGGCTTCCCCAGCGCTCGCCGTCCTGTTAGCACCCTGGAGCCACCGTGCCGACCTTCCGCGTCCCCGGCGCCGACCTCGACGTGGAGCTGAGCGACGAGGGTGGCCATCCCGTCGTCCAACTCCACGGTCTCACCTCGAGCCGCCATCGCGATCGCCTGATGGATCTGGATCTGGGCCGCGGGCTCAGCGGAACCCGGCTGCTGCGGTACGACGCACGCGGACACGGGTTTTCGACCGGCCGTACCGTCCCCGAGGACTATCGGTGGCCGGTACTGGCCGACGATCTGCTGCAACTGCTCGACCACTGGTTCCCCGGTGAACAGGTGCACGGTGTCGGTCCCTCGATGGGCACCGGGACCCTGCTGCACGCCGCGGTCCGCGACCCCGGCCGATTCGCCGGCCTCACCCTGCTGGTGCCCTCGACCGCCTGGCACACCCGCGCCGCGAAGGCCGGTATCTACCGGGAGAACGCCCGCCTGATCGAGGAACACGGCCTCGCCGCCTTCCTGAGCGCCGATCTCACCGCGCCGCGGCCGCCGGCCACCGCCGGAACGCCGGAAACCGGGCCCGACGTCGCCGAACGCCTGCTGCCCGCACTGTTCCGCGGGGCGGCGATGAGCGATCTGCCGGACCCCGAGGCGATCGCCACGATCGACGTGCCGACCACGATCCTGGCCTGGATCGACGACCCCGCTCATCCGGTGTCGACCGCCGAGACGCTGCTCGGCCTGCTGCCGGACGCCACCCTGGAGGTGGCGCGCACCCCGGCCGATCTCGCCCGCTGGCCGAAAATCCTGTGCGAGGACGTGGCGCGGCACGGATAGGCGCTCACCCGTTCTCGGTCTCGACGCGCAGGTACACCACGAGGTCGCGCGGCAGGCCGTAGGTGTCGTGCAGGCGGCGATAGTCGTCGTCGGTCAGGGGACCGGTGAAACGGCGGTGGGACAACACCTTCCGGCCGCGCTGGAGCAGCCGGCGGAATCCGGTCTCCTCGTCGAGCAGGCCGGTGCGCACCTCGTGGGGGTCGGCCGGTTGCCGGAAGTGCCCGAGGGTGTGTTCCACGAGTTCGATCGGCAGGTCGGACAGGGTGCGGGTCGGTTCGTCGCGCCACAGCGTGGTGAGGGTGCGGCGGATCAGGCGGCGGAGGATGTGACCGTGACGGTACGGGGACGGGGTGACCCCGTCGCCGAGGACGACGATACTCGAGCGCAGATGGTCCGACACCAGTCGCAGCGACCGCCGGTCCAGCGGACCCCAGATGCGGGGGAGGGTGGTCAGCCAGGGCTCGAAGAGGTCGATCTCGAAGACGGACTGCGTATTCCGCAGAATTCGCACCAGTCGTTCCACTCCCAGCCCGGTGTCGACGCAGGGCCGGCGCATCGGTTCCAGGCGGCCGCCGGGATGGCGGACGTAGCGCATCATGACGTGGTTCCACACCTCCACCCAGCGGTCGTCGGAGGTCGGAGTGCCCTGTGGCACTTCGTCTCCCGTCCAGACGAAGATCTCGGAATCGGGTCCGCAGAGTCCGGTCGGGCCGTTCGACCACCAGTTCTCGCCGGTGGTCGGTTCGACCGGCAGGCCCAGTTCCTCCCAGGTGCGCCGGGACTCGTGGTCGGGCTCGACCTGTCCGTCACCGCCGAACACCGTCACGTACATCCGGTCCGGTTCGATGCCGAAACCGTTGTGCAGCAGGTCGAATCCCCACCGCAGGCTCTGCGGGCCGTCGTAGTCGCCGAGCGACCAGGACCCGAGCATCTCGAAGACGGTGAGGTGGGTGTCGTCACCGACCTCGTCGAGATCGGTGGTGCGCAGACATCGCTGCACGCCGGTGAGCCGCCGCCCCAGCGGATGTGGCTGCCCCAGCAGGTACGGCGTCAGCGGGTGCATCCCGGAAGTGGTGTACAACACCGGATCTCCCGGTGGCGGAACGAGCGATCCGCCCGGCGTGAGCCGGTGCCCGCGTTCGCGGAAGTAGTCGAGGAAGGTTCGGACGGTCCGGTCGGTGGTGATCATGGTGGTTGCTCCATCGAGTGAAATCGACCGGAAGCGACCGCACACGGCAGGTCCGGCAACAAGACCGACACGCACCGGCGGACCGTTTCCGGTCGCCGGCATCGGAGAGAAGGTCAGTCGGCAGCGACCGGCGAGCAGAGAGCTCGTGCGGCCGCGGCGGCGTTTCGGGATTCGACCTTCATGGCTGCACGGTAGCAACGGGCTGGGCCGAGCACGACCGATTTATCGGCCGGTGCGACGGTCGGGATACATTCGTGCGCCGGAATGTCGAGAACGCCCGGACGGCTCCGTCCCAGGGATACGAACAGCCCCCCGCGGCCGGTCCGCATCGGGAGCAACGCCAGCGAAGGAGAACATCATGACGGTCCACCGGATGGATCACGCCGGACTCGTGGTCGAGGATCTCGCGGCGGCGGTCGCGTTCTTCGTCGAACTCGGCCTGGAAGTGGAGGGCGAGGCGACCGTCGGGGGTCCGTGGGCCGACGAACTGCTCGGACTCGACGGTGTCCGGGCGGATATCGTCATGGTCCGGACCCCGGACGGCCACGGCCGGGTCGAACTGTCGACCTTCCACTCCCCGCCGCCCCTCGCCCCCGCGCCGGTCGCACCGGTGAACGCGCTGGGTATCCCGCGCCTGACCTTCGTCGTCGACGATGTGGACGACGTCCTCGATCGCCTGCGCGCGCACGGCGCCGAACTCGTGGGCACGGTGGCCCGGTACGAGGACATCTGCCGGTACTGCTACCTCCGCGGCCCGGCCGGCGTCCTGATCGGGCTGGTCGAGGAACTTCGCTGAACGACGCCGCGGTCTACCAGCCGTTCCAGTGGGTGATCTGTTCGGCCGGAAGGCGTTTCGCCGGCCGGAAGTCGGTGCCCTGGGTATAGGCGATCGGGAACAGCCCGCCCTGGCTGTACCGGTCGAACGGGATGCCGAGCAGCTCGGCGGCCTGCTTCTCGCCGTCGCCGACGAGATGCAGTGTCGTCCAAGCCGATCCGAGTCCGCGGGACCGCAACGCCAGCATGAAGCTCCATACCGCGGGCAACAGCGAACCCCAGAAACCCGCGCTCGACACACCCGGGGTGTTCTCGGCGCGGCCCTTCAGGCACGGGATCAACATGACCGGGACCTCGTGGAGGTGGTCGTTGAGGTATCGGGCCGAGTCGGTCACGCGCGGCTGGCGCGCATCGCGCTCGTCGCCGAACGCGGGCTTCGGTGCGTCGAGGTACGGGGTCGCGTAGGTCCGGTAGATGTCGGCCAGCGCCTGCTTGCGCTCGGCGTCCTCGACGAACACCCACTGCCAGCCCTGGGAATTGGATCCGCTCGGCGCTTGCAGGGCCAGTTCGAGGCATTCCAGCAGCACTTCCCGCGGCACCGGACGCTCGAGGTCCAGCCGCTTGCGCACCGAACGCGTGGTGGTCAGCACATCGTCGACGGACAGATCCAGCACATTCCCGAATGTCATTCCTCGTCCTCTCCGGAGCGGCTGTCGGCTACCGCAAACCCTATCGGGCGATCACGGAACCGCCGTGCGCGACCGGCGTCGCATTCGTTCGCGGGTAACCGCCGAAGCCGACTCCGGCAGCGGGACGGGCGATTTAGGATTTCGGTGCGGCGATACCCGCCCCCGGTGTTCGTCCGGGGCGGGGATTCGTCGTACGCCCCACCCGACCACGGCAGACCGCCGCGGACGAACGAACGGAGCACGTCAGTGGCAACCATCAGGCTCACGCGGCTCGTGCCGCTCGCCGCCGCGGCGGTCTGGGCGCTCGTCGCGTTCCCGGGCATCGCCGCGGCCGACGGCGACCAGTTCCAGTCCCCGTCGGGAAACATTTTCTGCGCCATGGGTGTTCGCGCCGACGGCACCGGCACCGTGGTCTGCCAGGGCGACGGCCACTACGCCGTGCCGAAACCGGCGGAGTGCCATCTGGCCTGGGGCGACCGGTTCAGCCTGGACCAGGGCGGCGCGCCGGTCTCGCACTGCCACGGCGACACGATCGTTCCGTCGTATTCGGGCCCGGGGAAGAACCCGGACGTACCGACCCTCGACTACGGCAACACCCGATCCGCGGGCACCCTCACCTGCGACAGCGAACCCACGGGCATGACCTGCACCGACTCCGGCACCGGGCACTACATCCACCTGTCCCGCGAATCCAACGACCTCGGCTGAGGACGTTCGCCGGCCGATGTCCCGGAATGGCATCTTGCGTTGCGGCGGAACACCTTTCGCCGCCCGCACCCGGTCGGTACGGGCGGCGTCCGGTGCTCAGGAGGACGCGGCGGTGACGGCCTCCACGAGTGCGTCGCCGGTGTAGGCCACGCCCCCGATACCCCAGCCGCCCTCGGCGGCGTAACCGATGTTCATCCAGATGTCGTCGACCGGGTGGCCGGGGACGGTGTGTTTCGCGGCGATCGCCGTCGCCGTGGCGATGAAACCCGCGCGGTCGGCCACGCTGGGCAGCCCGATACCGGGCAACATGAGTTCGATCAACAGGACCGGACGATTCACGCCACCGGTACTCATGTGCTCCGGTTCGAGCAGGTGGAGATGCCCGCCGACGATCGGGGCGAAGAAGGAATTGCCGGCGAGGCCGCTGAATTCGATCAGGGCGTCGACGAGCTGGGGGACGAGCTGCGTCTCGCCGGATTCGGTGAGAACTCCGCGGGGTGCGATGACAGTGAACGGCATGGGAAAGGTTCCTGGTCTCTGCGACGGATCCGATGACTAGTACGTACGTACTAGCGAATGCATCGTGCACTAGGATGGCCGTACTAGTCAAGTGGAGGAGCCGCGCCCGATGACCAAACCGACCCGCGACCGCATGATCGACGCCGCCGTGGACGCCCTCCGCAAGCAGGGATTGGCGGGTATGTCGTTCACCGAGGTGCTGGCCGCCAGCGGTGCCGCACGAGGGGCGATCTATCACCATTTCCCCGGCGGCAAAGCCGAACTCGTCGCCGAGGCGGCCAGGCTGCACGGCCACGAGGTGGCCGATCGCCTCGCGGACCTGTCCGGCGCCGGCCCCCGCGCGGTCGTCGAGGCCTTCCTGGCGATGGCCCGTCCGGTCGTCGAGGACAGCGTCACCGGCTGCGGCTGCGCGATCGCCGCCGTCACGGTATCCCCCGGCACGGAGGGCGACGAGCTACGAGCCATCGCCGCAACAACTTTCGCGACCTGGGCACACCACCTCACCGCCGCCCTCGTCACCGCCGGGATGTCCCCGGAGGCGGCCGGCGACCTGGCCCAGTTGCTGATCGCCCTCCTCGAGGGCGCACAGGTCCTGTGCCGGGCCGCCGCCGACCCCGAACCCTTCGAACGCGCGGCACGAGCAGCACTGGCCGCCGTTCCCCACCCGGAGTAGAACGAGCGCATGGGAAGAACGGCAGCCGTCGTGCTCTACGTCATCGTGCCGGTGTTCGGCGCGTTCGATCTGAGGTTTCCGAAGGCTTCGTGAGCCCACGCGCGGGCCGGACCCCCATGGTCTGGCAATACGCCAGAAATGCCGCCAATCGAGCCGTTTTTCCCACGGAAACAAGTGCGGCGAGCAATCCGACCAGTATGGTCGTATAACGCACAGTCGCAATGATGATCAGCATCGTGGCCATCGATGACGGCCAGAACACCGCGTTCACGGTGAACCCCCTCGGTTGCACTTATTCGGGCAATGCATTGTGCGGTCGTGGGATGCGGTAACGCATGTGCGGTGACGGGACATGTGCCGGAGACGTTCTCACCGCTCGCAGAATGTGCGCGGCGCACACATCATCGAGCAGTCGTAGCGTTCTCGGCACGGACTTCTTACCGTTGAAGGCACCAGGAACTGACGAAAGCCGGAACGACCATGGGTGCTCGCAGCCAGCTCGACACCGTACGCGCGATCCGAGATGCCGCCCACGCCGGCAGTTGGTCGGCGCCCGAGACCGTCGCGGAGATCCACCGGCAGTGCCGTGTGAGCCTGCTGCGCGCGCATCGCCTCGCCAACAATTGGACCCTCGCCGATGTGGCCGCCCGAGTGCGGGCGCAGGTCTCGGCCGCCGGCGGCCCGGCTCCCCGGGTGAACCACCCGAACATCTCCCGCTGGGAGACCGGGGAGGAGAAGCCGTCGGCCCGCAACCTCGACGCGCTGTGCCGGATCTACCATGCCCGGCCCGACACCCTGGGGTTCGGCGCCGATTACACCGACGACCCACACGACGACGTCCCCGCCCGACCGATTGTCTTGGCAACCAACCCATCCAGTCGCGACGACGAAAGAGACCGCATGTTCCGCAGAGACGTCCTTCGGGGACTACTGGCAGCGACCGCTCACGCGGCCGTGAGCAGCCATCAACTCGAGGCTGTGGAGAACACCCGCCGTGCCATGGTCGAAGCGCTGCAACGCCGCTCGGTCGAACCCAGCACCGTCGGCTGGTGGGAGGAGCAGGTCCAGCATCACGCCGCGTCGTACCGGCAACTGCCCGCTCCCCGCCTGCTGGCCGAAGTGGCTTTGGATTTCGACGATCTTCAGCAACTGCTGGCCCAACGTCAGTCCCTGGACGCCCAGCGCAGGCTCACGACCGTGACCGCCCAACTGGCGGGCCTGGTCGGCATCCTGTGCGTCGACGTCGGCGCCAGCCGAGATGCCAGCCGCTGGTTCCACACCGGGCAACTGGCCGCCGAGGAAACCGAGGACCGAGCCCTGCGAGCCTGGCTGTGCACCCGGGAAGCGCTGGCCCTGCTCTACTACGGCACCGCCGAGGAAGCCGCCAATCTGGCCAGGACGGCACGGCGACTCGCCGCGGACCGCGGATTGTCGGTGGCCGCGGCGATGGCGCCCGCGGTCGAGGCCCGAGCGCTCGCCCAGATGGGACGCAACACCGAGGCGCTCGCGGCAATCCGGCACGCCGAGAACGTCTTCGACAAGCTGCCCGGATCCGTCACCGCCGCAAAAGTATTCGGATTCACCGAGTCGAAACTCCGCTTCTACCAAGGCAATGTCCTGGCCCACGCGGCGGACATCGACACCGCGTCACGCGTACACGACCGCGCGATGGCCCTGTACCCGCTCCACGACCGCGTGGACCGGGGACACATCCAACTCGATCAGGCCATGAGCCTGCTGCGCCACGGCGAACTCGACGAGGCATGCCAGGGCGTCGGCCGAGCGCTGGTCTCCCTCCACCCGGACGACGGAACCAAGGCAGTCGATGCCCAGGCACAGAAATTCCGCGCCACGATCGGCAGCAGACTGTCCACCCACAAAGCTGTCCGCCGGCTCGACGACCTCCTCGTCAACCTGCCCAGCGAGCGTGGACAACTCGGCGATCCGACGTAGGGCTGTCACGGAAGCCGATCGTCCGGCGCAAATCGCCTGTCGGTGTGCGGATTACGAGGCGTCGTCGGGCTGGAACACCCTCAAATCCGCAGTCCCGAACGGTCACATTCCAATAGTGGGACCGGGGCGACGACGAGGAGCGCTACGACCGAGCGGGGCCTTCGGCAACCCGGAGGTTTCACGGGTTTGCCTGCCGGTGTGACCGACGCAATTCGGACCGGTCGGTTGAATTGTGATGAAACATGTTGCGATGTAATAGTTGTCGTGCCGAATTGTGCACGGCGCGATCCTCGCATGATGAGAAGTCCTGTTATCTGGGAAGTTACTGCGTGGGTGGGCGGATGTGTGTACGGTGGGTGCGAGAGAGCGTTTGCTCGGGGGCGCTGGCGGGAAACGAAATTAATTCGCACAACTAATTTTGGCAGAAGGCGATTCGTGCGCCGGGCGGACCAGCGAAACGTCGCCGGCGGACTCGACTGTCGTGCACTGTTCGAACTCCGAACCGGCATCACGCGAAGAACGGCAGGTAGAATCTGTGTTTCGACACTGGAAATGGGCAGCGATCGTGCTGGCCGTACTCATCGCGACGAACACTGTCACGGTCTTCGTCACGAAGGGGATCGTCCATGGTGATTCGCAGCATGCGCGGCCGATAATCGCCACAGGAAGCAATCCGCTCGGTACCGAGTGCTTGAAGGATGTCGTCACCGCGAACAGCGTCCGCCCTCCCGGCGGTGCTTTCGAACTGAAGCTCCTCTACTCGACGTTATGCGATGCCGTATGGGCGAAGGTGGCTCGCGCGGACAACGCAGGGTTCGGAAACCGGATCACGGTTACGGTCTTCCAGTTCTCGGATCCGCAGGGGAAGACCCGGCAGTTCGCTGATGAGTTCAACGTCGATTCGGCCTACACGATGGTTATCGTCCGACACGACCCGACCGACCGTTTGTGCGCAACTGGTTCGGTGACCAACGGTTCGGCCGAGATCAAGGTCGATACGCCGATCTGCATGTGACGCCGAGTCGCCGGCGCAGTTGTATCCGGTTGGCATGAGCCACACCGAATTCGAGAGATGGGGAATACGCGTCATGATTCGACGAACAATCACTGCTGCCGGCGTCGCATCGGCTTTGACCACCGTGGCATTGCTCGGCCCAGCCATCGCCCGAGCCGATCAGGGCGGTGACGGAGATCCCCGGAGTTGTTCGGACGCATATGTGGTGGCGTCCAATCCGCTCACCGGTGAACGTGGCCCTACGCGAGACAAGACCATCGGATACCTCGAGCTTCGCTGGTCCGGGCAGTGTCATGCCAACTGGGCCCGAGTCATCCTGTTCGGCGGAATGTACTCGTCTCCTGTCACCTTGGAGCAGGAGATCACTGTCGAAGGCCGAACGGCGAAGTCGGGTGACTATCAGATCAAGACCGGAAAGGATGGGACATCCGCATGGACACCCTACGTCCGGTTGGCGAATTCCGGGAGCACCGCCTGCGTGGCGGCGTCGGCGTCATCCGACTTCGACACGCTCAACTTCCACACCGTAGGAGCACGTTTCTGCGTGTAGAGCCGGTCGCGACGAGATACTCAGGCATACAGTTCGACCGGCGCCGATCGCTGGCCGCCGACCACCACGACTCCCAGCGCGCACACCGAACCGCGGCTGCCGCGTTCGATCATGCGGGTCGATGCAGACCGGATATCCGACTTCTGCACCACCTGGGCTTTCGGTCCGGCCGGGTCGGATCCGCACGGATAGATACTGGCTTCGATCCGGTCTGGTACCTGCTCCAATGAGCCGGACCACTCGATTGTGGCCCACGCGGTACCACAACGCGTCGAGCCGATGATCCGCAGTAGAAACTTCGGGTTGTCCATCGTGGCGCGCAGCACTTCACCGTCCATGCAGTGACGATCGGTGAAGTCGGCTCCGATCAGGGAGGTGTCGAATTCTTCTGAGCCCGGCGCGACCAGGAATACAACTCCGATCAGCAAGCCGATCGCAGCAATCGCACTGCCCAGCATTGCAAGCCCGCGTACTCGGTGCTTCACCGCATCCGGTTGTGGTATCGGAGGAGTCCGCACGCCCGTGGGCACATCGTTACCCGACTCGGATATTCGTGGCGTGGCGGCGCGGGCGTCTTCGCCACCACGCTCAGGCGGTGTGTGAGGCTTCGCCCTCCGCAGTGACAGGCCAGTATTCGTCGATGACGGCGACTGCGCGAACACCGGCGGGAATGTCACCGAAGTAGCGTTCGATACTGCTGGTCAGCGCCTGGCGACCGGCCAGTTCGAATGTGGCACAGTGCCGGACCAGCGCGGTCAGCTGCAACTTCGGATTGGTGCCACCGAAGCCCTGCCGCTGCTGGATATTGCGGGGCATCGACTTCACGAACTGCTCGCGAGTGGCGGGATCGTCGAGATCTCCTATCTCCGCCACCGCTGCCGCGATCATCGCCACGGCGTCGTCGCCGAGCAAAAACCTCGACATCGGCGGTGCCTGTTGCGATTGCAGGCGACGGTCCACCTTATCCTCCAACTGTGTGACACGGTCTGCTGCCGGTACATCTGCTGTCCCGGCGTCGCTTTCACCAAGCGCCCGGAGCAATCGAGCCTTGATGATCACGTACACCAAATCGTCGGCCGAGCGGGGTTCGATGATCGTGGAGTGGTCGCCGGGGAGATCGCCATGGTAGGGGAATGCTGCTTTCGCGGACTGCGAAGGCACGATCCGGTCCGACATTCCCGCGTACACCTCGACCGGGATCGGCGCGGTGGTCGCCGTGAACTTCTTCGCGTACACGACTTGCTGAAGGATGATGTTCTGCGTCTCGACGATCTTCTCGTTGTCCGGCCGCAGTTCGATTTCCTGTGGATTACGGCTGAACAGCTTCCGTAGCAAAAGAAAATATTCCGACCCCGAGTTGGGGGTGGCGAACATCAGGACCCTCCGCACTCGCTTCAGATCGCACCCTCGTCCGGCACGTAACTCCTGGACGAGGTACCGCTGCACGATCAAGCCGCCCTGACTGTGGCCGATGAATACAACCGGTTGGTCGGGTTCGACTTTACCGGCAAGCCAGGTGGCGAGATAGCCGGCCACTGTATCGAGGGGAGGAATCTGCTTCCTCGAGGAGAACTCGACAGGCTTGCTCGGATACTCCACCTCCATGACTTTCACCCGGCCGGCCAGATCATCGTCGCGTAGCACCAGATTCGCAAGGGGATTCCACTTGCTGCTGTCGGACAATATGCCGTGCACCAACACGAGAGTCACCTGGTCAAGCAATGCCAACCCCCTGATTTCAAGATCTGCCCCACCCGAGGCACTCGCCAATCCTACTGGGCCGCAATCCTGTATGCCGACCGGGACCTGCAAGTTGTACGTTCGGCAAGATGCGCTGTATCTCCTGTCGATGGAGCACTTGCCGGGCGAGTGCCCGAAGGCTTCTACGAGATGCAATGGGGGCGACGAGGTATTGATTCACGGCTGCGGCCCGCGAAGAAGGGTCCGAATTGTCCAGCTCGCACCGCCGGAGCGCTGAGTAAGCAAATCAGCCTATGAATGCTTCGGGCCGGCGCGAATCCACGATCGATCCGCAGTGATATCAAGAAATGCGTATCGAGGCCGCATTCGGCACTGTCACAGGCGGACGCTGCAGACCTGGCCCGAACGGCGGATTCCGTCCCGTTTGGCGCATTACAAGGTCGGCACTCGGCTCGATACGTTCTGAATCAGGTGCGCTCTGAGCTGATATGAGCTCCGAGACCGAACCGGGTCCGCCGACCAACAGGAAACGGACGAGCTGGAAGCGATCGGTCGCGGTATCTTCACCGCAGGATCGGGGGGCGCACCGATGAATTCGGGGCGGGTTCGTCGTCGGTATCCCGTGAACGCACCGGAAGCGGTGAACAGGGCAGGAACGAACCGGACCGGGATCCGGGCGCGAGCAGGAGGCGGCAAGTGAGTGGTATCAGGGTTCTGGTGGCGGGGGCGAGTATTGCGGGGCCTGCGCTGGCGCACTGGTTGTGGCGGCGGGGGGCCGAGGTGACCGTGGTGGAACGGGCTGCCGGGTTGCGGCCCGGTGGGCAGGCGGTGGACGCGCGCGGGGTCACCAAGGAGGTCATCCGGCGGATGGGGCTGGACGCGGCGGTGCGGGCGGCGCGGACCGAGACCGCGGGGGCGTACACCGTGGACGAGGACGGGAAGGTGCTGGAGACCTTCAGTGCCGCCGACGACGGTGGGGACGGGTACATCTCGGAGATCGAGATCCTGCGCGGTGATCTGTCCCGGGTGCTGCACGACGATACGTGTGACGGTGTCGAATATATCTTCGGTGACCGGATCGCCGAGCTCACCCAGGACGCGGACGGGGTGGATGTGGTCTTCGCCGGTGGCGAGCGGCGGCGTTTCGAGTTGGTGATCGGGGCGGACGGGCTGCATTCGGCGTTGCGCGCCATGGTTTTCGGGCCGCGGGAGCGGTTCCTCCGCCATCTCGGGCATGTGCTGGCCTTCTACAGTGTGCCCAACGAGTTCGGGCTCGATCGCTGGATGCTCGACTATCAGGAGTCGGGGCGGTCCGCGGGGTTGCGGCCCGTCCCGGACGCCACCCGGGCGATGGCCGTGTTCTTCTTCGCCGCAGGCGATTTCGATGTCGACTACCGCGATATCGAGGCCCAGAAGAGCTTGCTGCGCAAGCAGATGACCGGGATGGGCTGGTTGGCCCCGCGCATCCTCGCGCATCTGGACGACACTCCGGACTTCTATCTCGACCAGGTCGCTCAGGTGGTGATGGATCGCTGGTCGAGTGGACGGGTCGGGCTGATCGGGGACGCGGCGTTCAGCTCGTCACCGCTGTCGGGGCAGGGTACCGGGCTGGCCCTGGTCGGCGCCTACGTGCTGGCCGGTGAGCTGGCCGCGGCCGGCTGGGATCCAGCGGCGGGATTCGCCGGATACGAGGCGCGGATGCGCTCGTTCGTCGAGGCCAATCAGGAGATGGGCCGGTTGCACGCGCAGAGCCTCGCGGCCACCGATCCGGCCGCCGCGCCGGCCGCGGACGCCGAGTGGCTTCCCGCGCTGATCGAGCGCGCGCTCAACGGTATCGAGTTGTCCGACTACGAGGGGGTGCCGGACTCCGGAGCGCGGATCACCGATCACGTCGCCGGCTGAGCCGTCCGTGTGACAGCACCCCACTCGATTTCCCTACCCGCTCATCGTCTTCGGGGCGTCGGCCGGCCTGCCCGGCGGAAGGTGTCTACCAGCGGACCATGGGTAGGGGGTGGGTGGGGTGGGTCAGCGCGTAGAGGGTGGCTCGGCGGACCAGGAATGCGTGGAATCCTCGGTAAGGCAGTTGCGCGACAACGGCTTCGACGTCGGCGCGGGTCGCCGGGCGACGGAGCAGTCCGCGGCTGGCGTCGATGCGGTCCGCGACGCGGAACGTTTCGGACAATCGGTCGTTGTTCGCGCGCAGACGATGGTGGTCGAGCACCATGCGCCGTGCGCCCTCGATATCGTCGACACCGAAGTCCGCGGCATGCTGCTCGACCAGATCCGCCGAGGGTTCCAGGTAATCCCAGGTTCCCGCAGTCCAGATGCCCAGGTCGTGCACGGCCCACGCCAGCGCCGCCGCGTCGGGTACGGGCTCACCCAGCAGCAGTTGCTGGTAGTTCAGGCTGCGCAGCACGTGATTTCGATACGTGGGCAACGACTCACCGATTTCACGGCGATACCGATCGAGTACCGCATCCACGATCGGATGAGACGTCCGCACCTGCATATCCCGCTCCTGTGGGTCGCTGGATCGAATGCGGTCCCGACGCTACCCGAGAAGGTCGGGCTGGATGGCTCGGGCGATCGGTGCGCCGCGTGTCGGTGCGTCGGATCGGTCCGCGAACACCGTGAGTTCGATTCCGCTGCCGCGTAATACGGTGTTGTAGATCGGGCAGGTCGCCACGTATCGGGCGGCGAGTTGCTCGGCGGTGGGCTGGTCCACGCCGGTGATGTGCACGGTCATGCGGGTGTATTCGTAGCGGGTCGGATCTTCGGGGTCGCGGGCGTGCGTGGCGTCGGCGCGCACGGCGGTCACCGGCAGACCCGTTGTGGCGGCGTTGTTCTCGATGTTCGCCAGTGCGCAGGACACCAGTGCGCCGAGGAGTAGTTCGCCGGCCCGGATGGATTCGCCGGGGCCGAAGCGGGAGTCGGTGATCAGATGGTCGGTGCGGGCGTCGAGCACGAATCGGCCCACGACACCGGCGATCGTGTGGCCGGATACCCGGGCCGTGTTCTCCGGTGCGGTAGTGGCGGATTCGCCGGTCGTCGGGTGGTTGTGCGCGCGGCCGGGTTTGTCGGCGGCCGGGAAGTCGCTCATGACAACACCTTTCGCGCGGTGGGGACGCGGTGGGTCCACTCGCCGGATTCCGCGCGGGACAGGCCGAGGTGGTCGCGGAGGGTGCTTCCGGTGTACTCGGTGCGAAACAGGTTGCGGCGCTGTAGTTCCGGGACCACCTGGCGGGTGAAGTCCTCGAAGCCGCCGGGCTGATAAGGGGCTTGGATGGTGAAGCCGTCGCAGGCGCCGCCGGTGAACCACTGTTCGAGGCCGTCGGCGACCTCGGCGGCGGTGCCGACGAATCCGCCCTCGACCCGGCCGCCGTACTGTTTGCCGAGCTGGCGCAGGGTCAGGCCGTCGCGTTCGGTGATCTCGCGGACCTCGCGGTAGTGGCCCTCGACGCCGGGCACCTCGACGTCCGGCAGGCGCTCGTCCAGAGGGAACGTCGACAGGTCCACATCCAGGTGGTACGCCAGCGTGGACAGGCCGCCCAGCGGCGGCACCAGATCGAACAG
Source organism: Nocardia sp. BMG111209 (assembly GCF_000381925.1). Classification (NCBI taxonomy): domain Bacteria; kingdom Bacillati; phylum Actinomycetota; class Actinomycetes; order Mycobacteriales; family Nocardiaceae; genus Nocardia; species Nocardia sp. BMG111209. Next base: position 964,005 of record NZ_KB907307.1, read on the forward strand.
TTCGTCGTGCAGCCGGCGCGCGATCTCGGTGGTGGGGCCGATGATCGGGGTGATCGAGGGCAGGATCTTCAGCTGCCGCGGATCGCGGCCGTGCGCCGCCGCGCGCTCCTTGATCTCGGCGTAGAACGCCTGCGCCGATTCCAGCGACGCGTGGCTGCAGAAGATCACGTCGGACCAGCGCGCGGCGAAATCCTTCCCCTTCGCCGAGGCGCCGGCCTGGATCAGCACCGGGTAGCCCTGCGGCGGTCGCGGCACGTTCAACGGGCCACGGACGGTGAAGAATTCACCGGCGTGGTCGACGGCCCGGACCCGTTCGGGATCGGCGAACAGCGGCGTCGCGGTGTCCAGGACCAGGGCGTCGTCGTCCCAGCTGTCCCACAGTTTTCCGGCCACCTCGAGGAATTCGTCGGCCCGCTCGTAGCGCTGCTCGCGCGGGAACTGGCTGTCCCGGTTGAAGTTCCGCGCCTCGGACTCCTGGAAGGAGGTGACGATGTTCCACGCCGCGCGACCGCCGGTGAGATGGTCGAGGGTGGCGAAGGAGCGGGCCACGGTGTACGGCTGCGCGTAGGTGGTGGACACCGTCGCGGCCAGGCCCAGCCGGTCGGTGACCGCGCCCATCGAGGCCAGCACGTGCAGAGGGTCCAGCCGCAGCGAACCGAGCGCGCCGTTGCGCAGCTGGGTGTCGGTGCTACCGCCGAAACGGTCGGGCACGGACAGGATGTCGGCGAAGAAGGCCAGATCGAAACGCCCGGCCTCCAGGGTGCGGGCGATGTTCTGGTAGTAGCTCTGGTTCAGCCAGCCGGGCACCGAACCCGGATAACGCCAGCCGCCCGGCCGGCCGGGGCCCGCGGTGACGAACGCGGCGAGATGCATCTGCGAATGGGACATGAGGGGGCGCAACCTATTTCGCTAGTTCCGCGTCGACGACGCGCTTGATCGAATCGAATCGGGAGTCCTGCAACCAGGTGGTCACGTCCACCTGCTCCGGATAGACACCGAGCCGATGGAAGTTGTCGGCCAGATCCTGGGTACCGGCGATCGCGGCGTGGCCGACCGAGGTGAACTGTCCCGCACCGGAATACGACAACCGCTTCGACTTCACCAGATCCCGGTACACGTCGGCCTCCAGTTGGTTGTCGCCGAAGCCGCCGAGCTTCGTGAACGCCGCGACCGAGGCGTCCGGATCGGATTCGATCCAGCGCTGCGCGTCCCGGACGTTGCGGACCAGGGTGGCGGCCTGCTGCGGATGGTTGTTCGCGAACGACTCACTGGCGACGAAGAACGCGTAGTCGTAGGTGCGCACATTCGGCAGGGTCGCCGCGTTGTGCCGGCGGCGGGCCAGTTCGGCGGTGGGCTGCCAGGTGATCCAGGCGTCGACCTTGCCCTGCGCGAAGGCGGATTCGGCGTCGGCGGCGGTGAGGTTCGCGTACTGGATGTCGCCGATGGTCAGGCCGGCGGAGTCCAGATATTTGATCAGACTGTAGGTTCCGGTGGTGCCGCGCTGATCGGCGACGCGTCGCCCCTTCAGATCGGCGGCCGACCTGATCGGCGAACCCTGCGGCACCAGGATCTCGACCTCGTCGGCGGGCAACGGATACGCCACCAGCGGCACGATCGGCACGCCACCGCCGATGGCGTAGATGACGGCGGTGGCGGTGGCGAACGAGAAGTCGACGCTGTGCGCCTTGATCGCCTCCATCACCGGCAGCGAGGCGGGGAAGCCGGTCGGCCATTCCAGTTGCACGCCACCGAGTTCCGCGCCGAGGTCGGCGCCGCTGAGCTTGTTGCGCAACACCGTGCCGGGCTCGGCGCGGCCGTCGCCGATCAGCGCGTAGCGCACCCGGGTCAGCGGTCCGCTGTCCTTCGCGCCGGAGCCGGATCCGTTGCCGCAGCCGGCGAGCGCCAGGGCCGACAGCCCCAGCAGTCCGGCGCCGGCGGCGACGAATCCGCGCCTGCCGATGGTGCGCGAGGTCGGTGACATCGTGGAATACCTTTCGATCGGGAAATGGGTTGTCGCGGGGCCTGATTCGAGCCGGGGCGTCAGCCGCGCAGGGCACGGTCCGCGGCGAGCAGGCCGTCGAGGAGTTCGGCCTTGTGGGCCGCGAGTTCGGGATCGCCGTGCGAGCGCGGTCGCGGCCGGTCGATGCGCAGGTCGCGGGTGATGCCGTCGCCGGTCAGCAGCAGCACCCGGTCGGAGAGGATCAGGGCCTCCTCGACGTCGTGGGTGACCAGTACGACGGTGCGCGGCTGTTCGGCGAGCAGCCGTTCGAGCAACTGCTGCATGGTGACCCGGGTGACGGCGTCCAGTGCGCCGAACGGTTCGTCGAGCAGCAGTACGTCCGGCCGGTGCAGCAGGGCCCGGGCCAGCGCGACCCGCTGCCGCTGGCCGCCGGACAGTTCCAGCGGCCAATCCCGTTCCCGCCCGGCCAATCCCACCGCGTGCAGCAGTTCCACCGCGCGATCGTGGCGGCCGCGCACGCCGAGCCGGACGTTCTGCAGGACGGTCCGCCACGGCAGTAGCCGATCCTCCTGGAACATCATGCGGCACAACGGCTCCCGGTCGCCGGTGGCGTGCACCCGGCCGGTGGTGGGACGTTCCAGCCCGGCCAGCAGCCGCAGCAGGGTCGACTTCCCGACGCCGCTGGGCCCGAGCACGGTGACGAATTCGCCCGGCGCGATGGTGAGGTCGATCCCGTGCAGGATCCGGGTGTCGCGGTATCGGTGGCCGACCCCGGCCAGCCGCAGACCCACCGGTGCGCCGGTCATCCTCGGATATCCTTCCGGTAGTTGACATTCCAGCGCAGCACCCGGCGTTCCAGCAGCCGCACCAGTTGGTCGGCGACCAGCCCGGCCAGCGCGTAGAGCAGGATCGCGAGCACGATGCGGTCGTTGCGCAGCAGGTCGCGGCCGTTCTGGGCGAGGTAACCGATACCGTCGCTGGTGGCGATGGTCTCGCCCACGACGAGGGTGAGCCAGGCCACGCCGAGCGCGTAGCGGATGCCGGTGAGGATCATCGGCATCGCGCCGGGCACCACCACCTCGTGGATCAGGCCCGGGGTCCGCAGGCCGTAGGAACGGCCGAGCTGCACCAGTTTCGGGTCGACGGAACGGATTCCGGCGACGGTGTTGAGGTACACCGGGAACAGCACGCCGACGGCGACCAGCACGATCTTGGGCAGTTCCCCGATCCCGAACGCGGCGATCAGCAGCGGCACCACCGCCAGATGCGGGACGGCCCGCAACATCTGCACGCTCCGGTCCACCAGTGCCTCGGCGATCCGGGACAGGCCGACCGCGAAGCCCAGCGCCAGCCCGAGCGCGGCGCCGATCCCGAAACCGATCGCGACCCGCCGGACGCTGGCCAGCAGGTAGCGGGGGAGTTCGCCGTCGCGCCACAGCGAGCGCGCGGTGGCGAGCACCTTGCTCGGCGGCGGCAGGATCGTGGCGTCGACGGCGCCGGTGGCGGCTCCCCACTGCCAGGCGAGCACCAGCACGACCGGCACCACCCACGGCAGCAGGGCGGTGGCGGACCCGGCGACGGTCGGGAGACGGCGGCGCGCGACCCGCGTGCCGGCGGGTCGCCGGGTGCCGGCGGTGCGGGCCTCAGACACGGCGTCGCACCCGCGGCCGTCCAGGTGGGGTTCGCATGATTCTCCTCGCTCGCTGGTGTGCGAGAGGAATGCTGGCACTGCTGCACGCAGTTGTCGACATTTGTATACAGAGAGATTCGAATCCTTGGCGCGGGTCCGCGCGGACTGGTAATCGTTGCCCGGTGCCCGGACGTGAAGAAGGGGAAGATGGGTCGATGCACCACGAATCGCCGCCGTACAAGCAGTTGCGTGACCGGATCACCGGCCGGGTGTATCCGCCGGGCGCACTGCTGATTCCGGCGACGGTCGGTACCGAGCTCGGCGTCTCGCGCACCCCGGTCCGCGAGGCGCTGCACCGGCTGGAGTACGAGGGCCTGGTGGTCCAGGCGTCACGCGGTTATCGCGTCCGGGAGCGGACCGCCGAGGAGTTGCTGGAGATCTACGACGCGCGCATCGCGCTGGAATCGGCGGTGGCGTTCTCCGCCGCGACCCGCCGCTCCGAGATCGACCTGGCCCGGTTGTCGCGCATGTTCGACGCCGCCGTGGCGAGCCCGGACCCGGACACCGCGCTCGGCCTGCACCGGAACTGGCACCACGCGCTGCGCGAGGCCGCTCACAACGGCACCATCGGCGAGTTGATGGATCGTCTCGACGCGCAGATGGCTCCCTTCGAGGCCGATCAGGTCCGGGCCCCGGACAATCTGGCGCTGATCGAGGACGAACATCGCGAGATCCTGGCCGCGGTGGTCGCGGGCGAGGCCGAACGGGCCCGCACCGCGATGATCGCCCACCAGATCCGCACCCGCGATCTGCGCATCGCCGCGATGGCCGCCCGCTAGCCGACGTGCGCGGCGGACACGCCGCTGTCGAGTGCCATTCTCGGACTTGCCGGGGCGAGGTCGCGGAAATCCGGGCCGGAGAGGGTAGAACTTACCGCCGTGCTTCACCGGTTCCACACAGTCCGCTGCTGTCAGGGAAGGGAGCAATACATGTTCGCAAAGAGGGCGATTCGCCTTCTCACGCTCGTCGCGGCGAGCGCGGCGCTGACCTCGGTCGGGGTCGCGTCGGCCGATGTCGAATGGGCCACGGATGCGCGCGTCCAGTGCGTCCAGCAGAACTGGCCCACCGTCAAGGCCAAGTACGACCCGCTGCTGAACCAGGCCTCGCCGGCCGATCGGCAGATGTTGCAGAGCTTCATCGGGCCGGACGGCATGCTGATCGACGAGCCGAGTGCCGACCAGATCCGGGACGCCGCCGGCCGTATCCCGTCGAACGCGCTGGACACGGTGTTCGCCGGTATCTGCTAGTCCGGTCGCTCGTCGCCGGGGCCGGGCCGGATCAGTGGCCCGGCCCCGGTGGCGTTTCCGGATCGCTTGTCACGGTGTGAGTTCCAGCGCCTCGTCGAAGGTGATACCGCCCTCCACGGTGTGCGCGACCCGGCGGCGGTTCGGGGAGCCGAGCGCCGTCGTGAGGTCCGAACCGTCGTGCTCGGCCAGGAGATCCCGCGAATCCCACACCAGCAGAGTCGCGCTGACGGTGTTCTCGGCCGCGGAGTGGGCCAGATCGTAGTGCGCGCAGGCGGGGACGTGGTCGTAGGTGATCCACAGGTCGTAGCCGGTCATGAACAGGTCGAGATCGAAATCCACCGACAGGCCGAGCAATTCGCTGCGCCCGTTGTCGTCGACGCCCGCGAACGCCTCGTCCAGCGCCAGCAGCCGCGGCGCCTGCGGGTCGGCCGAATCCAGCATCACGTGGGCGGCCGCGAACAGCGGAAGATGCAGCGACACCGACTGTTCGCCGCCGGACAGCGCGCTGTGCCGGGCCACGGTGAGCCGGTCCTCGGTGCCGTCGGCGGTGATCAGGGTGAAGGCGAACACCCGCCAGGTGCGGTAATCCAGTGTGGTGGCGAGGATTTCGGGATAGGACCGCTCCGGGTGGGCCGCGCGCGCGGCGCGGATCTCGGCCGCGAAATGGGCACGGACGGTGGCCAGATCGTCGGAGGAGAGGTCGGTGGTGTCGCGATCGAGCAGCTTGCACACCGCGCGTGCGGATTCCGACAGGGTGTCGGCCAGCACCCAGTGCACGCCGATGGTGTTACCGGACGACATGCGGCGCTGCTTCATCTCCGTGCCCATACGAGCGATGAGTTGCCTTGCGTCGCCGGTACGTTCGTGGATCTGCTGGGCCAGGCCGGACAGCAGCGCATCCTCGAGGATGCGGCGTTCGGCGTCGGTGAGCAGCAGTTCCTGATCGGAGCGGGCGCCGGCGATGCGCTCGGCGAAGTCGGCCAGCGCGGCCGCGCCCTGTTCGTCGTGCACCTGCACCACGGTCAGCCCGTCCGCGGCGTCCCACTGCAACCGGTAGTCCTGCCCGGTGGCCGCGAGCGCGGCGTCGAACTCCTGCAGCGCGGCGGTGACGGCACTGCGGGTGGATTTGCGGACCGCCTCCCCGGCCCGCACGGAAGTCGTTGCGGCGGAAAGACTGTCGAACAGCTGCTGCACCTCCTCGGGCAGTACCCGCGGTTCCGCGTGCGGGCCGCCGGTCTCGATGCGATACAGCAGTTGTTCCGGCGTGGACCAGGCGCCCTCGGTGGCGGGCCAGCGCCCGGCCGCGGCGCCGAGCAGCGACAACAGATCCGGGCGGGCATACGGCGCCAGGGCCTTCACATCGGCGAGCAGTTCGGTGAGTGCGGTGCGCAGCGCGTCGTTCGCGGCCCGGTAGGCGCCCTCCGCGGAGCCGACCCCCTCGATCGCGTCGGCGGCCGCCTTGCGGGCCGACTTCTGTTCCGCGCGTGCGGCATCGATGCGTTCGCGGGCCAGCTCCAGTTCGCGGTCGATATCGGCCGCCCCGGCGCCGAGTGCGTCCCGCAGCGTCTCCAGCTTGCGCAGCTGTTCCTGATAACCGCTCTGCGCGGCCTCGGCCTCCTCGGCGAAGGCCTCGGCCAGATCCCGGGATTCGGCGAGCCGGTCGTCGGCCTCACGGCGGCGTTCGGCCTCGCGCTGCTGATCACCGCGCAGCCGCAACAGCGTGGTACCGGTGTTCTCGAAATGCCGGATCGCGGCGGCGAGGGCGTCGAGCGCGGCCGGATCGCGCGGCGCCCGGCGGCCCGCCGCCACGGCCCGCGCCTTCTTGTCGGCGGCGGTGTGCGCGGCGACGGCCTGATCGAGGTCGCGCTCGGCATGCGCCGCGGTCTCGGTCCGCTCCCGCAGCACCCCGGCCGCCTCGGCGACCGCCCGCTGCGCCGCGAATACGGCGGTGGTGCGCGGTAATGCCTTGGCGGCGGCGGAGATTCGGGTCAACTCGGCGGTCGCGGCCTGCTCCTCGGCGTGGGCCTGCCGTTCGGCGGCGGCTGCCGTCGCCACGGCCGTGGCGAGTTCCCCGAGCCGGGCCGTCCGCCGCCGCGCCCGCGCGGTGGCGCCGATGAATTCGGCCTGCGCCTTGGTGTGCCTGCCCAGCTGCACACCCTGCCGGTAGTGGCCGTCGGTGCCGATCACCACCGGATCCACACTGCCGCTGGTGTTCTCGGGGCTGTCGGCGTCGAAAGGATCCTTCGGCGAGCCGGCGGTGGTGGCTTGTGCGCGACCGGATGAGCTGTCGGCACCCCGGCCGTGGTCCGTCGCCGTCGGCGGCGCGCCACCCGAGGCGGTGCGGGTGCCGTCGGCCGACGGCGACGGTCCGCCTGCCGGTGCGGATTCGGCGGACGGGCCGATCGAGGAGCGGCCGGGGCCGGTCACGGCGGAATCGTCCAGCGCGATCGAGGACAGTACGGCGGCGACGAAATCCGCTGATACGGAACGGATGCCGGAGACCCGGGGACCGTGCGCGGCGACGGTTCCGGAGTTCATCCCGGTTGTGCTCGCGTAGCCGGTGGTGTCCGCCGCGACGTTGCCGGTGCTCTCGCCATTGGTGCCGTGACGGTCCGCGGCGGTCGCGCCGTCGTCTCGGGGGCGGTTATCCCCGTCGGCGACATCCTCGTCCACGACCAGGACGTCGGCGAGGGTGCGACCGGCGGGGCGCAGATGTGGTGGGAGTGGGCGCAGGAACTGGTCGGATTCGTGGGCGGGCAGTGCGGTGTCGTCGCACAGCCAGGCGTCGAGCAGGTTGGCCGCCTGCAGGGCCGCTTCGATGCCGGCGGCCTGGTCGGCGGTGACCTGGTCGGCGAAGCGCACCAGCCGCCACAGCGGTGCGCCGGGGCGACCGGCGCGGTCGTCGGTGCGGGCCGCGAAAGGCGGTGGGGCGTCGTCGTTCTCGGCCGCGACGCGCTGTTGTTCGGCGCGCAGGCCGGCGAGGTCGTCGGCGGCCCGCGCGGCGGCGGTGCGGGCCTGCTCGCGGCGGCCGCGGATGGCATCGATCAGTGGCTCGGTGTGTTCGGCCAGCACCTCGGCGGGGGTGGGGCCGTCGTGCCCTTCGGCCTGCGCCGCGTCCAGCGCCGGGAGCAGGTCGGCGCCGGGGCCGAACACCTCGCGCTGGGTGGTCCACCATTCACGCAGTGCCGCAGCGGTATTCGCGCGGGCCAGGGTGACGCCGGCCTCGGCCTCGGCGAGGGCGGCGGTCGCGGTGTCGCGCTGGTCGGCGGCGCGCTGAGCGGCGCGTTCGGCGCGGGACCGATCGGTTTCGGCGGTGTCGACCAGGACCAGCGCCTGCCGCACGGCCCGCACATCCGCGTCGCGCTCCTCGGCGTGGCTGCGCACGGTGACCGTGAGTTGTTCCGCGCGTGCGGTTTCCGGGACCGCGGACCAGTCGGTGCCCGCCTCCTCGGCGGCGGTCCGCAGCTCGTCCTCGCCGCGGTTGCGGGCCGCGACCGCGGTCTCGAGGGCGGCGCGGGCGTGATCGGCCTCGCCCGCGCGCTGTTCCACCACCTGCCGGGCCTTGGTCGCCTTGTCGCGGTGCACGGCGGCCGAGGTCTCCAACCGGCGCACCGCGTCGGCCAGATCGTCGAGTTGCTGTTTGCCCTCATAGGCGCCGGAGCGTTGCAGCGTCTCGCGATCGGCGAGGGACTGTTCGTACCCGCGGTCGGCCTCCTCGGCCCGCGCCTCCGCGGCGGTGCGCTCGGACTCGCGGCGTTCGCGCAACGCGGTGGCCGCGAACAGCGCGGTACCGGCGTGGGTGACCGCCTCCAGCCGCGCCCCGACCTGATCCACATCGGACTTCGCCTGTACCGCAAGGTATTTCCGGTACACGCCGACGAAGGCGCGGGTGGCGGTGTCGGCCTGGACCAGACCCTCGAGGGTGCGCCCGACCTCTTCCATATCGCTGAACGAGCGAGCCGCGTCGAGGATCAGCTGATCGTCCAGCGGCCGCAGTCCGTCGGTGAGCGCCTGCGACAGGCCACGCGGGTCGAGATTCTTCGCCAGCTGCGGACGCCGCAGTGTCAGAATGAGATTGATGAGCTGGTCGTAGCGCTGCAACCCGAGCCCGAACATGCGCGCGTCGATGGCGGCCCGATAGTCCAGCGGCCGGTCCACGATGGCGTCCGTGCCGACCTGCTCCGCCAATTGCTTCCGGGTCAGCGGCCGGTCGTCGGTGCCGATCAGCGAGAAGTCCACGCCCACCCGGCCGTCGGCGACGAAGTACCAGCGCGTCACCTTGTCCGAGGATTTCGTGGCCCGCATGCCGATGCCGACCGTCACCACCTCGGGATCGTCCCAGTCGCCGCGCGCGAACTCCATCCACACGTACGAGTACGCCGAATCCTGTTTGCGATACAGCAGATTCGACTTCATCGTGCGTTCCTCGCCGGCGAACGGGTTGAGCCGGCGCGGCTCGATGCGACCGTCGAACACGAAGGGGAACAACACCTCCAGGCCCTTGGTCTTGCCGGATCCGTTGGGGCCGCGCAACACCAGCCGCCCGTCGGCGAAGCAGAACTCCTGGTCGCGATAGTCCCAGAGATTGACGATGCCCGCCCGGGTCGGGACGAACCGGACACCACCGTGGATGAGGCTCACCGGCCACCTGTCCCTTCCGTACTCGGTCGGTATGTCGGGCCGGTCACGACCCACCCCCCGCATCGGCGTGCGCGCCGAGTTTCGCGGCGGAGGCGAACAATTCGGACTGCGCGCGGGTGCGCACCGTCACGATCGCGCCCCGATAGCGTGCGAGCGCGGGCAGGATCAGCAGCCCGGACTCGCCGGCCGGGGCGCCCGCCGGCCCGACGGTCCGGACCAGCCGCAGTCGTTCCAGCAATGCGACGGCCTCGGTGGTCAGCGCCGGCACATCGGCCTGCCATTGCGCGGCGAAGGTGGAGCCGTAGCGGTCGGTCAGCGCCTGCACCGTCTCGCGGATCCAGTCCCGGGTGAGGTACGGATGCTCCGGGACCACCGGCCGCTGCGGGTCGTCGGCCGAATCCTCTTCGTCCGCAACGGGTTCGGCGGCCACGGCCAGCGGCTCGAATACGGTGGCGAGCGGTATCGCGGCGTCGAGCCGGTCGGACAGTTCGGTGGCCGGGGCGGGCAGGGGCCGCCGGGGCACGGGATTGTCGATGTCGAGCACCCGGTCCGCGATCTCGCCGACCAGCAGCAGCGCCACCTGCGCGAGCGTCCCGGTGCCCGGGAACCGGACGTCGGACAGCCGCCCCGAGGTATCGATGAGGGCGACGCCCTCGGCCCGCCGTTCGGCCCGCAGTCCGGTCAGCAGTTCGACCTCCGCGACCAGCTTCTCCGACCCGAGCAGGGTCCGCTCGTCGGCGGCCAGTTCCTCGGCGTACACCACGGGCAGCTCCACCAGCGCGCGCCGGACCCGGCGCGCGGCCGCCGCCCGCGTCGCGGCGACGGAAACCGTTGCGCCACCGTCGTTCCCGCCGTCGGCAAGCAATCCGTGCACGCTCCGCAGATGCTGCAACGCCCGCGGCGGCCGGAAGATCGCGAACACCACCGAGCGATCGATGTCGTACAGCGCCTCCCCGGCCTCCGGATCCGCCGCCCAGCCACCGGCGTCGCCGTCGGCGAGGGTCAGCGCGCCGCGGGCGGACAGCCAGGCCACCGCGTCGACGAAGGCGTCCCGATCGGCGGCGCGCTCGGTGGACAACTCCAGCCCGTCCACCCGCGTCGCGTAGGCGGCGACCTGATCGGCCAACTCCGACAACGTGATCTGATCCCCCGCGCGCCCCAGCGAGGCCAGCGCCAGCGCCAGATACGCGTAGCGCCGCCGGTCGAAGACCCGCTCGGCGGGTGTCCGCGCGGGCCGACCGGGATCGAGCCGATCCGCCACCGGGAACAACCGCGCGGTGGTCTCCGTGACCTCCAGCCGATAGCCGAAGAGTTCGGCGAGATCCTCCCGCAGTTCGGTGGCCCAGCGCCGGATCAACGGCAGCGCAATACGATCCGGGAAGGTCCGGGTCACCAGATGGTTGGCCAGCACCACCCGCGCGGCCCGCTGATACGAATCCAGCGCCAGCGGCGCGATACTCCGCGCATGCATCACGATCCCCTCACCGCCGAACGCGATCCGGGGGACTCCGCACCCGTTGCCGCGCGCGAATTCTCGCGCACCTCCAAGCGCCGGTTGTTCAGGTACAACAGCCCCCGGGCCGTCCGCACCACCGTCGAACCGGGATGTTCGGACACGGTGAGCGTGACGCCGTTCTCGGAACCGGTGGTGCCGACCCGGCCACTGACCGGAACCCACGCCGTCGACGCCGCGTCGAGCAGGCGCAGCAGCACCTCCGTCTCGCGTTCGTCGAGCGCGTGCTCGTGGACATCGGCCGCCGCCAGTGATCGTGCCGCCGCGGCACGTTCGCGCTGGGCCTCGAGCTGGGCCTGCCGCAGCCGGCGAATTCCCGCGTCGTTGCGCTGGATTCGCGACGGCGCCCCCGGTGACGGCGGCCGCCCGGTCTCGGCCAGGGTGCGCGCGATCTCCAACGGCGGTGCGTCCCACCAGGATCGGATGGGCGGGATCACGTCGGCGTCCGGATGTTCCATCGCCAGATGCCGCGGCCGGCCCAGGCCGAACACCGCGTCGAACAGGGCGTGCGCGCTGTCCACGGTCGGCGCGGCGGTGAACCAGCCCGCCAGATGCCGCAGCGCGGACTCCCGGCTCACGCCGCCCTTGCGGGTCTCGGTGACCCGGCGCAGCAGCGACAGCACCGCCGCGATCGCGCTCATCGTCGCCTCCCGCAGCCGCTCGGCCTCGGTACCGGCGTGCGCGTCGGCGCCGAGTTCGGCGGCCGCGACGAACCAGGCCCGCAGGCCCTGCCAGCGGGCGCGCCAATCCTGTTCCCGCTCGGCCACATTCAGCAGCACGCGTTCGTCGGTGGCGCCGGCGCGGGCGATCATCTCCGCGACCCCGGTCTGCTCCACCTCGGCGATCGCGGCGGCCAGCCGCGGTGCGTACCGGGCCAGGTCCATGCTGAATTCGCGCATGTGCGCCAGCAGCGCATCCTTGTGCGCGAGAAAGGATTCCGGGGTCGCCTCGGTGGTGCGGACCAGATCGCCGAGGGTGAGGTAGAAGTGCGCGGCCCGGTCGGCGAGTTCCGACAGCGCGGTGTCGAGCCGGTTCAGGATCCGGTAGACCCGTTCGGCGTCACCGGTCCGGTTGGCCTCGGCCAGCGCCTGCAGATCGGCCAGCAGTTCGGGCAGGACCAGCCGCGACAGCGCCGCCTCGTCGGCCCGCGCGCCGAGCACGTCGGCGACCGCCCGATACGCCTGATATCCGGTCTGCGAGAACTGATAGACGTAGTGCCGGTTGCGATATTCGGCCAGCGTCGCCGCTCGGGTGCCGTCGTAACTGCGTTCCAGCACACCCCAGCGGTGCAGCTGTTCCAGCAGCGGTCCCACCTCGGTCGCGGTGAGCCGCGGCGCATCCGGGAATCCGGTCAGCGTCTCGGCGACGTCGCTGGCGTGCAGCAGCACCACGTAGGCGGCGCGCGCGTGGTCGAATGCGCGCAGCACCCACAGGTATTCGCCGCGCTTCTCCGCCACCGCGAAGGAGAACAGCCGCAGCCGATCGTCGGCTCCCGCGCCGCCGCCCCCGAGTACGCCGGCGCGACCCGTGACGCCGGCGGCGTCGAACAGGCCGGGCGCCCCGGGCAGCAATCCTCCAGCGGACTCGGTCACCGGGTCGAGAGTAGTACCGTCGCCGCGGGTGCCGGTGGCGTACCCGGGATCGGCGTGCCGAGCGGCCTCAGCTCCCGGTCTCGGCGACCGGCCGGGCGGCGGCCGCGGCCGGGTCGGCCAGTGCGGCCCGCTCGACGGTGAGCAGGCTCTCCTCGCTGTGTTCGGCGTGGTAGGCCCGCCCGCCGCCGTTGATGCCGAACAGGCGCTTGGACCACAGCAGCCACAGCACCGCGGCCACGTTGATCAGCAGCGCGCCCGCCCGCACGACGGTGATCCGCTCGGTGAGTTCGTAGATCTCGAAGGGCAGGAACAGCGCGGTCGCGACCACGGCGAAGTACTCACCCCAGCGCTGGACGAGCCACAGGCCGACGGCCTCGATCAATTCGATCGCCGCATATCCGAGCAACCCCACCGCGATCAGCGTGAGGGTGGTCGGCGACAGCTGCCAGCCCTTCTCGATGAAGTGCACGATCTTCGAATTGTCCGGGTTCCAGCCGATCTGGTCGGCCAGGGGGCGGATCAGCGGCATCTCCCGATCGAAGGCCGAACGCAGCTGCGACTGCGAGTTGCGCACCTTGTACACGCCGAATGCCAGTGCGATGAAGACCAATCCGCGCAGGATTCGTTCGACCGCCAGCAGCCGCATGATGAACCGGTCGCGCAGCAGCCGCCCGCGCGGCACCTCCGGGGCGGCGTCGGCGGGGCCGCGTTGCCGCGGATCGCCGACCACGAAATCGCCGCAGCGCAGGCAGCGCCACGCCTCGCCGGCGGGCGTCGAGACGTGCAGGCGCGCGGCCAGTTCCGTCTCGTCGGGCGCGTACGTGGCGTGCCCCCGCCACGAGCAGGTACGCAGACTGAAATCCATTCGTCGCACAATAATGGCCGACGGCTCAGGACGGGGACAGCGACCGCAGCCGATCGAGATAGGTTCGGGTGCGGGGATCGCCGGGATACCGCCCGATCATCTCCCGGGCCGTCTCCCCGGCGATCCAGAGCAGCGAGGGCAGCGAGCGGCGGTGCCCGTCGAAGGCCCGCAACGCCTCGTGCAGCGCGCGTTCCAGATCGCCGTCGCGGACCGCGACGACCGCGAGCGTCAGCTGGGCCTCCGCCACCCGCATCGGGCTGCGGACCGTGCCGTCGGGTGCGGTGGCCGACCGGATGACCCGGCGCGCATACGCTTCGGCGCGCCGATCGTCGCCCGCCACCCGGAAACAGTCCATCGCATAGAAATCCAGCTTTTCCGGATCGACCACGAAGTGATTGTCCAGATTCGCCGGATGGTCCAATCGCTGTAGAATTGCCCGACTTTCGGAGAGGGCCGCCTCCATCCGGCCGTGGTCGCCGAGCCGCGCCCACGCCTTCGCCTGCTGCGCGGACAGCTGCACCGCGACGCCGAGTCGCTGGGTACTTGCCGCGACACCGTCGACCGCCTCGATCGCGCCGCGGTAATTGCCCTGGGTGAGTGCGAACCACGCGGCCATTTCCGCACCCCAGCCGACGATCTCGACATGTTCGGCCTCGTGCCCGAGCGAGGTCGCGGCGCGCCGGGTGACCTCCGCGGCGGCCCGGCGGCCCAGATCGTAGTCGAGACAGCCGACCAGCAGCGCCACCCAACCGGCCAGCACCAGCACCTCGCGATGCTGGGCCAGGGTGAGCCGGCCGTCCAGCAGCGAGGTGATCCGGCGCAGCCAGGCGGTGCCCTCCGCATGCAGTACCGCCGCGTCGCCGCAAGGGTATTCGCAGCACAACCGCTCGGCGGTGATCCGCAGCGCGTCCAGGGTGGCGCCGCACACGTCCGACATCCGCAGGCGCCCGATGAATTCCAGCGTGTCCATGCCCGTGGACGAGAGCAGTTCGTCGTCCCGATTGGGCCTGGCCTTCGGGAAGAACGCCGTGGTCACGGTGTCGAAGCAGGCGGCGATGATCGGTGCGTAGAACTCGTCGGGCCGGGACTCGCCGGACTCCCAGCGCCGCCAATTCCGAAGTAGCGTACTGTCGGTCGGCAGGTTGTGTGAGGACTTGGCGCGCATGGCCCGGACCGCCTCGGCCTGCGACCAGCCGCGGGCTTCGCGTTCGGAGCGCATTCGCACTGCCCAGACTGGGCGTTCGTCACCGGCGGCCATATCTTCTAGTATCCCACCAGCAAACTCCGCATGGTCCGGGATAGGGCAATCCGATGTCACCGGTTTGACATCTGCACTGGCATTCCGGGGTGGAGGATCCTCGTAGGAAACGGTTTGCTGTGTCCGATGCTGTCTCCCAAATCGCATGGAGGTTCGGGTGGAAGCGTTGATCTATGGGTACCTGCGTGACGATCTGGCCGAGGGCCGGCTCGGCGAACTCGAGGACGCCATGTGCGATCTCGCCCGCGCCGCCGGCCTGTGCTTCGCCGCCACGTTCCACGAGTCCGATCCCGGCGACGGCACCGCCTTCGCGGAGCTCACCGCCGAACTGAAACGGGCCGAGGCCCACCATGTCGTGGTGCCGTCCCTGGAACACCTTGCCGGACAGACCATTCCGCGTGACCTGTTGATCGCCAAACTGGCCCAGGAGGCCGCGGCGCAGGTCTGGACGGTGCAGTGCTGAATCGGCCGGCCGCCGCGGACCGGGACGCCGCCGCCGAATCATCCGGCGGCGGCGCGGTTCTCGATCCGATCAGAGTGCGAAACCGCCCGGTCCGCCGCGGCGGCGCAGGTATTTCTCGAATTCGGCGGCGATCGCGTCACCGTCGATCTTCGCCATCGCCTCGTTGAGATCGACCTGATCGCCGCGCTCCTCCAGGGAGCGAACGTATTCGGTGACCTCCTCGTCGCCGGCGGTCATCTCGTCGACCGCCTTCTCCCACTCCTCGGCCTGGGTGGGCAGCTCGCCGAGCGGGACCTCGATGTCGAGCACGTCCTCGACCTTGTGCAGCAGGGCGATGGTGGCCTTGGGATTCGGCGGCTGCGACACGTAGTGCGGCACCGCGGCCCAGAACGAGATGGACGGTACGCCCGCGCGCACGCACGCGTCCTGCAGCACCCCGGTGATCCCGGTCGGGCCCTCGTACCGGGTCTGCTCGATGCTGAACTGCTCGGCCGCCTCCTTGTTGTAGGCGGTGCCGGTGACGGGGACGGGACGGGTGTGCGGGGTGTCGGCGAGCAGCGCGCCGAGGATGACGACGGTGGTGACGCCGAGCTGATCGATCAGTTCCAGGATGTCGTTGCAGAAGCTGCGCCAGCGCATGTTGGGCTCGATGCCGTGCAACAGGACCACGTCGCGGTTGCTGCCCGGTGGCGAGCAGACCGACAAGGTCGTCGACGGCCACTGGATCTCGCGCGTGACGCCGTCGACCTGACGAACCGTCGGGCGGTTCACCTGGTAGTCGTAGTAGTCCTCGGAGTCCAGCTCGGCGAGCGGTTCCGCGTCCCAGATCAGCTCCAGATGCTCGACGGCACCGCTGGCGGCGTCGGCGGCATCGTTCCAGCCCTCGAAGGCAGCGACCAGGACGGGATCACGCAACGTCGGCAGATCCGGATCGGGTGATGCACTGGCGTTCACCCGGTCAGCCTACGGTGTGGTGGCAGTTCCTTTCACTGCATATCGCCGATGCAGGCCGTGTGCTGGTCCGATTGCCTCGTTCCGGTCGGCGTGTCCGTGACCGCCGGACGGCGGCATCCGCGGCGGCCGGTCGGCGGCGTGGGCGAACCTCCGGCCGTAGGTGTCGAGGACCTTCGGTCGGCGGCGTCGAGGACCTTCGGTCGGCAGTGTCGGCGACCTCCGGTCGGCAATGTCGGCGACCTCCGGTCGGGGCGCCGGTTGTGGCTCAGGTTGTGGCGCGGCTCACGACCGGCCCCTGAACAGTGTGCGCGACGGCGGATTGTCGGCGGGGACCTTTACTCTTTAAGAATGCCAGTGCCCTCCCATGCCGCGTCCGGGACGCCGCCGACGTTCGATACCACGTTGTTCGACACGCTCGCCCGGCGTGTGCTGATCGGTGACGGCGCCATGGGCACCATGTTGCAGGCGGCGGACCTGTCCCTGGACGATTTCCTGGGGCTCGAGGGCTGCAACGAGATCCTCAACGCGACCAGGCCGGACGTGCTGCGCGGTATCCACCGCGCGTATTTCGAGGCCGGCGCCGACGCGGTCGAGACCAACACCTTCGGCTGCAACCTGCCGAATCTGGCCGATTACGGCATCTCCGACCGTATTCGCGATCTGTCCGAGCGCGGCACCCGGCTGGCCCGCGAGGTGGCGGACGAGATGGGTCCGTCCGCCGACGGTACCCCACGCTACGTCCTGGGCTCGATGGGCCCCGGCACCAAACTGCCGACGCTCGGCCACGCCCCCTTCGCGGCGCTGCGCGACGCCTACACCGAATCCGCGCTCGGCATGCTGGAGGGCGGCGCCGACGCGGTACTCATCGAGACCTGCCAGGACCTGCTGCAGCTGAAGGCCGCGGTGATCGGCAGCCGCCGGGCCATGGAACGGGCGGGCCGGCGCATCCCGATCATCACCCACGTCACCGTCGAGACCACCGGCACCATGCTGGTCGGCAGCGAGATCGGCGCGGCGCTCACCGCGGTCGAGCCGCTGGGTATCGACATGATCGGCCTGAACTGCGCCACCGGCCCCGAGGAGATGAGCGAGCACCTGCGCCACCTGTCCAAGCACGCGCAGCTGCCGGTGTCGGTCATGCCGAACGCGGGCCTGCCGGTGCTCGGCCCGAACGGCGCGGAGTACCCGCTGGGCCCGGCGGAGCTGGCGGCGGCGTTGCGCGGTTTCGTCACCGAATTCGGGCTGGCGCTGGTCGGCGGGTGCTGCGGCACCACCCCGGAGCACATCCGGCAGGTGGCCGAGGCGGTCGCCGAGGTGCAGCCGGCGGCGCGCGCGCCGCGGCACGAGCCCAGCGTGTCCTCCATCTACACCGCGGTGCCGTTCGAGCAGGACGCGTCGATCATGATGATCGGTGAGCGCACGAATGCCAACGGCTCCAAGGCCTTCCGCGACGCGATGCTCGCGGGCGACTGGCAGCGGTGCCTCGACATCGCGAAGGATCAGACCCGCGACGGCGCGCACATGCTGGACCTGTGCGTCGACTACGTCGGCCGCGACGGCACCGCCGACATGGCCGAGCTGGCCTCCCGGCTGGCCACCGCCTCCACCCTGCCGATCATGCTCGACTCCACCGAGGCGCCGGTACTGCGCGCCGGGCTCGAGCATCTGGGCGGGCGCTGCGCGGTCAACTCGGTCAACTACGAGGACGGCGACGGACCGGATTCCCGCTTCCAGCAGACCATGCGGCTGGTCGCCGAGCACGGCGCCGCGGTGGTCGCGCTCACCATCGACGAGGAGGGCCAGGCCCGCACCGCGGAGCACAAGGTCGCGATCGCCGAGCGGCTCATCGCCGACATCACCGGCAACTGGGGGCTGGCCGAGTCCGACATCATCGTCGACTGCCTCACCTTCACCCTCGGCACCGGCCAGGAGGAGTCCCGCCGCGACGGCATCGAGACCATCGAGGGCATCCGGGAACTCAAGCGCCGGCATCCGGAGGTGCAGACCACCCTCGGTCTGTCGAACATCTCCTTCGGCCTGAATCCGGCGGCCCGCCAGGTGCTCAACTCGGTGTTCATGCACGAATGTGTCGAGGCCGGACTGGATTCCGCGATCGTGCACGCCTCGAAGATCCTGCCGATCAGCCGCATTCCGGAGGATCGGCGGGAGACCGCGCTGGATCTGGTGTACGACCGCCGCCGCGAAGGCTACGACCCGTTGCAGCAGTTGATGACCATGTTCGAGGGCGTGTCCGCGGCCTCGGCGAAGGCGTCGCGGGCCGACGAGCTGGCCGCGCTGCCGCTGTTCGAACGGCTCGAGCGCCGCATCGTCGACGGCGACCGCAACGGTCTCGACGTCGACCTCGAGGCGGCGATGCAGACGGTGCCGCCGCTGCAGATCATCAACGAGACGCTGCTGTCGGGTATGAAGACCGTCGGCGAGCTGTTCGGCTCCGGGCAGATGCAGCTGCCGTTCGTCCTGCAGTCCGCCGAGGTGATGAAGACCGCGGTCGCCTATCTGGAACCGCACATGGAGTCCACCGACGACGCGGGCAAGGGCCGCATCGTGCTCGCGACGGTCAAGGGCGACGTGCACGACATCGGCAAGAACCTGGTCGACATCATCCTGTCCAACAACGGCTACGAGGTCGTGAATCTCGGTATCAAACAACCGATCACGGCCATCCTGGACGCCGCCGCCGACAAGAAGGCCGACGTCATCGGCATGTCCGGCCTGCTGGTCAAGTCGACGGTGGTCATGAAGGAGAACCTGCAGGAGATGAACTCCCGCGGGCTCGCGGAGAAGTTCCCGGTCCTGCTCGGCGGCGCCGCGCTGACCCGCGCCTACGTCGAGAACGATCTCACCGACGTGTTCGAGGGCGAGGTCAACTACGCCCGCGACGCGTTCGAGGGTCTGCGCCTGATGGACGAGATCATGACCCGCAAACGCGGCGGCGGCCTCGATCCGGACAGCCCGGAGGCGCTCGCCGCCCGGTCCAAGGCCGCCGAGCGCAAGGCCCGGCACGAGCGCTCCCAGCGCATCGCCGAGGAGCGCCGGGCCGCCGAGGTGCCGGTGGCGGTGCCGGCCCGTTCCGATGTGGCCGCCGACCTGCCGGTTCCGGTGCCGCCGTTCTGGGGCACCCGGGTCGTGAAGGGGCTCGCGGTGCCGGAGTACTCCGGCCTGCTCGACGAGCGGGCGCTGTTCCTGGGCCAGTGGGGTCTGCGCGGGCAGCGCGGCGGCGAGGGCCCGAGCTACGAGGAACTGGTCGAGACCGAGGGCCGCCCCCGGCTGCGGTACTGGCTGGACCGATTGTCCACCGAAGGTGTGCTGCAACACGCCGCCGTGGTGTACGGCTATTTCCCGGCCGTCTCCGAGGGTGACGACGTGATCGTGCTGGCCGAGCCGAATCCGGCTGCGGCGGAACGGTATCGGTTCACCTTCCCGCGGCAGCAGCGGGACCGGTTCCTGTGCATCGCCGATTTCCTGCGCTCCCGCGAACGCGCCGCCGAGACCGGTCAGGTGGACGTCTGGCCGTTCCAGCTGGTCACCATGGGACAGCCGATCGCCGATTTCGCCAATCGACTGTTCGCGGACAACAATTATCGCGACTATCTGGAAGTACACGGCATCGGCGTGCAGCTCACCGAGGCGCTCGCGGAATACTGGCATCGGCGCATCCGCGAAGAACTGGTACTGGAGGGTCATTCGGTCGCCGACGACGATCCGGCCGATGTCCAGGAGTACTTCAAGCTCGGATACCGGGGCGCCCGTTTCTCGTTCGGCTACGGCGCCTGTCCCGATCTGGACGACCGCGCGAAACTCGTCGAGCTGCTGGCGGCCGATCGGATCGGCGTGACGCTCTCCGAGGAACTCCAGTTGCATCCGGAGCAGTCCACCGACGCCTTCGTTCTGCTGCACCCGGAAGCGAAGTATTTCAGCGCCTGACCTTGCGCTACGACATCCGCGCCCGCCACGACGCCGGCGGGCGCGCGTGTTGTGGCGCGGTCGTCGGTGATTCGGGCCGGAATTCGGGTACCACTGTGCCACAACGGCGTTCCCGCACCGTCGCGGAATGGCGCTGGCGTATCTGTGAAATCGAGCTCCCGGCGCTCGCGGCGGTGTCGCGGAAATGTGCCGGGAACCACGAATTACACAGCGCGACAGTCTTTGTCGGAATCCGTGTCATGGGCCGGTAATGTGATCACCGGACGTACCGCGTAAGATTTTCACAGTGTTTCCGGGCTTTCACGCAGCAGTGGTAGGTGGCTCGGCGTGCGAGGCCAGGAGAGGTTCGACAGCATGACGGCAGACCGGCTGATCGCGGGGCGGTATCGCCTGGGAGACCCCATCGGTACCGGCGCCATGGGCGTGGTGTGGCGGGGCGACGATGTCCGGCTGCGGCGCACCGTCGCGGTGAAGCAGTTGCTGCTCAATCCGGGGCTGACCCGGGTGCAGGCCATGGAGGCGAAACTGCGCGCGATGCGCGAGGGCCGGATCGCGGCCCGGCTGCATCACCCCAACGCGGTGACCGTCTTCGACGTCGCCGAGGAGGACGGCCAGCCGTGGCTGGTCATGGAGTTCGTCGACGCGCCGAGCCTCGCGGCCCTCATGCGTGACACCGGTCCGCTGGAACCGCGGCGGGTGGCGCGCATCGGTGCCCAGGTCGCCGACGCGCTGGCCGCCGCCCACGACGCGGGCATCGTGCATCGCGACGTGAAGCCCGCCAATGTGCTGGTCACCGACAACGGGACCGCGAAGATCACCGACTTCGGCATCTCCCGTGCGGTCGGCGACGTCACGGTGACCTCGACCGGCTTCCTGGCCGGCACCCCGGCCTATCTGGCCCCGGAGATCGCGCGCGGTGAGGATTCCTCGCCGAGTTCGGACGTGTTCGCGCTGGGTTCCACCCTGTACGCCGCGGTCGAGGGTGCGCCGCCGTTCGGCGAGGGGGAGAATCCGCTCGCGACGCTGCACGCGGTCGCCCGTGCCGATGTCCCGGCCCCCGCCCGGGCCGGGACGCTGGGCCCGGTGCTGATGCGGCTGCTGGCCTCCGAACCGGCCGATCGGCCGGGGATGCGCGAGGTGCAGGAGGCCTTGGCCGCGGTCGCCGAGGGACGTACCCCGGAACTCGCGGAGGCGCAGACGAAGGTGCTCGCGGCGCCCGCGCCCGAACCCGCGGTCTCCCCGACCACCGTGCTGCCCCCGCACGAGGTGCTGCCCGTCGAATCGCCCATGCTCGCGACGCCGCCCCGGCCCGCGGCGCCGCGGCCGCCCCGGGATCGGGCCGCCCGGCAGCGGATCCTGGTCCTGGTCGCCGCGGGCGTGACGCTGGTGCTGGTGATCATCGCCGTGGTCGTGCTGGCGACCTCCGGCGGCAAGAAGGGGGAGAACACCGCGGGTCCCGTCTCGCCGGGTGCCTCGTCCGCACCGGCCGCGCCGCCGTCCGAGACGAGCGCGGGCGCCGCGCCGCCGGCCTCGGCCGCACCCGGCACCTCGGCCGCCGCGACCTCGTCCGGCGCCGCGGCGCCCGCGCCGGCCACCCCAGCGCCGGGGAGTACGCCGCCGTCCGCGAGCACTCCGCCGCCGCCGGGCGCCACCCCGCCGCCGAGTCCGCTGGCGTCCACGACGTTCACCCCGGCCGCACCCGCCGCCCAGCCCGCCAGCGTGACCTCGTTCGTCACCGGCTACTACGGCATGCTGCCCGGCAATATCGACGGCGCCTGGTCGCAGCTGTCGCCGGCCTATCAAGGTCAGACCGGCGGCTACCAGGCGTATGCGAAATTCTGGTCGGGTATCAGCTCGGTGCGGGTCGGGTCGGTGACGCCGAACGGCCCGGACGGCGTGGTCGCGAACCTCACGTACACCCTGCGCAACGGCTCCACGTCCAGCGAGAGCCGCTGGTTCCGGGTCGACTCGTCCACCGGCCGGATGCTCATCTCCGCGTCCGGGGTCTGAGCGGATCGCCCACCATAGCCGGTCCGGCGACCACTGCCGGGGCATGACGGCGGCCGGTCGGTCGATCCGCTCCGGCGGCGATCATCGCCCCGGCTCGCCCGCGGTCCATTGCGAGAACGATCACGGTCGGCGGGCCCGCCGGTGGTCGATCACGGCCGATATGCTGGCTGCGGGCCGTTCCCTTCGGACCGTAGCGGGCCGCGGATCGGCTCGTCGCCCGGCCGGAGCAGGGGTCCGGCCCGCAATCGTGACGAAAGGTGCGCTCGGTGACGCTGGCCGGTGTCCTGTGGGACATGGACGGGACCCTGCTGGATTCGGAGAAGATCTGGGACGTCGGCGTCCGTGAGCTGGCGGTCGAACTGGGCGGCACGATGTCCGACGAACTCCGGCACGCCCTGATCGGGGCCTCCGGTCCCAACGCGCTGCGTATCGTCTTCGAGGGCCTGGGGCTGGAGCAGCGTCCCGAGGCCGTGGCCGCGGCCGGGAAATGGTTGCAGCGCCGGGTCACCGAACTGTTCGCGGGCCCGGTGCCCTGGCGGCCCGGCGCACAGGAGGCGCTCGCCGCGGTACGCGCGGCCGGTATTCCGGCCGCGCTGGTCACCAATACCCAGCGGCCGGTCGCGGAACTGTGCCTGGACACCGTGGGCCGGCACTGGTTCGACGCCACGGTGTGCGGTGACGAGGTGCCCGAGGGCAAGCCCGCGCCCGACCCCTATCTGCGGGCCGCCGAACTGCTCGGCGTTCCGCCGGAACACTGTGTGGCCGTCGAGGATTCGCCCACCGGCGCGCAGTCGGCGGCGGCCGCGGGCTGCCGGGTCCTGGTGGTGCCCTGCGAGATCGCCGTACCGTCCGGCCCGGGCCGGGTGTTCCGCGAATCGCTGGTGGGCCTGACTGTGGCGGATCTGCACGCGGTCCTCGCCGTCCCGGTGTCCTGACCCGCCCGGCTCGGGCCGGTCGGACGATCATGTAAAGGATTGCCGCGCAATACTGTCCATGCTGTACAGCAGAACAGGCAGATACGGTACCGAACCGACATGCACCACCGTGACACCGGACAACCCGTCGGTTTGTGACTGTTCACGAGGATTGCCCGAATGCTCGGCGGACCGTGCCGGGCCCGGCGAGAATGGAGTGAACGGGGCAGTCAGCGGAGGTGGCGAATGGCTGAAGGCTGTGGGGGAGAGCGGGTCTCGGACGACCTCGAACAGCTCGTCGACCTCGATCGTTATCCGATCGACGAAACTGGCAGTGCGGCAAGGGAATCGGTGGTCGAACGAGTTCGCGCCGAATTGGCCGCCGTCGGCTGCAGCGTACTGCGCGGCTTCGTGCGGCCCTCGCTCGGCGCGCGGTTGCGCGCCGAGGGAAACGACTTGGCGCCCTTCGCTTATCACACCGTCGAGCGGGTGAACGCGTACAACATCCCACTGGACACCGAACTGCCGGCCGGACATCCGGGCCGGATCGTGATGGACCGCGGCAACGCCTTCGTGGCGCGGGATCGCATTCCGGCCACGGCCGCGGTCGAACTGCTCTACACCGATGCGCGGTTCCGTCGTTTCGTCGCCGAATGTTTCGGCCGGCCGGCGCTGTACGAGTACGCCGATCCGCTGGCGGGCCTGTGCCTGAACGTGGTCGCTCCCGGACTGTCGCATCCGTGGCATTTCGACACCAACGAATTCACCGTCAGCATGCTGACCCAGCCGTCCGACGACGGCGGACTCTTCGAATACTGCCCGAACATCCGCACCCCGGAGGCGGAGAATCTCGACGACGTGCGGGCGGTTCTCACCGGCGGGGGCGATCACCTCGTCCGCCGCCTCGCCCTGCGGCCCGGCGATCTACAACTGTTCCGCGGCCGCTTCTCCCTGCATCGGGTATCTCCGGTCGAGGGAAACACCCCGCGGCACACCGCGATCTTCGCCTACAGCGAGCATCCCGGTGTCATCGGCAGCGTGGAACGCACCCGGCAGTTGTTCGGGCGCGTGCTGCCGGAGCATGTGGCCGCGGCCGGCCGATCCGCACGCGGCGACCGACTCCTCGACTGACAAGGACACTACGTGCCGGTTTCGTTGGACAACACCGGAAAAGCCTCCTTCGACGACATCTACGAACGCTCCGATCCGAGCGACTACTACCGTCGAATGGCCGAATTGGACTACTGCATACCGGATTTGGCGAAACCACACTTCCAACGGCTGATCGCCGAATATCGGACGGCCACCGGATCCGCGCCCACGGTGCTCGACATCGGCTGCTCCTACGGGGTGAACGCGGCCGTGCTGCGGCTGGACACCACCGTCGGCGAACTGGCGGAGCACTACCGCTACGGCGACACCGCCGACCGCGCCGCGCGCGACCGCTCCCGGCTGGCGAGCGCGGACGCCATGCCCGATGTCCGTTTCCTCGGGATGGACGCCTCGGCGCCCGCACTCGGGTACGCGGCGTCGACCGGGCTGCTGTCCGATATCGTGCACGCCGACCTGGAATCGGGGGCGCCGACCGACCGCCAGCGCCGGGTGCTGGCGTCCGCGGATCTGGTGATCTCGACCGGCTGTATCGGGTACGTCACCGAGCGCACGCTGCTGAAAGTGGTGACGGCCCATGGCCGCCGATTGCCGTGGATGGCACACTTCGTCTTGCGCATGTTCGACTTCGGTCCGATCGAGCAGTCGCTGCACCGCCTGGGTTACCGCACCGAGCGGGTGCCCGGCACCTTCCGGCAGCGCCGGTTCGCCTCGGCCACCGAACAGGCGCAGATCGTGAACACGTTGTCCGCCAACGGTATCGACCCGTCCGGCCACGAGGCGCAGGGCTGGTTGCATGCCGAACTGTTCGTCTCCGTACCCACACCATCCACTCCGACCGCCGAGGATCGCCAGTGACCGACCGGACCTTCGCCCACGACGCCGAATTGCCGCGTGTCCCGCTGCCCGCACTCGAGGACAGCTGCTCCCGTTTCCTGACGTGGAGCGCACCGCTGCTGACGCCGGACGAATACGCCGAGACCGAGGCGGCGGTGGCCGACCTGCTCCGCGCCGACGGCCCGGCCCGGATCCTGCACGCCGATCTGGAGCGGTTCGACCGGTCGGGCGTGGACAGCTGGCTCGACGAGTTCTGGCCGTCGCGCTACCTGGGCCGCCGCGACCGGATCGCGCTGAACGCCAACTTCTTCTTCCTGTTCCGCGACGACACCCCGCTGGCCCGTTCGACCTCCGCCGATCAGGTGGAGCGGGCGGCGGCCGTCGTGACCGCTGCGGTGAACTACAAACTGCTGCTCGACGACGAGGCCGTCCCGCCGGTGGTGCAGCGCGGCCGCCCGCTGTCGATGGCGCAGAACCGATTCCTGTTCTCCGAGACCAGGATTCCCGGCGTGGGCCAGGACACCGTCCGGGTGCCCTACAGCGCCGGGCAGCCCGGCCCGTCACCGGCGCGGCACATCGCGGTCTTCTTCCGCGGCAACATC
Source organism: Nocardia sp. BMG111209 (assembly GCF_000381925.1). NCBI lineage: Bacteria > Bacillati > Actinomycetota > Actinomycetes > Mycobacteriales > Nocardiaceae > Nocardia > Nocardia sp. BMG111209. The sequence goes on from NZ_KB907307.1 coordinate 989,606, forward strand.
TTCCGGCTCGATGTCATCGGACCGGACGGGGTACCGCACGCGCAGGGCGATCTGGTGGACGGCCTGCGCGAGGTGCTGAAGGCCGGTGCGGTGCGCGCGCCCGCGGACACCGCAGTCGGCCACCTCACCACTCTCGCCCGCGCCGACTGGGCGCCGCTGCGGCCCGAGCTGATCGCCGATCCGGGCAACAGCGCCACCCTCGACGTGCTGGAGACCGCCCTGTTCACGGTCTGCCTGGAGGATTTCGCGCCCACCGACACCCAGCACGCCTGCGATCAGCTGCTGCACGGCGACAGCGCCAACCGCTGGTTCGACAAGTCGGTGTCGTTCATCGTGTTCGCCGACGGCAGCGCCGGGATCAACGTCGAACACTGCGGCCTGGACGGCACCACGATCCTGTCCTTCGTCGACACCCTGCTGCGCACCCCGGTGACCGAGCACGAGACCCGCTCCGGCGCCACCGCACAGGGGCTGCCCGCGCTCGCCGCGCTGGAGTTCACCCTCGATGCCGCGCTGCGGGCCCGGATCGCCGCCGCCGGAGCCGATTTCGCGCGGTACGCCGCCGACAACGCCACCACCGCGGTGTCGTTCGACGATTTCGGCACCGATCGGGCCAAGGCACTGGGCATCTCGCCGGATGCCTTCGCCCAGCTCTGCTATCAGCTCGCGCACCAGCGCAGCAAGGGCCTGATCGGGGCGACCTACGAGTCGATCGCCACCCGGCAGTACCGCGGCGGCCGCACCGAGGCGATGCGGGTGGTGACCCCGGAGATCCTGGAATTCGTTGCCGCCATGGACGATCCGGCCGCCGACACCGACGCCAAGCGGGCCGCGGCGCAGACCGCCGCCGCGGCGCACGTCGCCCGCGCGCAGCAGTGCCAGCGCGGCGAGGCCCCGGAACAGCATCTCTGGGAACTGCAATGGATCCAGCGCCGCCGCGGCGCCGAACTGGGCGCCGATGAGCCGATGCCGTTCTTCGACAGTCCGGGCTGGCAGATCGCCCGGGACGACTACCTCAGTACCAGCTCCGCCCCGTCGGTGAACATCCAGTACTTCGGATTCGGCTGCACCAGTGCGAAATGCATCGGCGTCGCCTATGTCCTGCTGCCGGACCGCTGGAACCTCTACCTCGCCACGCCGACCTCGGTGGCGCCGCAGATGCACGATTTCGCCACACATCTGCGCACCGCGGTCGCCGAGCTGTCGGCGCTGCTGGCGGCGGCCTGAGCGACGGCCCGGCGACCGGTCGATCGGCAGCCGCCGAAAATCCGGCCGCCGGGCCGCTCTGCTACCCTGGAGTCCTGGTCGAGCGCATTGTCCGGGGTGGTGGCGATGACGGGCATCGAAATCGGTGCGTTGACAATCATGTATCTGATCTGGATGTGGCGGCACAAGGCCCGTCTGTCCGAAGGAGTCGGCGCACTCGTGACCGGCCGGCTACCGCTGCGGGAACTGGTCGAACTCGTCGCCGGCGAGCTGGACGACGAGGATCTGACCCGCATCCAGGACGAGGCCTGGTCCGAATCCGACGATTCCGGCGCCCGGGAACGGGCCCGGTCGGCGATCGAGCGGGCCTGCGCCAGAGATCCGAATTTTGCTGCGGCACTGCGGGATATCCTCGGCCGCGCCGAGCAGGTGGCGAAGCAGCGCGGCGACCTCCCGCCGCCGGGCACCGTCACCAATACGGTGACGGCGTCGGGTCCGGGCTCGGTCGCGGGCGTCACCGTCGGTGACGTGACCATCGGCGACATCACCATCGGTATGCCATCGGACCCCCGCTGACCGGAGCGGGGCAGCCGGCGACCGGCTCCGGTGCGGGATCGGTGCCGTCGGCCCCGGGAATCACCGCGGTCGCACCGGGTTCGGTCGCGGCCGGGCGGGCCGGAAGTGTCACTCTCATCAACTATTTCCAGATGATCGCGGCGCCGGTCCCGCCGTCGGCCGCGACCGGTCGCGCGGATCCGCCGGGCCCGACCGGCCGCTGGCGCAACGAGATTCGCGCCCATCCGATATGGACCCGGACCGCCGAGGGTGCGGCGGACCCCGAGGTCGTCGAATTCGTCGGCGGGCTCGCCCATCTCGCCGCGGCGCGCGAGCGGCAGGCCGCCGGAGATCCGTGGTGGGACGCCGAACTGCCCGAACGTGTCGGCAGGCGCGCCGGTTTCCTGGCCCGGACCGTCTTCGCCGAGTCGCCCGACGACCGGCCGACCCGGCTCGAGGCCGGTCTGCTGGCCGCATTCCCGTTCGTGCACCGGGTGTTCCGGCTGTACTGGATCGCCGCCTGCCGCGCGGTACCGGACGATCGCGGGGATCCGGAAGGTGTTGCGCCGCAGCCACAACCGGAGGGCGAGACCGGCACCTTCGCCGCGCGCGAGTTCCGCAACTTCGCCCGGACCTTCCCGCGGCTGTACCGCCGCGCCTGGGACGAGACGACGTCCGCGCCGAAGGACGAGCCGGCCGCGGAGGCGATCCGCTGGTGGATCTTCCATCGCTGGCTGGCCCGGCAGCCCGGGATCTACGAGCCGCGGCAGGTCGCCCGCGCACTGGACCTGGACCCGGCGGGCACGATCCTCGGCCTGCCCGCCGCGCCGGTGGTGGCACAACTGGCCGGACTGCTGCGGCTGCATCGGTACGGCGCCGACCAGGCAACGGATTTCGACGCCGGCCATCCGGTCGGGGTGATCTGGCCGATCGCGGAGGGGGAATCCGAGGTCCGCGTCCGCCTGATCGGCCTGATCCTCACCCTCGCCGACCGCATGGCGCTGGATCCGGCCGGGATGCCCGAGGTGGTACCCGATCACGTCGGCACCTCCGACCCGATCGATCCGGCGAGCGTACTGGCCACCGTCCGCGCCGCGACCTGGCGGGCCGGGGGCGGCGGCGCGCGCGTCCTGGTCGCCGAATGCCGCCATCCCGCACTGGAATCCGCGCTGCACGACCGGGTCCGGGAGGCCGACGAACTGGTGCGGGGCTGTCATCGGGCCGCCGCGCCGGACGGCCGGCCGGAGGGGCCGCTGCGCCTGTTGTCCCGGCTGCCCGCGCAGTTGTCGGCGGAGTCGGTCAGTGCGGGGGACCTGGCCGACGGCCCGGCCTACGACGAGGGCGGCTACTTCCAGTTCCGGCTCGCGGACGAGCGCGTGCGCGAATTGCTCATGGGCACAAGCCTGTACGGCGACCCGGCCCTGGCGATCCGGGAGCTGTACCAGAACGCGCTGGACGCCTGCCGATATCGCGACGCGCGACTGCGATGCCTGCGCGCGAAGGGCGAGACACCGCCGCCGTGGCGCGGCACGATCCACTTCGAACAGGGCATCGGTGACGACGGCCGGCCGTATCTGGACTGCGCCGACAACGGAATCGGCATGGGCCGCAACGAGATCGTGAACTCCTTCGCCCGTGCCGGGGTGCGGTTCACCGATCTGCCGGGCTACCTCGAGGAACAGTACGAGTGGGCGAGATACGGCATCGTGGTCTATCCGAACTCCCGCTTCGGCATCGGCGTGCTGAGCTATTTCATGCTCGCCGACGAGTTGATCGTCACCACCCGGCGGATGAACGCCGACGGTCGCGTCGACGATCCGCTGGAGGTGAGCATCGGCGGCCCGGACTCGCTGGCGCGGATCCGGCGGCGACCGGCGAAACCGTGGGATTGGGAGCCGGGCACCAGGATCCGGCTGATCCTGCGCCGGGACCGCCTCGACGTCAGTTGCACGGATCTGCTGCGGCGCGTGCTGTGGATCTCCGAATCCGATGTCACCGCGCGGCACGGCTCGGACGTATTGCAGTGGACCGCGGGCGAATTGGCGTCGAGTGCGCCGGTCGGCGCGGTGGACGTCTTCGCCGCCGGCCCGCTCCCGTCCGGCCCGCCGGAACTGCTCGGCGGCGCCGGGGTGTGGTGGTGCCCGACGATGGGCGCGCTGCTGGCCGACGGGGTGTGGGCCGGTCGCAGCCGGTACGGGGCCGTGGTGAATCTGACCGGTCCGCACGTCCCCCGGCTGAGCGTCGACCGCCGCGTCATGACGATCGATCCCGTCGACGAGCACACCATCGACGGTCTGCTGCGGGACCGCATCCCCGAGTTGGTGGCCCGTGGATTCCGCACCGGCACACTGCCCTGGCTGGGCATCGTCGCCGAGCACGATCCGCGCCTGGCGGATCTGATCGGCGCGGCGGTGATCGCCGATCCGGAGATTCGCTGGACGGTGGGGGAGACGGTGGTGCCGATGTCGCGCATCGGCTGTTTCCCCGCCGACGAACTGCTGGTACGGGCCTTGACGCACTGGCGGCACCGCAACGCCACCTTCCTCGGTCCCACCGCTCGGCTGCGGCAGGCGCTGGCCGATCCCTGGATCGAATGGCGCTTCGCCGCCTGGGTGGCGGCCGGGCTGGTCCCGGGATTCCGCTGGACGGCGGCGACCGGACCGCCGCCGGCCCTGCCCACCGACCACACCCTCACCGCGCCGCCGGCGCGCACCGAATCCGCCGAGGAGCCGCCCCCGGTGGCCGACCTGCTGCTGCGCGCGCGGGGTCTGGGCCGGCCCGCGGGCGAACTCGCCGATCGGCTCGCCGTGCTGGGACATCCTGCGCCCCCGGCGGATTGGCGCGCCCTGGACGCCCTCCCGCCGCGGCACCTCGATCGGTTGCTCGCGATCCTGCACGCCGATGCGGACGAGAACCAGAGCTGGCTGGATCCCGGCGATCCGGTGGCGGCGGGCCACGTCGTCGCGGCCGCCTGCCGATTCGGCCACGGCTGCGACGAGATCGCCCGGTGGCTGCGCTGCGCGGGTTACCTTGTGGCCGAACGGGTCTGGCCCCCGATCGCGGAGCGGGCCGAACTCGACATGCGGGTGGCCCTGACCGCCGGTATCCGCGACACCCGCGCGTGGACCGATCCCGCGCAACCCGTGCCACCGGGACTGGTCATCGGGGCGGCCGCACAACTGGACACCACCTGCGCGGCGATCGCCGACCACCTCCGCCGGTCGGGTTTCCGGGTCGAGCCGCGCCGCTGGCCGGAGATCGCGCTCCCGCGAGAACGATTCGACCGCGGGCTGATCCGGTTCCGGTTCGGTGCGCAGACCGCCTGGAACGATCCGGATGCCGAGGTGCCGCGCGGCCGGGTCGTCCTCGCCGCCGTCGGACTCGGCCGCGGCTGCGGCGAGGTGGCCGAGGCGCTCGGCCTGCTCGGCTATCGCGTGCCGCCGGGCCCGTGGCCGCATCCGCAGGCGGCCGACGGCCCGCTGATCAGCCGCTACCGCGACGCCCGGGCGCCCTGGCTGGATCCGGGCCTGCCGCTGCCGGCCGCGCAGGTGGTGGCGGTGGCCGCGGCCGCCCCACAGCGGACGTCGTGCCGGCGGATCGCCGACCGTTGCGCGGCCCTCGGCTTCGAGGTGCGCGAACCGGCCGGTGGCTGGCCCGATCTCGACGATGTGGACCGGCGGATGCTGGATTTCCTCTCGGACGCGCTGCACGATATCGGCGGCCCGGATCGCCTGGTCGGCGTCCCGCGCGTCTTCGCCATCGCGACGGCGGTGCACATCTCGCCGGCCGAGGTCGCCGACCGCCTGATCCGGCTCGGGCTGCGGGTGGACCCGTTGCGGTGGCGGACCCTGGACACGGCGATGGTCGGCATCCGCAATCCGGATCTGCTGCTGTTCGGTTTCAACCCGCGCAGCGCGGATCCCTTCGACGACCTCGACGTGCCGCTGGGCGGCGGGATCGCCGACTCCGCGTGGCTACTGCACCACCGGCCGGTACCGGCGGTGAAGGTCGTCCTCGCCGCGGCGGCGCTGCACCGCAGTCCGGCCGACGTCGCCGACCGGCTGCGATCCGCCGGCGTGCGGATCACGGCCCCGGCGGGGTGGCCGGTGCTCACCGACGCCGACCGGGTACTGCTCAGCGCCGAGGCGGACGGCGAATTCCCGTTCCACGACGTCGATGCCGAGATCCCCGCTGGGCAGGTGATCGCGGCGGCCGTGGTGACCGGGCGACCCGCGCGCGCCGTGGCGGCCCGGCTGGCCGAGCTCGGAGTCGTTGTGCCGCAGCATGATTGGTCCGGGGTCGGCGGCGGCACCGATCGGCCGGCCCGGGATCTGATCCTGCTCGGCAAGCGTTCCGACGGCGCGACGCACTGGCCGGACCCCCGCCGCCCGCTGCCCGCCCTCGCCGTCCTGACGGCCGCCGAACGGCTCACACTGCCGCCGCCGGAGGTCGCGCGGCGCCTCGCGCGGCTGGGTTGTCGACTTCCGGACGGAGTCGAGGTGATTCCGGACGAGTGAGTTCGCGGGTCCGCCGATTCGCCGGGCGGAGCAGGCGCGACCGGTTACTCTGCCCTGAGGGATTCGCGCGTGGTTCGCATACACGCCTCGAATGAGGGACAGGATGAACGCTGCCGAGATCGACGATTCGTACCGTTGGGAGACGACCTATTCCGGCGCCGACGGCACCGACCGGATCGATTCCGGCACAGGCCGTTTCGGCAAGGCCGACACCCTGACCGGCCGCACCTGCGATACCTTCGTCGAGGTCGGCACCGCGTTGTTCGATCTCCAGTGCGACGAGGTGACCGAGGGCCACTTCTACGACGTGCTCGACGCGCGGATCGAGGGACGGCTCGAACCGGAGATCCCGGTGCGGCGCGTGGCGCTGGTCGTGCGGGACGGCGCCGGCGCCGAGAAGGTCTCGCTCGCAGCGGATCTGGTGTATCGGACGGTGACCGGCGAGGCGATCGACCACTACCGGGAGCAGCTGGCCGAATGGGAGCGGCGCGACACCGCGCGGCGGTCGCGGCGGGCCCGCGCCACGGCCCGGCAGTCGCCCGGCCCGAAGGCGGTGTCGGCGGATCCCGGGCTGCGGCAGGTGGTCGGCACCCTGCGCGTCGAGGCGGATACGGTCCGCGACGAGATCTTCACCCCCGACCACTGCCGTGAACAGCTCGCGCTGGCGGAGAACACCGTATCGGCGGCGATGGGCGCCGAGCAGGCCGCCCGCGACCGCGGCGACGAGGTCGAGGCCGCCTACGCGCGGGCCTACGTCAACCGCTGGAAGCCCCGGATCGACCGCTGGGCGAGCATGCTGGAACTCACCCTCGAGGCGTACATGGACGCCGACGCCGTCGACACCCTGGCGGATCGGATCGCCAACCTCCCGATGCCGCCCGCCGGGGCCGAGCGCCCGGAGGATCGCCCGGCCTGACGGCCCGGATACTCGGTTGCGGGCGGTGCGCCCGTATCTGCGAGAATGACCACCCGTGAAAACTTTCGAAACCCTGTTCGCCGAGCTCCAGGATCGTGCGGTCAACCGGCCCGAAGGGTCGGGCACCGTGGCAGCGCTGGATGCCGGCGTCCACGCGCAGGGGAAGAAGGTGCTGGAGGAGGCCGGTGAGGTGTGGCTGGCCGCCGAACACGAGGGCGACGACGCGCTGGCCGAGGAGATCTCGCAGCTGCTGTACTGGGTGCAGGTGCTGATGGTCGGCCGCGGTCTGCGGCTCGAGGACGTGTACCGACATCTGTGACGGATAACCCGCCGGATGCCCGGCGGGCCGTACTCCGAATCCGTCACTCGTCCCGAAAGGACACCACCTCATGCTCCGCGTCGCAGTACCCAACAAGGGCGCGTTGTCCCAGGCCGCGGTCGAGATCCTCGCCGAGGCCGGTTATCGCAAGCGTGTCGACTCCCGCGACCTGACCGTCCTCGACGCCGCCAACAACGTCGAGTTCTACTTCCTCCGGCCCAAGGACATCGCCATCTACGTCGGCTCCGGCGAGCTGGATCTGGGCATCACCGGCCGCGATCTGGCCCTGGACTCCGGCGCGCAGGTGCACGAGCGCCTGACCCTCGGATTCGGCCGCTCGAAGTTCCGCTACGCCGCCCCCGCGGGCCACGACTGGAAGGTCGAGGATCTCTACGACAAGCGCATCGCGACCGCCTATCCGAATCTGGTGCTCACCGATCTGGCGCGCCGCGGCATTGAGGCCGAGGTGATCCGGCTCGACGGCGCGGTCGAGATCTCCATCCAGCTCGGCGTCGCCGACGCGATCGCCGATATCGTCGAATCCGGTCGCACGCTGCGCCAGCACGGCCTGGTGCCGTTCGGTGAGACCCTGTGCGATTCGGAGGCGGTGCTGATCGAGCGGGCCGGCGCCGAGCCGCACGACAAGGCCCGCAATCAACTGGTCGCCCGGATCCAGGGTGTGGTGTTCGCGCAGCAGTATCTGATGCTGGACTACGACTGCCCGAAGACGTTGCTGGACAGCGCGGTACAGATCACCCCCGGCCTGGAATCGCCGACGGTCTCGCCGCTGGCCGATACCGCGTGGGTGGCCGTGCGGGCCATGGTGCCCCGCAAACAGGGCAACGAGGTGATGGATCAGCTCGCCGACCTCGGCGCGAAGGCCATCCTGGCCACCGACATCCGCACCTGCCGCGCCTTCTGATCCGGCGGATCAGGCGGCGACGGGCCAGCCCGGATAGGGCGGCGCGGCGCCGCCGTGCGCCGGGCACAGCGGGCGGTAGTCGCAATATCGGCACCACGGGCCGGGACTGGGCGGAAATTCGCCGGTCCGGCCCGCGGCGCTGATCGCCGCCCACAGCGCCGACAGGATGCGTTCGAAGCGGAGCAGTTCCGGCTCGTCGGGGGAGTAGGTGAGGATCTGCCCGTCGGCGAGGTACAGCAGGCGCAACTGGGTGGGTGCGCGGCCGCGGGTGCGCAACATGATCGCGGCGTAGAACTTGAGCTGGAACAGCGCCCGGTTCTCCCGGCCGGGGGCGGGGGCGGGCCCGGTCTTGTAGTCGACCACGCGCAGCGCGCCGGTGGGGGCGATGTCGACCCGATCGACGTAGCCGCGCAACGGGGATCCGTCGGGGAGCATGACCTCGACCAGATGCTCGCAGGATTCGGGATCGAACGCGGTGGGATCCTCGAGCCGGTAGTAGACCCGCAGCAGTCCGCGCGCCTGGTCCAGGAAATCGGGCAGTTCACCCGGCTCGAGCAGGGTTGCGAGTTCGGGGCGATCGGCCAGCAATCGCTGCCAGGCGGGCTCGACCAGGGCCGCCGCCCGGTCGGGCACCCGTTCGCCGCTCGGTAGCCCGTACAGCGATTCCAGCACCGAGTGCACGAGTGTTCCGCGCACCAGCACGCGATCCGGCGTTTCCGGAATCCGATCGATCGCGCGTAATCGATATTTCAGCGGACAGAGGGTGAAATCTTTAGCCCGCGAGGGCGAGAGCGCGGGGGCGCGCACCGCTCGGTCACGAGAGGCGGCGCTACCGGAGTCGATGTCGGTGGCGGTGCCGGGAGGGGTCTCGGAGTCGGCTTCGGAGTCGGCTGGGGTCGGCGTCGAGTCCGCTGTCATACCTGGCAGGCTAATCGGGGGTACCGACAAAACAGGTACACCCGTATCACCGTTCGCCGCCGACCGCGGACGCCCAGCAGAACAGGAGATTCATGACGGCCAGACGGACCGGCCCCTTCGCCGCCGGTGACCGGGTGCAGTTGACCGACGCCAAGGGCCGCCAGCACACGGTTGTGCTGGACCCGGGCAAGGACTTCCACACCCACAAGGGTCAGATCAAGCACGACGATCTGATCGGTCGCGACGAGGGCAGTGTGGTCCAATCCGCCAACGGCACACCGTATCTCGCGTTGCGGCCGCTGTTGGTGGACTATGTGCTGTCGATGCCGCGGGGCGCGGCGGTCATCTATCCGAAGGATGCCGCGCAGATCGTGCACGAGGGCGACGTGTTCCCGGGTGCGCGGGTGCTGGAGGCCGGCGCCGGATCCGGGGCGCTGACCTGTTCGCTGCTGCGCGCGGTCGGGCCGGAGGGCCGGGTGCTGTCCTACGAGATCCGCGACGATCACGCCGAGCACGCGGTGCGCAATGTCGAGCGGTTCTTCGGCGAGCGGCCGGACAACTGGTCGCTGACCCTCGGCGATGTCGCCGACTACACCGGTGACCAGGTCGATCGGGCCGTCCTGGACATGCTCAAGCCCTGGGACGCGCTGCCCGCGGTGTCGAAGGCGCTGGTCCCCGGCGGCGTGCTGGTGATCTACGTGGCGACCGTGACGCAGCTGTCCGAGGTGGTGGAGGCGCTGCGGCAGCAGCAGTGCTGGACCGAGCCGCGGTCCTGGGAATCGCTGGTGCGGCCGTGGCATGTGGTGGGCCTGGCGGTGCGCCCCGAACACCGTATGCAGGGACATACCGCGTTCCTGGTGAGCGCGCGGCGCCTCGCCGACGGCGTGGTGCCGCCGAAGCCGCAGCGCCGCCCGTCGAAGGGCTGAGCCGACCCGGTCGCACCCCGCGCGCCGGCACGGGGTGCGGGGCCGGCGGCGGCGATCAGCAGGCGGCCCGGCCGAGCGCCAGGATGGTGCACGCGCTGCCGTCGGTCAGCTGCCAGCCCGCGTCGCTGTGCTGCCAGCTCATGTGGAAGCCCGGAATCGTGCCGTGCGGCGAGGAGATCGCGACCGAGGCATCGGCGTTGTCACCGGTGGCCTGCACGTCGGTGACGACGAAGCCGATCGTGCCGTAACCGGCCAGCTTGCCGGTCATGGTCTCGATGTTGGCGGCGCGCTGCTCCCCGCTGACCACCAGCTTCTCCTTGTCGGGAGTCGAGATGCCCGGATCGACGAACTGATCCAGCGTGGCCTGCAACTCCGCGGGCGCGGGCGCGGGGGTGTCGGCGGCGGCGAAGGTGCCACCGGCGGTCAGTGCGACGGCGACGCCCGCGGCGGCCAGGGCGAACCGCACGGCCCGGACGGAACGGTGGGTGGAGTTGAGCATGGTCGACACGCCTTTCGATCGAGCTGGGCAGCCGGTGACTGCCCACCGCAATTGGTTAGGTGACCCTAACACCGCGTCCGCGCCGGTGCCGGGAGGGGGCCGCCGCGAGGCGGAATCGCAGGTCCGCGGCCGGCGCCGGCGAGCCCGTGACGTCGGTCACGACGGCCGTGTCACGGCGTCGATCGCATCGTGACCGCCCGCTTTCCGGTGTGTAACGTACGCGGCGGTTGCGCGGCGCTCGCCGGGGGAGTGGAAATGCGGTCCGGGCGGGCCGGAACCCGCGATTCGCCGCACCGATTTCCGACTGGTGACAAAGTGCCCGGTGGGACGGGAGTGGCACCGGTGAACCATTGAGGCGCCGTGACCGGTCCGAAATCGCCGATACATCCCGATCGGAGCGGTTTCCGGCCCTGCCGGGCCGGGCTCCGCGCGCGAGGTTGCCGCCGAAACGCGAGCGCGAGACCACCGATTACCTGTAGAACAGGTGGAACCGGGAAAAGAACCAGGAAGGAGCGTTGTCGAGAGCGCTTTCCACTCGATGCGGTGAAATTAACTCGCCGGAAACGGGTTAGGTGAAGCTAACATGGTGGTCCGGTCGCCGACCGCAGCCTAGATGTGATCACGACGAAACCATGTCGGAAAGCGAGAACGGTTCGCGCCCGGTAGCGTTGATAGACCGGGACTGGGAGGAGCAGCATCATGAGCCCCAACGAACATTCCGATTCGGCGGCCTGGCGGGAACTCGAAGCGACTAGGGCAGAGCTGGCTGCATTGCGCAGGCAACTCGCCGACTCGCCGGATCGCGCAAGGGAATTGGAAGCCCGCATCGATTCGCTGACCATTCGCAACACCAAGCTCATGGACACCTTGAAGGAAGCCCGTCAGCAACTGGTCGCGCTCCGCGAAGAGGTGGACCGGCTGGGCCAGCCGCCCAGTGGCTACGGCATTCTACTCGATGTCTACGAAGATCAGACGGTCGATGTGTTCACCTCCGGGCGCAAGATGCGGCTGACGTGTTCGCCGAATATCGATACCGCCACCCTGCACTACGGCCAGACCGTCCGGCTGAACGAGGCGCTCACCGTCGTCGAGGCCGGCGCGTTCGACCGCACCGGTGAGATCGGCACCCTCCGCGAGATCCTCGACGACGGCCGCCGCGCCCTGGTGGTCGGCCACGCCGACGAGGAGCGGGTGGTGTGGCTGTCGGGCCCGCTGAGCCGGCTGGTCGACGTCGACGATGTCGAAGATCCGGATCGCCCGGTGCGCAAGCTGCGGCCCGGTGATTCGCTGCTGGTCGACACCAAGGCCGGATTCGCGTTCGAGCGGATCCCCAAGGCCGAGGTCGAGGATCTGGTGCTCGAGGAGGTGCCGGATGTCAACTACGAGGACATCGGCGGCCTGGGCCGGCAGATCGAGCAGATCCGCGACGCGGTGGAGCTGCCCTTCCTGCACAAGGATCTGTTCAAGGAGTACGCGCTGCGGCCGCCGAAAGGCGTGCTGCTGTACGGCCCGCCCGGCTGCGGTAAGACGCTGATCGCCAAGGCGGTGGCCAATTCGCTGGCGAAGAAGATCGCCGAGGCCCGTGGCGAGGACGCCAAGGAAGCCAAGTCGTTCTTCCTCAACATCAAGGGCCCCGAGCTGCTGAACAAGTTCGTCGGCGAGACCGAGCGGCACATCCGGATCATCTTCCAGCGCGCGCGGGAGAAGGCCTCCGAGGGCACCCCGGTGATCGTGTTCTTCGACGAGATGGACTCGATCTTCCGGACCCGTGGTTCGGGCGTGTCCTCCGATGTGGAGACCACGGTCGTGCCGCAGCTGCTGTCGGAGATCGACGGCGTCGAGGGCCTGGAGAACGTCATCGTCATCGGCGCCTCCAACCGCGAGGACATGATCGATCCGGCCATCCTGCGGCCCGGCCGCCTGGACGTGAAGATCAAGATCGAGCGGCCGGATGCCGAAGCGGCGCAGGACATCTTCTCCAAGTACCTCACCGAAACCCTGCCGCTGCACGTCGACGATCTCCAGGAGTTCGACGACGACCGCGCCAAGTGCGTGCAGGCGATGATCGAGCGGGTCGTGGAGCGGATGTACGCCGAGAGCGAGGACAACCGCTTCCTGGAGGTCACCTACGCCAACGGTGACAAGGAGGTCCTGTACTTCAAGGACTTCAACTCCGGCGCCATGATCCAGAACATCGTGGACCGCTCCAAGAAGTACGCGATCAAGTCGGTGCTCGAGACCGGCAATCCGGGCCTGCGCATCCAGCATCTCTACGATTCGATCGTGGACGAGTTCTCCGAGAACGAGGACCTGCCCAACACCACGAATCCCGATGACTGGGCCCGCATCTCGGGTAAGAAGGGCGAGCGGATCGTCTACATCCGCACGCTGGTCACGGGCAAGAACGCCTCGGCGAGCCGGGCGATCGACACCGAGTCCAACACGGGTCAGTACCTGTAAGGGTCCGAGAACGCAGGCGGCCGCGCTCCTTTCGGAGCGCGGCCGTTGCTCGTTGTGCGGGGTGGCTCAGTTCTGGTCGGCGGCAACCGAATCCAGCACCACGCCGGCGGCGGGAGCGCCGTCGGGCGAGCCGTCGGCGGTGCCGCCGCCGGCGATGTTCTGCAGTACGTCCATGCCGCCGGTGACGCGGCCGAACGGGGTGTAGTTGGCGGGCAGCTGGCTGTCCTTGTAGACCAGGAAGAACTGGCTGCCGTTGCTGTTCGGGCCGGAGTTGGCCATGGCCAGGGTGCCCGCGGGATAGACCGCGCCGGCCAGGTTCTCGTCCTGGAAGCGGTAACCGGGCCCGCCGTGACCGGTGCCGGTCGGATCGCCGCACTGCAGGACGAAGATGCCCGCGGTGGTGAGCCGGTGGCAGCGGCTGTGGTCGAAATACTGCTGCCCGGCGAGGAAGACGAACGAGTTCACCGTGTGGGGCGCGTTCGCGGCATCGAGGGAGACGGTGATCGGCCCGCAATTGGTCTGCAGGGTGGCGGAATAGCCGGAGCCGGGATCGATCGACAGTGGGGGTTCGCCCGGGAACTGCTTGCCGTTGGGCTGCCCGTCGACCGGCGCTCCGCAACCGGCGACCGCCTGGTGCAGCGGCGCCGGGGCGGCGGCGGCGTGGCCCGCCCCCAGAATTGCGATCGAGAGGCCGGCCGTCGCCAGGCCGAGCCGGCGCAGCGCGCGGGTCGGCCGGCGGTGGCGGAGCGGCTGGACGTCGAACTGCGGAGCCTGTGAATCGGTGGTCACCTGGGAAGGTCTCCTTGCATCCTGTCGCGAACGGTTGATGTTTGCCCGGCATCATTCCAGGTCGGGTGCAAGCGTGTGCAGCGAAGCCCCGGATCGATGCTCGCACAGTCGATTTGCCGTTTTCGCCCGGTCAGGCCCGGCGCACCCGGCGGTAGGCGGGCGCGGCGGCGGCCGCGGTGGCCAGCCGGCCGGCCAGCCGATCGACCCCGGGCTCGGTGACGGCCGCGACCGTGAGGCGCAGGTGGGCGACCGCGGCACGGTCGGTGACCTCGAACGGACCGCCCGGCGCGGCCTTGATCCCGGCCGCGGCGAGCGAGATCAGGGCCGCGTTCTCGTCGGCGACCGGGAGCCAGAGATTGATGCCGTCGGCGCGCGGGAGGACCGTCCCGTGGCGGGCCAGCGCCGCGCGCAGGGCGTCGCCGCGGGCCCGGTACACCGCGCGGGCGGTGGTGACGGCCCGGCGCGCGTCGTGGTCGGTGAGCATGTGTACCAGTACGCGTTGCAACAGCCGGCTGGTCCACCCCGGGCCGAGCATGCGCCGCTCGATCACCGGATCGAGCAGCGCGGCCGGTCCGGCCGCCACCGCCAGCCGCAGATCGGCGCCGTGGGATTTGGAATAGGAGCGGATGTGCACCGTCTGCTGCGGCAGCCGGGAGCCCAGCGAACGCAGCGCCCCCGCCGCGATGCCCGCGCTGTGGTCGTCCTCGATCACCACGACCGCGGTACCGGCCAGGACGGCGGCGAGTTCGCGGGCGCGCCGGCCGGTGAGCGCGGCGCCGGTCGGATTCTGGGCGCGCGGTTGCAGCAGCAGCGCCACGGGTGCGTGCGACGCCACGACGGCGGCCAATTCCGCGGGCAGCGGCCCGGATTCGTCCAGGCCCACCGGCACGGTCCGGGCGCCGAGCCGGGCGAGCAGATCGAGAAACGGTGGGAAACAAGGATTTTCGACGACAACCGCATCGCCGAAGCGGACGTGCGCGGCCAGCAGCCGGTCGACCGCGTCGATGGCGCCGTCGACGACGGTGAAACGCTCTGCGCGCCAGGGCCAATCGCTGCGCACCAGCGCCTCCATCTCGGGCAGGATCGCGGTGCCGAGATAGGTGGCGGACAGGCGGTCGATGGCGGGGTCGCGGGCGAGTACCCGCAGCGCGGCGGTGAGATCCGGCAACAGGGCCGGATCGGGTACGCCGCGCGACAGATCGATGGCGAAGGCGTCGTCGGAGGACGGGTGCAGGCGCTGGTACCGGCCGCCGGGCGGCGGATCCGGGGACGGCCCGCCGACGAAGGTACCGGCCCGGCCCCGGGCGACGATGGCGCCGGTGGCGGCCAGTGCCCGCCAGGCCTGGGTGACCGTGGCCGGTGACACCCGCAGTTCCCGGGCGACCTCCCGCACGGTGGGCAGCCGCGCACCCGGCGGCAGCGCGCCCGACCGGATCTCGTGGCGCACGGCCGCGGCGATACCCGCGGCGGTGCGATCGGTGAGTCCGGCGGTGAAACCGGCGGACGGTCCGGAACCCGCCGCGGCGCCGATCTCACCACCGGTTTCCGGAGGCCCGAATTCGGCTGGCACAGCGTAATTCTGCGGTGTGGGCGGGGGCCGGACCAGGACCGCCGGGAGTTTTAACGGCCGCGAAACTGTTTCCGTCAGATTGTTACACAACGAACGCGCTTCAGGGGGCAATATCACAAAGCATGGCGATCGTTCGAGCAGCGCTCGTCCAGACGAACTGGACCGGCGACAAAGAGTCCATGATCACGGCGCACGAGGACTACGCGCGGCAGGCCGCCGCGCAGGGCGCTCGTGTGATCTGCTTCCAGGAGTTGTTCTACGGGCCGTATTTCTGCCAGCTACAGGACGCGAAGTACTACGAGTACGCGGAATCGGTCCCCGGGCCCACCGTCGACCGGATGGCCGCGCTGGCGGCCGAACTGGGCCTGGTGATGATCGTGCCGGTGTACGAGCAGGAGCAACCCGGACTGCTCTACAACACCGCCGCGGTGATCGATGCCGACGGCCGATATCTCGGTAAGTACCGGAAACATCACATTCCGCACGTCCAGGGCTTCTGGGAGAAGTTCTATTTCCGGCCCGGCAATCTGGGCTGGCCGGTCTTCGATACCGCGGTGGGCCGGATCGGGGTGTACATCTGCTACGACCGGCATTTCCCGGAGGGCTGGCGAGCGCTGGGCCTGGCGGGTGCGGAGATCGTTTTCAACCCGTCGGCGACCTCGCGGGGACTGTCCTCGTACCTGTGGAAATTGGAACAGCCGGCGGCCGCGGTCGCGAACGAATACTTCATCGGCGCGATCAACCGGGTCGGCGTCGAGAGCGAGTACGGCGACGACGATTTCTACGGCACCAGCTATTTCGTCGATCCGGAGGGCAAATTCGTCGGTGACGTCGCCTCCGGCACCGATCCGGAACTGGTGATCCGGGATCTGGACCTGGATCTGATCAAGGTGGTGCGCGACCGCTGGGCCTTCTACCGCGATCGCCGCCCCGACGCCTACGGACCACTGGTGGAGCCCTGATGAGCACGACCCTGATTCGTGGCGGAACGGTGGTGTCCGCCACGGGATCTCAGCTTCTCGACGTCCTGATCGACGGCGAGACCATCGCCGCGGTGCTGCGTCCGGGCGCCACCGTGCTCGGCGCCGACCCGGCCGCCGTCGCCGACACGGTGATCGACGCCACCGGGAAGTACGTCATCCCCGGCGGCGTCGACGGGCACACCCATATGCAGATGCCCTTCGGCGGCACCGAGGCGTCCGACACCTTCGAAACCGGCACCCGCGCAGCGGCTTTCGGTGGCACCACCACCATCGTCGACTTCGCGGTGCAGACGCCGGGTATCCGGGTACAGGATTCGCTGGCTTCGTGGCACGAGAAGGCCGACGGGAAGTGCGCGATCGACTACGGCTTCCATCAGATCGTCGGCGACGTCACCGACGAATCCCTGAAGGGCATGGCCGAACTGGTGAGCGAGGGCGTCACCAGCTTCAAACTGTTCATGGCCTATCCGGGGGTGTTCTACTCCGACGACGGCAAGATCCTGCGCGCCATGCAGACCGCCGCCGATCTGGGCGCCCTGCTGATGATGCACGCCGAGAACGGGATCGCCATCGACGTGCTGGTCGCGCAGTCGTTGCAGCGCGGCGACACCGCGCCGTACTTCCACGGCACCTCGCGGCCGTGGCAGCTGGAGGAGGAGGCCACGCACCGGGCGATCATGCTCGCGCACGTCACCGGGGCGCCGCTGTACGTGGTGCACGTCTCGGCGAAACAGGCCCTGGAGCAGATCGCCGTGGCGCGCGGCAACGGGCAGAACGTCTTCGGCGAGACCTGTCCGCAGTACCTCTACCTGTCGCTCGAGGAACAGTTGGGCGCACCGGGTTTCGAGGGCGCCAAGTGGGTGTGCTCGACGCCGCTGCGGTCCCGCGCCGAGGGGCATCAGGACGAACTGTGGCGCTACATCCGCACCGGTGACGTCACCAGCGTGGCCACCGATCACTGCCCCTTCTGCATGAAGGATCAGAAGGAGATGGGGATCGGCGATTTCAGCAAGATCCCCAACGGGATCGGCAGCGTGGAGCATCGGATGGACCTGATGTTCCAGGGCGTCAAGGACGGCCGGATCAGCCTGGAACGCTGGGTGGACGTCTGCTGCACCACCCCGGCGCGGATGTTCGGGATGTATCCGCGCAAGGGTGTCGTCTCGCCGGGCGCCGATGCGGACCTGGTCGTGTACGACCCCAACGGGCACACCGGCATCGGGCTCGGCAGGACCCATCACATGAACATGGACTACTCGGCCTACGAGGGTTTCGAGATCGACGGTCATGTGGACACGGTGCTGTCGCGCGGGCGGGTGATCGTCGACGGCGGCGCCTATCTCGGTAACGCCGGGTACGGCCGCTTCGTGCGCCGCGACCTGTCCCAGAACCTCCTCTGAGCAACCACCGGAACCGAGAAGGAGGGCGTCCCATGGACATCGGCGTGGTGTTGCAGTGCACACCGCCGTCGTCGCGGGTGGTCGAGCTCGCGAGAGTGGCGGAGACACACGGTTTCTCGCACGTGTGGACGTTCGACTCGCATCTGTTGTGGCAGGAGCCGTACGTCATCTACAGCCGGATCCTCGCCGTCACCCGCAAGGTGATGGTGGGGCCGATGGTGACCAATCCGTCGACGCGGGACTGGACGGTCACCGCGTCGACGTTCGCGACCCTCAACGAGATGTACGGCAATCGCACCATCTGCGGTATCGGCCGGGGCGATTCGGCGGTCCGTACCCTCGGCGGCCGGCCCGCGAATCTGGCGACGCTGCGTGAATCCATCGCGGTGATCCGGGAACTGGGCAACGGCCGCAGCGCTCGCGTCGGCGACACCACCGTCCGGTTCCCGTGGGCCGCGGACTCCCGGCTCGAGGTGTGGGCGGCCGGATACGGCCCGCGCGCACTGGATCTCACCGGTGAGGTCGCCGACGGCTTCATCCTGCAACTGGCCGATCCGGACATCGCTGCGTGGACGATCGCCCGGGTCCGGGCCGCCGCCGAACGCGCCGGTCGCGACCCGGCGGCGGTGTCGATCTGTGTGGCCGCCCCCGCCTACGTGACCGACGGTTCGGTCGCCGCGCTGAAACACGCTCGGGAGCAATGCCGCTGGTTCGGCGGCATGGTCGGCAACCACGTGGCCGACATCGTCGCGAAATACGGCGCGGACAGCGATGTTCCGGCCGCGCTCACCGAATATATCGCCGGCCGTACCGGTTACGACTACAACCAGCACGGCCGGGCCGGCAACACCCATGCCGACTTCGTGCCGGACGCCATCGTGGACCGGTTCTGCCTGCTCGGCACCCCCGACGAACACCTGGCCCGGCTGCGCGAACTGGAGGCCCTCGGCGTCGACCAGTTCGCCGTCTACCTCCAGCACGACGCCAAGACCGCCACCCTGGAGGCCTACGGCGAGCAGATCCTGCCGCGCCTGCCCGCGCCGGTGACCGCGACCGAGAGCGCGTCATGAGCGAGGTCCACTCGTGTTGCGTAGCGCTGCCGGGAAGTCGCGCGGCCTGGTCCGCGGCGTCGGCGCGCGGCCTCGGGGGCGTGCCATGACCGTGGTGGACGATGTCGTCGATATCGTGGTGGCACAGCAGGAATCGGCGAACGAGCGGGGGCGCGTCGGGCGGCGGTTCGTGCGGTGGCTGTATCCGGTGGCCGCTTTCGTGCTGGTGGCGGTGGTCTGGGAGCTGATCAAGGATCTGGTGCCCGCCCAGGGTGTGAGCGTCGGCGGGCAGCGGGTGCTGCCGCGCACCACCGACGGGGCGCTGCCGCACATGTGGGCGGTGCTCACCGTGCTGGGGGAGCGGGACGGGCATCGGACCGTCGGTGAAACACTGTTGCACACCGCCGGTTTCACCTTCGGGCTGGCACTGCTGGCGCTGGTGCTGGGCACCGTGGTCGGGGTGGCGCTGGCGGTGGTGATGCAGCGGTTCGCCTGGGTGGAGCGCGGGCTGCTGCCGTATGTCGTGGTGTCGCAGACGGTTCCGTTGATCGCGCTGGCGCCGCTGGTGGCGGGCTGGGGTGGGCGGATCGCGATCGGCGGGCAGCCGTGGCAGCCCTGGATGAGCATCGTGGTGATCGCCGCCTATCTGGTGTTCTTCCCGGTCGCCATCGGCACGCTGCGTGGCCTGCAGTCGCCGTCGCAGGCGGCCGTGGAACTGCTGCACAGTTTCGCGGCGGGCCGGTGGGCGACGCTGCTGCGGCTGCGGTTGCCCGCGGCGGTGCCGTATCTGCTGCCCGCGCTGCGGCTGGCGGCCGCGGCGTCGGTGATCGGCGCGGTGGTCGCGGAGATCTCCACCGGTACCGCCGGCGGTATCGGCCGGCAGATCATCGTCTTCTCGCAGCAGTCCACCGGGAACGCCGCCCGGCTGTACGCGGCCGTGTTCGCCGCGGCCCTGCTCGGAGTGCTGCTGACCGGCCTGGTCTCGCTCGCCGAACTGGCCCTGCGCCGGTACAGCCGCCCGGCCGGCGCCGCTCGATGAATTCGCTCGTCACGGAAAGTGTTGTCATGGAAGTGAATACGGACCCGGCCGGGGTCGCGGCCGTCGAGCTGAGCGGGGTGGGGAAGGTGTATCCCGCCGGTGCGGTGACGGCGTTGCGCGACATCACGCTGACGGTGGCGGCGGGGGAGTTCGTCTCGCTGATCGGTCCGTCCGGGTGCGGCAAGTCGACCCTGCTGCGGATCGTCGCCGATCTGGAGCAGCCGACCTCGGGAACCGTTGCGGTGCACGGCAAGTCGCCGCATCGGGCGCGGCTGGACCAGGACTACGGCATCGCCTTCCAGCAGGCCGGGCTGCTGGACTGGCGGACGGTGCAGGAGAACGTCGAACTGCCGCTGGAACTGCACAGGGTAGCCAAGCGCGAACGGCGTGCCCGCAGTGCGGAATTGCTGGAGATGACCGGTCTGGCAGACTTCGCTCGCCGATTTCCCGGCGAGCTGTCCGGCGGTATGCAGCAGCGGGTGGCCATCGCCCGCGCGCTGGCCCGCAAACCCCCGCTGCTGCTGATGGACGAACCCTTCGGCGCCCTCGACGAGATGACCCGGGAACGCATGCAGGGCGAACTGCTTCGCATCACCGGCGAAACCGGTGCGGCCGTGGTCTTCGTGACGCATTCGATTCCGGAGGCGGTGTTCCTGTCCGACCGCGTCGTGGTGATGTCGCCACGGCCGGGCCGGATCACGGCGATCATCGAGACCGGCAGTCCGGGCCGCACGGCTCCCGCCGATGTCGACATCCGCGCCGACGAGACGTTCTTCGAGGCCGTGGCGGCGGTCCGGGAGGCACTGCGTCGCGGGCACGACCCGGCGCCGGATTCGGCATCGGGTGCCGAATCCCTCGTGTCGGCCGAACGAAACGCTGTGTCGGGCAGGGATGTTCGATGAAGGTGTGGCTCCCGCCGATCGCGGTGGGCGTGTTGTTGCTGGCCGTGTGGCAGCTGCTGACGGTCGCCGCCGGGCTGCCGTCGTTCCTGTTGCCCGCCCCCAGCGCCATCGCCGCGGCGATCGGCGACAACGGGCACAACATCGTTGCGGCCGCGCTCGCCACCGGTGGTAACGCGCTGGTCGGGCTGGTGGCCGGCGCGCTGCTCGGCATCGTCGCGGCGGCGCTGGCGGTGCGGTTCGCGCCGGTGGACGGGCTGCTCGGGCCGCTGGCGGCCGCGGCGGCCGCAGTGCCGATCGTCGCGCTCGCGCCGCTGCTGAACTCGATGTATTCCACCACCACCGATCTGCCGCGGCGGCTGGTCGCGACGATCGTGGTGTTCTTCCCCGTCTACGTCAGCACGCTGAAGGGCCTGCGGCAGGTGCCGCGGGTGCACGCGGATCTGATGACCGCCTACGCCGCCACCGGCTGGCAGATCACCCGTACCGTGCGGCTGCCGGCGGCGCTGCCGCATCTGTTCACCGGGCTGCGGATCGCTGCACCCGGCGCGGTCATCGCCGCGCTCATCGCCGAATACTTCGGCGGCCTGCAACACGGCCTGGGCAGCCGGATCACCTCCGCGGCGGCGAATACCGCCTACCCGCGGGCGTGGGCCTATGTGGCCGCCGCGATGGTGCTCGGCCTGCTGTTCCTGGCGGCCGTGCTGCTCCTCGAACGACTCACCCGTCGGCCCCGCATCATCGGATGGAGAAGGAAATGATCACCCGCACACGGACATTGCGCGCCTGTCTGGGGGTGGTGGCCATCGGCCTGGCCACCCTCACCGGATGTAGTACCACCTCGGACACCACGAACGCGACCTCGCAGTCGGGCCTCACCACGGTGAAGTTGCAGTTGCAGTGGTTCAAACAGGGCCAGTTCGCGGGCTATCTGGCGGCCGTCGACCAGGGCTTCTACAAGGAGCAGGGGCTGGACGTCCGGATCCTCGACGGCGGTACCGATATCGTGCCGCAGACGGTACTGGCACAGGGCCAGGCCGACTACGCGATCGCGTGGGTGCCGAAGGCGCTGGCCTCGCGCGAGGCCGGGGCCGGGATCACCGATGTCGCTCAGGTGTACCGGCGTTCGGGTACGAAACAGGTGGCGTTCAAGTCCGCGAACATCACCGGGCCCGCCGGCCTGAAGGGTAAGAAGGTCGGAAACTGGGGCTACGGCAACGAATTCGAGCTGTTCGCCGGTATGACGAAGGCGGGGCTGGATCCGGCGAAGGATGTCACCCTGGTGCAGCAGCAGTTCGACATGAACGCCTTCCTGTCGCACGATATCGATGCCGCGCAGGCGATGTCGTACAACGAGTACGCGCAGCTGCTCGAGGTGAAGAATCCGGCCACCGGAAAGCTGTACACGGCAGACGATTTCACCACGATCGACTGGAACGATCAGGGCGTGGCCATGTTGCAGGACGCGATCTGGGCCAACACCGCGAAGCTGAAGGACAGCGCCTATCAGGACCGGACGGTGAAATTCATCGCGGCGTCGCTGAAGGGCTGGGCGTTCTGCCGCGATCATGTGGACAAGTGCCGCGACATCACGGTCGCGGCCGGCTCGACGCTGGGCGCCAGCCATCAGCAGTGGCAGATCAACGAGGTCAACAAGCTGATCTGGCCGGCGCCCGGCGGGGTCGGCACGATCGATAAGGACGCCTGGGACCGGACGGTCGGGATCGCGGAGCAGACGAAGAATCAGGAGGGCCACACGGTGCTGACGAAGGCGCCGGACGCCGACGCCTATACGAACGAGTACGTCACCAAGGCGCTGGATCTGCTGAAGACCCAGGGCGTGGACGTCACCGGCACCGGATTCCAGGCACAGGCGGTGACGCTGGCCGAGGGCGGCAAGTAGCCGGCCGAGCGCGCACCTCAACGGGGTGCGCGCAACACCTCCGGGAGGACCACGCGGGTGTCGGGCACGAACGGCCACCGCGGATCCGCCAGGTGTTCGAGCAATTCCGCGTCGGTCCACCACCAACCGTCGGCGACCTCCTCGGGCTGATGCCGGAACGGCCCGTCGTGACGCACCTCGTAGGCGAACACGTGACAGCGCATCGGCCGCCCGGCCCACTGCCCGTCCCAGGCGACGCGCGCTCGCGGCGCGGGGGTCTCGTCGCCCGGTCCGAGTTCGACGCCGAGTTCCTCGGCCAGTTCCCGCACCGCGGCGACGGCCGGATCCTCGCCCGGCCCGACCACGCCACCCGCCAGGCAGTCGTGCATACCGGCGAACACGGATTTGGTCTCGGTGCGGCGGTGCACGTACACCCGGTCGCCGTCGCGGGAACGCACCAGCACCCCGGCGCTGGCATGCCACAGTCCGCGCTCGTAGACGACCGCGCGTTCCTCGGCGCCGACGGGCCGACCGGCGGCGTCGTAGACCGCGATCACCTCGCTCATCGGTCACCCCGGGCGGCCCGGGTCCCGTCGCCGTCGATGGATGTGCCGGACGGCGTCGTCATCCCGGGTCTCCTCGTCTGCCGGTCGTATTTCCCGCCCGAGGTTACCGGGGAATGCCGGGCCGACCGAACGATCCGTTCGGGGTGCTCGGACGTTCACCTGCTCCCCGCTCGGCGCCGGATACCCGGCCTCGACACCGTCGCGCCCCGAGAGTGCCATGCTGTTCGCAGCGGTCGGATACGCGGTCGCGGTGCGCGCGGTTCGGCCCGGCCGAGACGCGCGGGCACGGACCGGACCGGGGCGAGGACGGCGTGGAGAGGCGGACAGCGGCGATGATCGATCTGAACAGTGACCTCGGTGAGGGCTTCGGCGCCTGGTCGATGGGTGACGACATCGCCCTGCTGGACGTCGTGACCAGCGCGAACATCGCCTGCGGTTTCCACGCCGGGGATCCGTCGATCATGCGGCGGACCTGTGCGGCGGCCGTCGAACGCGGGGTGCGGATCGGCGCGCACGTCTCCTACCGGGATCTCGCCGGATTCGGCCGCCGCGCGATCGCGGTGTCGCCGAGGGAACTGGCCGACGAAAACCTGTACCAGATCGGGGCATTGGACGCGTGCGCGCGGGCGGCCGGAGATCGGGTCCGGTATGTGAAACCGCATGGGGCGCTGTACCATTCGGCCGCCGCCGATCCGGAGATCGCGACGGCGGTGGTGTCGGCGCTCACCGCGTTCGGCGGCCTCGCCCTGCTCGGACCGCCGGGCTCGGAACTCGAGCACGCGGCCGCCGCGGCCGGAATCCCCTTCCACGCCGAGGGATTCGCCGACCGGGGATACTCGCCGGCCGGAACCCTGGTGCCGCGCGGCGCACCCGGCGACATCCTGCACCCGATGGACGCGGTGGCCCAGGCCCTCTCGATCGCCGTCGGCGGCACGGCCCGGGACGCGACCGGCGCCGACGTGCCGGTCGCGGTCCGAAGCCTGTGTGTGCACGGCGATTCGCCCAGCGCGGTGGCGATGGCCCGGTCCATCCGGGACGTACTGACCGGCGAGGGCGTCGAGTTGCGGGCCTTCACATGACCGGATTGCGGATCCGCCCGGCCGGTGATCGCGCACTGCTGCTGGAACCACCGGACCGGGATGCGCTGGCGGCGTTGACCGGTCGACTGCGGGAGCGGACGGTCGACGGCGTCGCCGACATCCTCCCGGCCGCCCGGACCGTCCTGGTGACCCTGTCGCCCGGCTCGGACCCCGACGCCGTGGCCCAGCTGTTGCGGGAGGCGGCGGCGAGCGCACCTCCCGGCGGAGACCACGACAGCGGCGAGCCGATCGTGATCCCGGTGCACTACGACGGCGCCGATCTCCCCGATGCCGCACGGCTGCTGGGTATTTCGGAGCAGGAGCTGATCGCCCGCCACGCCGGATACGAATGGCATTGCGCCTTCGTCGGTTTCGCCCCCGGATTCGGCTACCTCGAAGCGCCGCAGGCGAATCTGTCGGTCCCGCGCCGGGATCGGTCGCTCACCGCGGTACCCGCCGGATCCGTCGCCCTGGCCGGCGGTTACAGCGCCGTCTACCCCCGCCGCTCACCCGGCGGCTGGCAGCTCATCGGCCACACCGACACCGTCCTCTGGGACCTCACCCGCCCGGACCCGGCCCTGCTCCGCCCCGGCAGCCGGGTGCGCTTCGCCGTGGCCGATCGATGAGTGCGCGAAATCCGGACGGGTCGCGCCGCTCGCGGCGGGGTGCCGCCGGGTGGTCGGCCCGCAGGCCGGACGGGTGCCGTTGCCGTCGGCCGGCGAGTGGCGGGTGTGTGGACCCGGCGTGGCCCCCGCGGCCGGGTGGCGGGTGGCCGCGGAGCCGGGTGGGATCGGTTGGTGCGGTGTCGATTTCGGATGTGGTGGGGGCCACGGCTGTGCGGTCGGTGCGGTGAGCGGCAGGGTGCGGGTGGTGGCGCCGGGGGTGTTCAGCACGATCCAGGATCGGGGGCGGGCCGGGTGGTTCCACGCCGGGGTCGGGGTGTCCGGGGCGGCGGATCGGGCGTCGTTCGCGCTGGCGAATCGCTTGGTGGGCAACGACGAATCGGCCGCCGCGATCGAATGTGTGCTCGGTGGGCTGTGGGTGGAGGTCGACGGGCCGATGGTGGCGGCCGTGACCGGTGCGCCGGTGCCGATCAGTGTCGACGGGCGGGCCGAGCCGCCGGCGTCGGTGCTGTATCTGCGGCGGGGTAGCCGGTTGCGGCTGGGTACGGCGGCGGCGGGGTTGCGATGTTATCTGGCGGTGCGTGGTGGGTTCGAGCCGCCGGCGGTGCTGGGGTCGCGCAGTCGCGACACGCTGGCCGGGATCGGGCCGGAGCCGCTCGCGGCCGATACCGAACTCCCGGTCGGCACGGCGCCGCGGGGCTGGCCGGAGGTGGCGGTCGCGCCGGTCGCGCCGATGACGACGGGGACGGTGACGGCCCGGGTGTGGATCGGTCCGCGCGACGACCGGTTCACCCGGCCCGGCGATCTGTGTGCCGGGACCTGGCGGGTGTCCGCCGATATCGATCGGGTCGGGGTGCGGCTGGATCGAGCCGACGGGCCGCCGCTGGTCCGCCGGGACACCACGGAACTGCCGACCGAGGGGATGCCGTTGGGGGCGATCCAGGTGCCGCCCTCGGGGCAGCCGGTCGTCTTCCTCGCCGATCACCCGATCACCGGCGGTTATCCGGTGGTGGGGACGGTCGTGGACGCGGACGTCGACCTGTTCGCCCAGGTGCGGCCGGGGCAACTGGTGCGATTCCGGAACGACACGCAACCGCGGCGTGGCGGCGGTCCGGTTCGCGTACCGTGAGAGGTGCTGTGACACCGAGACTCGAGTCATCGAGAGGGGACGCACATGCCGCTGCCGCAGGGTCTGGCGAAGTTCAACCGGGTCGTGACCAATCAGATCACCGGGGTGGTCGCCGGTCGGCTGCCCGGATTCGGGATCGTCGTACACACCGGGCGGAAATCCGGCCGGGTCTACCGGACACCGGTCAACGTGTTCGTCCACGACGGCCGGTACCGGATCGCACTGACCTACGGGCCCGGTTCGGACTGGGTCCGGAATGTGCTGGCCGCCGGGCGATTCGAGCTCGAGTCCGCCGGGCACACCCTCACGCTCACCGACCCGGTCGTGCAGCACGATCCGGATTCGCGCTGGGCGCCGATCGGGGTGCGGCAGGTGCTCGGCGCGGTGTCGGCGCCGGACTTCCTGGAGGCCCGCCGGGGGGATGCGCCGGCCTGATCCGGTTCGTGCGCAGTGGATTTCGCGTGAGTCGTGATCAGCGCGGGGTCAGCTGGACGATCGCGCCGCCGAGTTGCCAGGTCTGGTAGAGATCGGCCTTGTTCGGGTTGCCGTCGGCGTCGAAGCCGATGCCGTTGTACCTGGCGTTCTGCCGGTTGTCGCGGGCGACGACCTCGTACAGCCGCTGCACGTTCTCGGCGTCGGTGAAGACCTTCGCGTCGGCGGTGCGGCGCGGGCCGCCGGTCGAGATCTGTACCGGTACGTCCGCGCGCAGATTGCGCACCCACGGATGTTTGCGGGCGCCGATCACCAGCGCGCCGTCGTGGCGGGTGTAGGCCAGCGGGATCGCGTACTCCTTGCCGGTCTTGCGACCCACCACGTACAGGATCAGCAGGCGCCGTCCGACCAGGCCGCCGAGTACGGGCAGGCGGAACAGTCCGCGCACGAAACGATTCACGAGGTGCTGGCGGCCGTTCATCGGCATCGGGCCGGAGGTGGACGGCGTGCCGTACGGGTTGGTGGTCATCGCATACCTCCTTTCCACTCGATCCTGCGCCGCGCCGCCCCGCCCGGCAACCGCGCGGCGGCGACGCGCCCGCCGGCTGCGCGGGTGGCGGGCCCGCGCCGGATAGATTCGGCACTTGTCCGCTGGATCCGACGTGCTCAGGAGTGTGCCGGTGACCGACGTGGTGGAGCGTGCCCCTGAAACCGTATCCACCCGGCGTCCGCCGCTGGCGGTCCGGCCGGTCGCTGCGATCGCGGTGGTCGCGGCGGCGGTGCTGCTGTTCTCGGCCTCGCGCTACGGCTACTTCGGCGACGAACTGTACTTCCTGGCGGCCGGTCGGCGCCCGGCCTGGGGGTACGCCGATCAGGGTCCCGTGGTGCCGATGCTGGCGCGCCTGATGGATACGCTCGCGCCGGGGTCGTATCTGGTGCTGAGACTGCCGGCGGTGGCGCTCACGGTGGCGGCGATCGTGTTGTGCGCCATGCTTGCCCGGGAGTTCGGCGGGAACGCGACGGCGCAGGCGCTGGCCGCCGCGGGTTATGCGACGTCGCCGTTTCTGCTGTTGCAGGGCGCGCTGCTGACCACCAACGCGGTGGACACGGTGCTGTGGGTGATCATCACGTGGCTGGTGGCCCGGTGGGTGCGCACCCGCAACGATCTGCTGCTGCTCGCGGCCGCGATCGTCACGGCGATCGATGTCCAGGTGAAGTGGCTGGTCCCGTTCCTCTGGATCGCGCTCGCCGTCTCCGCGGTACTGTGCGGCCCGCGCGGACTGGTGCTGCGGCCGATGTTGTGGGCCGGTGCGGGGGTCGCCGTGCTGTTGTCGGTGCCGGAACTGTTGTGGCAATCGCGCCGCGGCTGGCCGGAGATTCTGATGACCCAGGTGATCGGCGGGGAGCAGGGCATCCTCGGCGGCCGGCTGCTGTTCGTGCCGATGACCCTGGAGCTGGCCGGCTGGCTGGCCGGGCCGCTGCTGGTGTGCGGGCTGGTGGGGTTCCTGTTGCGGAAGTCGTTGCGGCCGTACCGTTTTCTCGGCGTGGCATGGATCGTGCTGGAGCTGGTGTTCATGATCACCGGCGGCCGGATCTACTATTCGGCCGGACTGGACGCGGTCGCGATCGCCGCCGGTGCGATCGTGGTGGTGACGGCGATCGGGGGGCAGCCCGCGGTGCCGCGGCATCTGCTGACCGCGGGGGTGCTCACGGTCGTGGGAGGGGCGGCGTTCTATGTCCTGCGCGCGACGCCGTGGCTACCCGCCGAACGGGTCGAGCCGCCGCGCAGCAATTCCGAGGCCGCCATCGCGATCAGCGTGTACGGCAAATTCGGCTGGCCGGAGCTGTCCGACGCCGTGGTCGACGCCTACCGCCGGCTGCCCGACGCGGACCGTGCTCATGCGGTGATCATCGCCGATACCTATTGGCAGGCAAGCGCTCTGGACGAACTCGCGCGCGACCGGCTGCCCCCGATCTACAGTCCCAGCCGCGGCTGGGGCTATTTCGGCGCACCGCCGGACGACGCCTCCGTCTATCTGGTGGTGGGCAGTTACGAATTGGTGCTGCAGAGCCAGTTCGGCGAGGTGACCCCGATCGGCCTGGTCGACACCCGCCTGGGG
This sequence comes from Nocardia sp. BMG111209, assembly GCF_000381925.1. NCBI lineage: Bacteria > Bacillati > Actinomycetota > Actinomycetes > Mycobacteriales > Nocardiaceae > Nocardia > Nocardia sp. BMG111209. Next base: position 1,018,404 of record NZ_KB907307.1, read on the forward strand.
TTCCCGGGCAACACCCAGCAGGTGACGTTGTGGCGGTGCACGGGCCTGCTGAAGTCCTGGGCCGACGTCTGGCCGGACTGGATGCATCTGTGATCGTTACGGCGCGGCTTCCGGGGTCGTGAGCGCGGCCTTCAGCTGGTCGGCGAAGGCGCGGATGGCCGGGGCCAGTGGATGTTTCGCGGTGATGAGGGTGATCGGGGGATGGTGGGGCGGGGTCAGTATGGGGCGGGTGGTGATGAGGGGGCCCGGCGTGGTGGTGGTGGAGGCGGCCATGACGGCGATGCCGAGTCCGGCGGCGACGAAGGCGCGGACGGTGGCCGGGGTGTCGGCGACGAAATCGACGCGGGGGGTGAAGCCGGCCTGCGCGGCCGTTTCGTGCAGCAGCGTGTGCATACCGCTCGCCGGGGGGAGGCAGACGAAGAGTTCGTCGCGGGTCTGCGTGAAATCGACTCGGGCGCAAGCGGTCAGGGGATGGCCGGGCGGGAGGGCCAGCACGAAGTGTTCGTCGGCGAGGTGTTCCAGGTGGTGGCCGGTGGCGAGGCCGGGGTGTTCGGGGCCGATCACGAGGTCGAGTCGGCCGTCGTCCAGGTCGGCGACCAGGGGGTCGAGCAGGCCGGAGCGGTAGGAGAGGGTGACGCCGGGGTGGGCGCTCCGGAACGTCGCCATGACCGCGATCAGGTCTATCGGGCCGAGGACGGGGGTCGCGCCGATGCGCAGGGTGCCGCGGACCAGGTCGGCGAGTTCGGTCATCTCGGTGCGGGCCGCGTCGACGTGATCGAGGATGCGGCGGACCCGTAGCCGGAAGAGTTCGCCGGCGTGGGTGAGGGCCGGTGGGCGGGTGGTCCGGTCCAGCAGCGCCACGCCCAGTTCGGTTTCCAGCAGTTTGATCTGTGCCGAGATCGCCGGTTGGGCGATGTGCAGATGCTGGGCCGCGCGGGTGAATCCGCCCTCGCGGACGACGGTGTCGAAGTAGATCAGCTGCCGGAGTTCCACATCATAAGTAAATCCGATCGAGCCGATCGCGACCCGGTATTCGACGTATGGCCGGGTGGGGGACATGCTCGGTTGTGCGGCAAGGCAATTCGGCCCGGTGGCCGTGGTTCTGCCGGTGGGAGTACCGATATCGAGAGGAGGCGGGTGGCGGTGCGGCGAGCACGCCGGGCGGCCGTCCGATGGGATATGGCGAACGAGTACGTGGGTGAACGGGTTCGGGTCGAGGTCGGGGGCGAGGTGATGGGCGCCTATCTGGCCCGGCCGAGTGCGCCGGGGCGGTATCCCGGTGTGGTGGTGGCGCATCAGCTGTTCGGGGTGACGGCGGATGTGCGTGGGATCGCCGACCGGCTGGCGGGACAGGGCCGGGTGGCGATCGCGCCGGAGTTCCATCACCGCAGCGGGGCCGGTATCGAACTGCCGGTGACGGACGAGGGACGAGCGCGCGGGTTCGCGTTGATGCGCGAATTGTCCCGGGACGGTGTGGTGTCCGATATGAGCGCGGCGATGTCGTATCTGCGCGCTCGTGGCGAGGTGCGCGCGGTGACCGGGGTGCTCGGGGTCAGTCTCGGTGGTCATCTCGCCTATCTGGCGGCGGCCCGGCTCGCGGTGCCGGTGACGCTGGTGTTGTACGCGGGCTGGCTGACCGGCACCGAGATCCCGGTGAGCACACCGGAACCGACGGTGGAGCTGACCGGCGGGATCACCGGGCGACTGGTGTACGTCGTCGGCGAGCAGGATCCGGTGGTGCCGCCGGCGGATCGCCGGGTGATCGCCGATCGTCTTGTCGCGGAAGGGGTGTCCCACGACCTGGTGGTCGTGCCCGGCGCGGGACATGCGTTCCTCGCCGAGGGAACGGCCGGGTATTCGCCCGCCGCTGCGGAATTCACCTGGGCGTTGATCGAACGAGAACTGGCGGACGCCGATTCGCAACGAACGGACGGGTGACCGAACGAACGGTCGGGTGACCGTCGGCCGCGGTGGTGCGTGCCGACCGCCCGGCATTGAATTCACCGGCCAAAGTCACTGTACGGCAATCGGTTCCGCATTCGGCGAGAGGCTCCGCTCAGGGTATCGTTGAGGGGTTGTCGAAAACTGGATGTTCAGGGGCTCTGGGCCATGTTGGTCATCAACGCCGGTAGCCGCAGGCCGGGCGCCGAGCGGCGGGTTGTCGCATGGCTCGCGGCATTCGAGGGTGTCGGGCTCGTCGTTCCCGGGGTGCACATTCCGGGCCGGCGGCGGTATCGGCGCGGTGGATCCGAGGTGGACCTGCTGGTCTTCACCCCGCACGTGTGCGTGATCGTCGCCGTCGAGAGTGTGCGGTTCCGGGTGTCGGGTACGTTGTCGTGCCCGGGGGACGGACCGTGGAGTCTGCCGGACGTGGTCGGCGACCCGATCGCGTTGCGGCGCAAGGGTGATTCGAACCCGCTGAATCCCGCCGCCGACAGCCGGGACGATCTCCGCGGTGTCCTGGAGCAGAAGCTGTGCGAGGCGGCCGCCGATCTGCTCGTGGATGTCGTGGTGCTGGTGGTCCCGCAGTACGGGTACCCGATCGAACTGGTCACCACGGCGATGCCGGTCGGCTGTGACGTCCTGCTCGGCAACAACTCCGGGGAGTTGTACCGATGGCTGGATGCCCACGCCTACGGGGATGCCGAGGCGTGGACGGCCGATCGGCTGCTCGTCGTGCTCGCGGCGCTGAACATCACGGAGATCACCTGGGGTGATCTGATCGGTATCGGTTTTCCGGCCGAGCCCGTCGCGGGTTCCCGGGTCGGTGGGGCGCCGGCGTACGCTGCCCGGCCTCTTCCGGCGCCGCAATTTCCCGTCGTATGGGCGCCTTTCGCGCAGCCACCGGCCGGTGATCTTGTCGACGCGGCGGTCTCGGCCGAGCCCGTCGCCGGTGCGCCGGAGGTACCGGCTTCGGTTGCCGTGCCGTCCGTTTCGGTCCCCGCCGAGGTGGGGAGCCCGGCAACACATGAGGCAGAGCCGGATTCACCGCCGATGGTCGCGCCTGCCTTCGGGACGCCGCCGGAGGAGTCCGTATTCGGAGACGCCGCGGTCGAGGAATTACCGGGAGAGGACGAGGTCGCGGAAGAAACCGTTGCCGAGTCGGCGGGAGAACCGCTCGCGCAGAACCCGATTGCCGACGAGCCGGTGAATTCCGTTGTTGACACGTCACATTCGCTTCCATCGTCCCCTGCCGGGGAACCGATCCCCGCAGCGGAATCATCCGAGGACGATCCGCTCGTCGGCATCGATCGGCACATCGCAGGTCGGGGACCGGCGGATTCGGTCCCCGGACCGTCCGCGCCGCCGCGGCGGTTGCCCGGGGTGCCGCGTCCGCCCGTGCAGTCCCGGAAACATCGCGACGTCGTGGCGATGTTGCGGGCCGCCGGCGCCTTCGCGGTACTGATCGCCGGTGTCTGGACGTTGGTCGACACCCATCACGCGCAGGCGCATCCGGGTGATGCGAATACGCCGGTCGTCGCGACCAGCGTCGTGCCGCCGCCGTTCCCGGCCGCGGGACTTCCGGTGGCGCCCCCGCCCGGCCCCGCTCCCGCCCCGATCCCGGCCGAGCTGTCGGTGCTGGGTCCCGGCGCCGCACCGTGTTACCCCTTGCAGCCCAACTGCTGAAACCGCCGACTCCCGAGGCGCCTGCCGCGAACGAGCGAGGCGCACGCGGCGGACCCGCCGGGTAGTCCACCCCGCTCCGCGATCCCGCACGCCCTATGAATATGAGGACAATTCGGCGAACTTGATCGTTGACAATCTTGTGTGAGATTCATAACATCAATGCCACACCAGCGGTGGCGTCGGCTGCCGATCGGGACATCCAGTCTCGGATCGGTTGTCGCACAACATATTCCGTCTCGGTGTCGCGGCCGCGGTCGCGCCGGTCCGGATACTTCCCGTCCGGCGGCGGACCGGCTGCCGTCCGCTCGTTCTCTACCGATTCCGGAGAAACCCGTGACCACAATCCGTGCGGCCCTGGCATCCGCATCCGCACTCCTGCTCGCCCTCGCGCTTTCCGCCTGTGGCAGTGGCGGCGGTTCCTCGACCGCATCCAACAGTGGCCCCACCACGGTGAAGGTCACGATCATCCCGATCGTCGACGTGGCGCCGATCTACCTGGGTCAGCAACAGGGCTTCTTCAAGAACCAGGGGCTCGACCTGCAGCTCAGCACCGCGCAGGGCGGCGCGGCGATCGTGCCCGCCGTCGTCAGCGGGCAGGTCGACTTCGGATTCAGCAACCTGACCTCGCTGATCGTCGGCGCCTCGAAGGGATTGCCGCTGAAGATCGTCGCGCCCGGCAACGCCTCGACCGGCGTGCCGGGCAAGGATTTCGGCGGGGTGGTCGTCAAGGCCGACAGCCCGATCCGGTCGGCGAAGGATCTCGTCGGTAAGAAGGTCGCCGTCAACACCCTGAACAACATCAACGACACCACCGTCCGGGCCTCGATCCGGGCGGCCGGCGGTGACGCCGCCGACGTCAAGTTCACCGAACTCGGCTTCCCGGACATGCTGCCCGCGGTGTCCAACGGCAACGTCGACGCGGCCCAGGTCGTGGAGCCGTTCCTGACCACCGCGCTGAAGAACGGCGACCGGCTGATCGCCTCCAATTACGTGGACACCGCGGCGAATCTGACGATCGCCGGCTACTTCACCTCGCAGCAGACCGCGAAGGCGAAGCCGGATCTGGTGAAGCGGTTCGCGGCCGCGATGCAGGAATCGCTGAAGTACTCCGCCGACCACGCGGATGCCGTGCGGCAGGTGCTGAGCAGTTACACCAAGATCGATCCGGCGGTCGCCGCCGCGCTGGTCCTGCCGCAGTTCCCCGATCGGGTCGACAAGAACTCGGCGCAGGTGCTGACCGATCTCGCCGTCAAGGACGGATTGATCACCAAGGCACCGGATCTCGCGGCGCTGCTGCCGTGACGGCAACCACGACCACAGGTGCGACGGCGGCCGCGACCAGCGGCCGCCGTCCCCGTGCGCTGCCCGCCTGGGTTCTCGGGCTGATCGGGCTCGCCGGCCTGATGCTGCTGACCGAACTCGCGCCTCGGGCGGGCCTGGTGTCCCGGCGCTACCTGCCGCCGTTCAGCGACATGATGGCGGCGCTGGGGGACGAGGCGAAGACCTCGACGTTCTGGCAGTCGCTGCTGGACACCCTGCGCGGCTGGGCGATCGGCCTGGCGATCGCGCTGGTGGCCGGGGTGCTGCTCGGGATCGTGATCGGCAGCCTGCCCGCGGTCCGGGCGGCGCTGACCTCGACCATCGAATTCCTGCGGCCGATCCCGTCGGTGGCGCTGATCCCGCTGGCCGTGCTGTTGTACGGTCCCACCCCGCGCTCCACGCTGTTGCTGGTGGTCTACGCCTCCTTCTGGCAGGTGCTGGTGCAGGTGCTGTACGGGGTGCAGGACGTGGATCCGGTGGCCCGGGAGACCGCCCGCTCCTACCGTTTCCGTCCGCTGACCCAGGTGCGCACGGTCATCTGGCCGACCGCGCTGCCCTATGTGGTGACCGGGTTCCGGCTCGGCGCGGCGGTCGCGTTGATCCTGGAGATCACCGGTGAACTCGTGATCGGCTCGCCCGGTCTCGGTCAGCAGATCGCGGTCGCACAGAACTCCGAGGCCGTGCCCTCGATGTACGCGCTGGTCATCGTGGTCGGCCTGCTCGGCGTGCTCGTCAATGTGGTGGTCCGCGCGCTCGAGCGCCGCGCGTTGCGCTGGCATCCGTCGATCCGCCGGGAGATGATCTCGTGAGCGTACTCTCCGTGGCGCGAAAGATGTTGCTGCTCTTGGCCGTTCCCGTCGTGCTGATCGCCGCGTGGTGGTTCGCGACGGCACACAGCACGAATTTCTTCTGGCCGCCGCTGCACGACATCCTCGCCACCTTCGGCGACACCTGGTTCCACGGCCGGTTCACCGCCGACGTGCTGCCCAGCGTGGCGCGGCTGCTGGCCGGTTACTTCCTGGCGCTGATCCTGGGGGTCGGGCTCGGCGTGGCGATCGGCTCGCTGCGCTGGTTGCGCGCGCTGCTGGAACCGGTGCTGGAATTCTTCCGGGCGATCCCGTCGCCGGTGCTGGTCCCGATCCTGATGCTGTTCGCCGGAATCGGCGACGGGATGAAGATCCTGGTGATCGTGTCCGGCTGTGTCTGGCCGGTCCTGCTGAACACCGTCGAGGGGGTGCGCGGGCTGGACGAGGTGCTCACCGACACCGCCCGCTGCTACCGGATGCGCCCGCATTCGCGGCTGATCCACCTCGTACTGCGCGGCGCGAGCCCGCAGATCGCGGCGGGTGCGCGGCAGGCGTTGTCCATCGGCATCATCCTGATGGTCATCAGCGAGATGTTCGCCGCCAACAGCGGGGTGGGCTTCACCATCGTCCAGTTCCAGCGCAGCTTCTCGATTCCGCAGATGTGGACGGGAATCATCCTGCTCGGGCTGATCGGCAACGTGCTGTCGATCATCTTCCAGATCGTGGAATCCCGGGCATTGAGCTGGTACACCGGCCTGCGCCGGTCACAACGAGAGAGTTGAGATGACCTCCACACCGATCGAGACCGACGGCGAGCGGACCGGCACGACGCTGCTGGACGTGCGCGGGCTGCAGAAGATCTACCAGAGCGGCGGCCGCGGCGTCGAGGCCGTGCGGGACCTGACCTTCGAGGTCGGAACCGGCGAACTGGTCTGCATCGTGGGACCTTCCGGCTCCGGCAAGACCACCCTGCTGAAATGTATCGCCGGCCTGCTGAGCGCCAGCTCCGGTGAGGTGCTGCTGGAGGGCGACCGGGTCACCGGACCGCCCGCGGGGATGGCAGTGGTCTTCCAGGAGTACGGCCGCAGCCTGTTCCCGTGGATGACCGTGCGGCAGAACGTCGAACTTCCGTTGAAGGAGAAGCGGATTCGCAAGGCCGAACGGCAGCGGCTGGTGCAGGAGGCCCTGGACGCGGTCGGCCTGGGCCATGTCGGCGATTCGCATCCGTGGCAGTTGTCCGGCGGTATGCAGCAGCGCGTCGCGATCGCGCGCGCGGTGGCCTACGAGCCGCAGATCCTGTTGATGGACGAGCCGTTCGCCGCGGTCGACGCGCAGACCCGGGCCGATCTGGAGGATCTCGTGCTCACGCTGTGGAAGCGGCTGGGCGTGACCATCCTGTTCGTCACCCACGACATCGACGAATCGGTGTACCTCGGGCAGCGGGTCGTGGTGCTGTCCGGTTCGCCGACGGTGGTGATGGCGGAGGTGGTCGTGGATCTGCCGGGTGAGCGCGATCAGCTCACCACCCGCTCGGCGCCGCGCTTCGCCGAATTGCGTTCGCGCATCTACACATTGATCCAGCAGGCGAAGGAGGGCCGGCGCCCGGATGCCACCGCGTGAGCAGCAGTCCGGCGGAGCGGCGCGACCGGCTCCCGTCGCGCCTGCCCCGGGGAGTCCGTCCGGGGCCGGCGCGCACTGGACCCGGCACGAGCAGGATCCGGTTCACCGGGATGTGACGGCCGCGATCCGCGAGGCGATCGTCCGGGGTGAGTTCGCACCCAATCAGCGGCTGGTCGAATCGGATCTGGCCGAGCAGTTCGGGGCCGGCCGCGGCGGAGTACGCACGGCCCTGGTCGAATTGGCGCACGAGGGGCTGGTGGAACGCATCCAGAACCGCGGCGCCCGGGTGCGGGCGGTCACGGTCGCGGAGGCGATCGAGATCTCCGAGGTGCGGATGGTGGTGGAGGGGTTGTGCGCGGCGAAGGCGGCCGAATCGGTCACCGACGCCGAGATCACCGAGTTGCGTGCCCTGGGTGCGGCGATGCGCACCGCCGTCGCCCGGGGCAATGTGCTCGGGTATTCGGAGCTCAACCAGACACTGCACCGGCGGGTGGTCGAGATCAGTGGTCAAGCCACGGCCGCGGGTGTGCTGGAACGGTTGCGCGCCAAGAACGTCCGCCACCAGTTCCGGCTGGCCCTGGTGCCCGGCCGACCGTCGGTGTCGGTGGCCGAACATCTGGCGATCATCGAGGGCATCTGTACCCGCGACCCGGGCCGCGCCGAACAGGCGACGCGCGGCCACCTGGTCAGCGTGATCGCGGCGCTGCGGGCGACGGTGCCCGGATCGGCGTGAGCGGCGGATCAGGCCGCGCAGAATTCGTTGCCCTCCGGATCCCGCATGATCCACCAGTGCCCGGCCGGGCCGCGGTCGATCTCGCGGACGCGGGTCGCGCCGAGCTCCTCGAGCCGGGCGACCAATGCGTCGAGCCCGGTGGCACCGCTGTGCACGTCGATGTGCAGGCGGTTCTTGCCGGATTTCGCCTCGGGTACCTCCTGGAACAGCACCCGTCTGCCCTGGCCGACGCCGCTGACGGGGTCGAACGGGTCGTCGGGGTGGCGGATCGCGGCGAAACCGCGAAAGATCTTGCGGCCGTGATGTTCCGCGACCTCGGTGGCCCCCAGCTGTCCGGCCGCAGACAGCCGCTCGACGAGCGCGCCGGGATCCTCCACCTCGTACTCCAGCGCCGCGGCCCAGAAGTCGGCGAGGACGGGAGCGTTGCCTGCGTCGATGACGAGTTTCCAGTTCAGTGCCACCCACCGGAACCTACCCGGCACCACCGACAGATTAGACTGGCGTGCCCATGCCGGTACCGAGACCGGCCGAGCGAGGTCCACATGCGTATCGGGGAGTTGTCCCGCCGCACCGGCGTGCCCGAGCGCCTGTTGCGGTACTACGAACAGCAGGGTCTGCTGCGGCCGCTGCGCCGCCCGAGCGGGTACCGCGAATACGGCGAGGGCGATGTCACCACCGTGCGGCGGATCCGCAGCCTGCTCGCCGCCGGGCTCAACACCGCCACCATCGCGACCGTGCTGCCGTGCCTGCGCGAGGACGAGCAACGCCTGGTACCGAACTGCTCGTCGCTGGTCGCCGATCTGAACCGGGAGCGGGACCGCATCACCGCGGCCATCACCGAATTGCAGACCTCGCGCGCGATTCTCGACACCGTGATCGCCGCGGCTCCGGAAGAGTTTGCGGCACAAGGTGTTCCGGATGGCATCGAGGTGGCCCCGGCGCGGTCGGCCTGATCCGGCGGGTAGCGAGAGGATGCCTCTCCGTTTCGGAGAATGATCATCTATCCTGGGCGGATGTCGTCGACGACCACGGAACCGACCATCGGTGCGCTGCTGGCCCGCAGTGTGCGGGAGTTCGGCGCCCAGCACTACGTGATCACCCCCGAGGAGCGGCTGGACTACGCCGAGGCCGATCGGCGTTCGGCACTGCTCGCCCGCTGGCTGCTGCATCGCGGCCTCGGCAAGGGCGCCCGGATCGGGTTGTACTTCCCCAACAGCGACGAATGGGCGGTGTGGTGGCTGGCGGTGTCGCGGATCGGCGCGGTCGCCGTCCCGCTGAGCACGCTGTACGCGCCGGTCGAACTCGGCAAGGTGCTGCGGCTGGCGGATGTGGCGCTGCTGATCGCGCCGGTGCGGGTGCTCGCCACCGAGACCGCCGCCACGCTGGAGGCGGCGCTGCCGGAACTCGCGGACCAGGAATCCACGACCCTGCGGCTGTCCGCCGCGCCCTATCTGCGCGGGATCGTGCTCACCGGTGACAGTGACCGGCCGTGGGCCACCGCCCGCGACGAGCGCGATATCGTGCCCGCGGAGCTGCTGGCGGCGGTGGAGGCCGAGGTGTCCCCGGCCGACCCGGCGATCATGATCCACACCTCGGGGTCCACGGCCGATCCGAAGGGGGTGTTGCACACCCACGGCACGCTGGTGCGGCAGACCGCGACGTGGCCCGCGGCGATCCGCAACATCACCGGCGCCGAATCCGCGCCGCGCATCCTGTGCGCGATGCCGTTCTTCTGGATCGGGGGCGTGCTGGCGGCGATGGGTGCGCTGCACGAACCGGCCACCCTGCTGGTGCTGCCGCGGCTGGAAGCCGGTGCCGCACTGGATCTCATCGAACGGGAGCGGGGGCAGGGCCTGGTCGGCTGGCCCGCGTTCACCCAGCGGCTGCGCGCGCATCCGAGTTTCCCGGATCGGGATCTGAGCAGCGCGCCGATGCTGTCGGGCCCGGCCGATCTCGCGATGATCGGTGTGCCGGACGGCTTCCCGATCCACCGCAGCCTGACCGAATCCGGAGGTAGCTTCGCGCACACCGAGATTCGCATCGTCGACACCGAGGACCGGCCCGTGCCCGCGGGCACCGTCGGCGAACTGCACATCCGCGGGATCGGCGTGATGGCCGGATACAACAAGCGGGAACGGCACGACGTGTTCGACGCCGACGGCTGGTACCGCACCGGCGACCGGGTCTACCGCAACCCCGGCGATCGGCGGCTGTTCTATGTCGGCCGGACCGGTGATCTCATCAAGGTCGCGGGCGCGAATGTGTCTCCGCTGGAAGTGGAATCGGTGCTGGAGACCTTCGACGACATCGCGCAGTGCGTGATCGTCGGCATCGATCATCCCGCGCGCGGCGAGGAGGTGTGCGCCGTCGTGGTGCCCGCCGCCGGGCCGCTGGATCTCGATGCCGTGGCCGCTCGCGCCCGCGAGCAGTTGTCCGGCTACAAGGTGCCCTCGCGCTGGATCGTCACCACCGCCGATCACATCCCCACACTGCCCTCGGGCAAGCTGGACCGGCGCGGCCTGCGCGGGCTGGTCACCGACGGCACGCTGAAGTGAATCGTTAGGGTACGAGATATGACGACCGAGATCTGGCACAACCCGCGGTGCTCGAAGAGCCGCACCGCCAAGGCGTTCCTCGACGAGGCCGGTATCGCCTACACCGAGCGGCGCTACCTGGAGGATCCGCCGAGCGCCGCCGAGTTGCGGGACATGCTGACCCGGCTCGGACTGCAGCCGTGGGACATCACGCGCACCGGCGAGGACGAGGCGAAGGAACTCGGCCTGTCCGGCTGGGCGCGCACCGATACCGAGCGGGAGCGCTGGATCGAGGCGCTGGCCGCGCACCCCAGGCTGATCCAGCGCCCCATCGTCGCGACCGCCGACGGCCGGGCCGTGGTCGCTCGCGACGACGAGGCGCTGCGATCGTTGCGGTAGCCGGCGATCAGCCGCGGGCCGGGGCGGTCCAGCCCGCCGGCGGCTCGGCGCCGTAGAACTCGTCCTCGGAGTAGAGGTCGTCCGGCCAGGCCCGCACATTGCCGATCCGGCCGTCGGCGATCTCGGCCACCAGGACGGCGCCGACGCTCATGCTGCGGCCGTCGGACCGCGACGCCTCGACCTTCTGCAGTACGACCACGACGTCGTCACCGGCGAGGATGTCGGTGATCTCGGCACGGTAGGTGCCCTCGGAGTACGCGAAGATCGTGGCCAGCAAACCGATGACCGCATCGATCCCCTGGTAGGTGCCCACCAGCCAGTTGCGTCCGGCGGAGAACCAGGTGACGTCGGGACTGAACGATTCTTTGACGGTGTCCAGGTCACCTTTCTCGAACGCCTCGAAGGCGCGACGGACCAACTCGATGTGGGACTGCTCTGCCATGCTGAACTCCTCGGTGCCGGTGGTTCCGGCTGTGTTGTGAGAGCGGTGGTGTCCACCATAGGATGCTTTGCACAGCGCCGCACGCGAGGTGGAACGGTTGGGAATTTTCTTCCGGGACAAAGCTTTCGACTTCGAGACCGTCCGGGTGATGTGGTACGCCCCGGTCGGCGGGGCCGACCTCGGGGAGGTACTGTCGGCGACCCGGCGTATCCGCGGCGGGGACACCGATTCCTGGTTCCGCGAATGGAATCGGTTGGGCACCATGCTGCTCGACCGTGCCGACGGCCTGCGCGACGAGCTGTCGAAGGGTAATGCGCTGCTGCGCGCGGCGAACTATCTGCGGACCGCGGAGTTCTTCCTCGATCCCGCCGATACCCGCCGGCCGGGCACCGCCGATCGTGCGCGGGCCGGTTTCGACGCCGGGCTGTCCGCGCTCGGTGTGGAGTTGGTGCGCGCCGAGATCCCTTACGGGGAAGCGGAATTGGAGGTCATGTACTTCCCTCCGCGCGCGCCGGGCGCGCCGCTGCTGGTGGTGTGCGGCGGCTTCGACTCCGTGCCGGACGAGCTGTGGTTCACCGTGGCCCGGGCGGCCCTGGACCGCGGCTTCGCCGTTCTGGTCTACGAGGGTCCGGGACAGGGTAATCTGCTGCGGCGGTACGGCGTTCCGTTCGACCATCGGTGGGAGGTTCCGTCGTCGGCGGTACTCAACTGGGCCGCAACGCATATCGTGGCCGAGTCGATCACCGGTATCGGAATCAGTTACGGCGGAAGGCTACTGGCCCGAGCCGCCGCCAAGGATCCGCGCTACGACCGGATCGTACTGTTCGACTACTTCCCCCGAATGCTGGACGCGTTCACGGCGAGCATCCCGTGGCCGCTGCGCTCGGCCGCCGCCACCATGCCGCGGTGGCTGGCCCGAATCGTCAGCGCCGCAGGGCGTTTCGATACCCAGACGCGCTGGGCACTGGCCAACGCGCGCTGGACCTTCGGCGCGGCGGATCTCCCGGATCTGGTGGCGAAGCTGGCGGCCGACGGTGACGACGAGTGGGCCGCCGACATCGCCGCGGATGTGCTGCTGCTGGTCGCCGAGCGCGAGCACTTCTACCCGAAGTCGCTGGCCTACCGGTTCGCCGAGCGCCTCACCGGCGCGCGGTCGGTGACGCTGCGCGAGTTCACCGCCGCGGAGGGCGGCGAATTGCATTGCCAGAACGGCGCATTGCATCTCGCGCACGAGCAGATCTTCGACTGGATCCGGTTACCCCGCGGGTAATCGACTCCCGCGCCGATGTCGAACATGCTCGATACATGAGCGAATACGAGAACCACGAGACCATCGCCCGCCGCTACATCGACGTCTGGAACGAGCAGGACCCGGGCAAGCGCCGCGCGTTGATCGACGAATTGTTCACCGCCGGAGCCACTTACACCGATCCGCTGGCCGCGGTCGCGGGCGCCGGCGAGATCGACCGGGTGGTCGGCGGCGCCCAGCAGCAGTTCGCCGGGCTGCGCTTCGGCCTCGGCGCGGGCCCGGTCGACGGCCATCACGATCTGGCGCGGTTCACCTGGGAGCTCGGCGCGCCGGGTGCGGAGCCGCTGGTCGTCGGCTTCGACGTGATCGTGCTGGAGCAGGGGCGGATCGCGCATGTGCACGGATTCCTGGACAAGGTGCCCGCCTGACGCCGCGGCGGCGGCACGGTGTCCCGTGCCGCCGCCGGTCGTTGTGCCCTAACGGTTTCCGGACGCGAACGGCGGTGCGCCGAGGCCGACGATGCGCAGGTTGCCCCACGGGTCGCGTTCCTGCAGCCGACCGGCCGCCGCGGCGCCGTCCGGCAGGATCAGCGTCACCTGCCCGCGCCCGGGATCGGGCAGTTCGACGCCGGGGTCGGCGGTGACGCGGCCGTACCAATGGAAGCGGCCGTCGATCGGGTCCAGATGTCCGGACAGCGTCACCCGCACCGGCACCTCCGCACCTGGGACGTCCAGCACCGCCGGGCCGGAATAGTCCGGTGCCGGAACGAGTTCCGCGGGAAGTTCGATCATCGCGGCAGCATCCCCGCCATCCGCCAGATCGCCTTCCCGGCCGGGCCGAACAGCCCGTTCCGGTCCAGTACCGCGGCCAGGTCCGCCGCGCCGACCGCGAGGTTGCGCCGGAAATGCGGGTTGCGCAACGCGATTCGGCGGGCGGCTGGGCCGTCCAGGCCGGCCCGGCGGTACATGTGCCGGTTGGCCAGCAGCGAGACGAACAGCGGCGCCGCCACCGCGACGCAGGCCCGGGTGAAGGCCAGTTCGGCCGCCGACATCTCCGGTGCCCGGCGGGCCAGCGCGTCGCGGGCGAAGCCGATGTGCCGGGCCTCCTCGGTGACGTGGATGCGCATCACGCGCGACACCACCGGCTGCAACTCGGGATCGTCGAGGGTGCGGCGCTGCTGGGCGTCGAAGATCTCCTCGCCGACCAGGGCGGCCACCCAGGTCATGGAGCCGCGCAGTATCTGTTCCAGCGCCGAGATGAGCAGGCGGGCAGGGGGTTTCGGCCAGTAGGGGCGGGCCTCGATGCGGTCGATCAGTTTGCCGAACATCATCATGTGCCGGCACTCGTCGCCCATCTCGGTGAGCGTGTAGTGCGACCAGGCGCTGGTCGGGGTGTCGTTCATCAACTCCCGCAACAGAATCCGGTTCAGCAGATTCTCGAACCAGATACCCGTGGACAGCAGGTTCGCGAGTTCCTGCCGGGACAGTTCGCGGCGTTGTTCGGGGGTCATCGCCTCCCAGAGCGCGGTGCCGTACAGCGACACCACCTCCGGCGGCAGGAACATCTTTTCCGGATCCAGCGGGGCGTCCCAGTCGACATCGACCACGGGGTCGTAGGACTTCTTCACCGATCCGGTCAGCAGGCGGTCCGCGAAACGGTCGCGGGGCGCCAGCGCGGCTTCATTGCCCATGGCGGCTCTCCAGTTAATGCTACAAGGTGTAACAGTCAGATTAGTGTGACACCTTGTACCGGTCAATAGGGTCGCGGAGTACAGTTGCCGCTGTGTCCGAGACCGGCGGGAAATCACAGGCGGCCGTGGACGGCCGCGCCACCCGCTGGGAGGATCACAAGCGCCAACGCCGCACCGAGGTGCTCGATGCCGCCCTCGAGGTGATCGAGGAGTGTGGCGCCGAGGTGTCGGTGCAGCAGATCGCCGATCGGCTCGGGCTACCGCGACCGGTGGTCTACCGCCACTTCGACGGCCGGACCGATCTCGACGAGCAGATCCGCCGCCGCATCCAGGAATCGCTGCTGGACGAGGTCATGCCGATGCTGCGCACCGAGGGCTCGGTCCGCGACGCGGTGCGGGGCGCGGTCGGCACCTATGTGGGCTGGGTGGAGCGGCACCGCAATCTGCATCTCTTCCTGACCGGCGACGCGGCCGACGGCGACGGATCGCACGGGCTCGGCGGCGCCCGCAACCGCATCGGTGGCCGGCTCGCCGACCTGTTCGCCACCGCGCTGTCGGTCTACGACATCGACCCGCATCGGGCGCGCCCGATGGCCTTCGGAGTGATCGGGCTGGTGGACGGCGTGGTCGACAGCTGGCGCGGCGACCCGGCCACGCTGACCTCCGACCAGGTGGTGGGCATGCTCACCGAGTCGATCCTCGGGCTGTTCGAGGGCAACGCGCGCAGCCTGGGTGTGCCGCTCACCCGGGACACCCCGGTCGCCGACCTGCTCTCGCGCCGCGTCGTACCGCACCCGGCCTGATCAGCCGTATACGCGCGCCGGTGCCGGTATCGCGTGCAGATCCGCGACCGTGAGCGTGGGTGTCATCCGGGTCTGCGGGACAGCCGAATCCGGCTGCACCCGGCCGCGCACGGATACCCAGGTGTCGTCGGCGGGCAGCGGAAAATCACCGGCGAGATGTATCCGCATGGTCTGCGCGTCGGCGACGCAACAGGTGATGACCAGCCGGGCCAGGTCGACGCCGCCCCGGCTGCCGTCGGTGCGCGGCGCACCGTCGGCCGCGGTCCGCACGATGAAACCGACCACCGTGACGTCGTGATCGTCCAGCGCCCCACTGGAATCGTAGGAGGCCCGGTCGATCAGGTCGTACATCCGGACCGTCGGCGCCGATCCGGCTGGCAGCGGCCCGAAGTCGTACTTGCCGTCGTCGGTGGCGCCCGGCTGACCGACGCTGGCCTGCGCGGTGGTCCCCGACTGCACCGACCCGGCACCCAGCGCCGGCGGTACCACGATCAGGAGTGCGGCGATCGGTGCGAGCAGCAACCAGTGCGGGCGGTCCGAATGACCGTGTTCGTCTTCGTCGAGCGACGGATCCTGTTCGGCCGCAATCCGATTCGTCGCGCCGTGACCGACTGTAGCGGGTTCGGTGACCGCCGCGGTTCGCGGACGCCGTAGGTCACGGACGATCGCCGTGAGGGCCAGCAGCACGAGAATCGTCCCACTCACCAGCAGGAACGGTCCCAGTGCGGGTTTCACGTAGCGGAGATAGGTCCCGTCGGCGGCGATCTTCACGACCGCGATACCGATGAGCAGCAGGACGAAATTCTGTGCGACGCGGTTCATCGCGCCCCTCCCAGGAAGATCAGACCGGCCACGGTGCCGCACACGACGGCGACCACGAACGTCGCCGGTGCGAAGCGTAACGCGAACCGGCGCCCGAACGTACCCGCCTGCATCGCGAACAGTTTCACGTCGACGGCGGGACCGACGACCAGGAATACCAAGCGCGGCAACAGCGGCAGGCTCGACATACTCGACGCGACGAAGGCGTCCGCCTCCGAGCACAGGGCCAGCACCACTGCCAGCAGGGCCAGCACCAGTACCGACAGCACCGGCTGTCCGGCCAGCGAGCGATACCACTGCGCCGGGACGAGTACGTGCAGGGCGGCCGCGGCCGCTGCCCCGATCACCAGAAAGGCGGCGGCCTGCAGGAAATCGTGCCGAGCCGCCTCGCTGAAGATCACCCACCGCGATCGCCCCGGCGCACGGTGCTCGTGACCGCGCGGCTGCACGGAGAACCACTCGGGCCGCCCGAACCGTGCCCACAGCCAGCCCATCACGAAGGCCGTCGCCAGCGACCCGGTGAATCGGCCCGCCACCATGCCCGGCTGCCCGGGGAACGCCACCGCGGTCGCCACCAGTACCACCGGATTCACCGCCGGCGCGGACAACAGGAATGCGAAGGCCGCCGCGCTGGGTGCGCCCTGATCCATCAGCCGGCGCGACACCGGCACCACCCCGCATTCGCAGCCGGGTAGTGCGACGCCCGCGGCCCCGGCAACCACCACGGCGGCGGATTCGTTGCGCGGCAACAACTTCCGCAGGATCTCCGGCGATACGAACGCGGCGATCGCGCCGCTGATCAGCACACCCAGCACCAGGAACGGCACCGCCTGCACGAAAACACCCGTGAAGATGGTGATGCCGGTCTGTACCCGCGGCGCCCCCGCCAGCCATCGCGACAGTACGGGTCCGAGCGCCAGGCCCACCGCCAGCAGCCCGGCGAGCACATACGCCGAAGAACCCTGCCACCACCGAGCCGTCGCCGCCGGCTCGCGCGGCTTCCCCGGGCCGGGGTGGGCCGATATCGGTCCCGGCCGGGCCGGTGCCGTCGGTTTCCCGACGGCCGCGCGAACGCCGCCGGATCGGTGTACTGCCGTATCGGTTTCCCGATGGCCGGTGCCGTGATCGGCGTCTCCGGCAGCGTGCGGCCCCGACCCGACCTGTGGAATCGACACGATCCTTACCCCCGTTTCGTGACGGCGAACACCTGCGGACGGCGAGTTCGGGGCGGCGAGCCGAAACCGCCGCCGAGAACAGACTTTACGAGCGAACCCCGAGTGCCGGACGATCCCCGGCGGGAACAACCATCGAACATTTCGAACGGCGAACCGGGCGAGCGGGTGACGCGGCGAACGAGCTGTGAACCGAGTGCGCGCAGTGCGGCCGGGCAGGGCGCGCGTTCGGTGGCAGTGCGGCGAGCGATCGGTTCGAGCGTACGGTGGGTGATCGGTACACGTGCGGGCCGAGCGATCACCGATGTTCGAACGCGATCACCGCGAACAGTACGAGCCGGGCCCGACAAACATTGCCGACCGTGCATGAGTGGAGTCGTTTCCGCAGCGGCGAACCGCCCGGGGGCATCTGCGGGTTCGGCCTGTCGTCGCCTAGTCTCGACATATGCAGCGCATCATCGGAATCGAGGTCGAGTACGGCATCTCGACGCCCTCCGAGCCGTCGGCCAACCCGATCCTCACGTCCACCCAGGCCGTGCTGGCCTACGCGGCGGCCGAGGGCGTGCCGCGGGCCAAGCGCACGCGCTGGGACTACGAGGTCGAGTCGCCGCTGCGCGATGCGCGCGGTTTCGACCTCGGCCGGCTCAACGGCCCGGCGCCGGTGATCGACGCCGACGAGGTCGGCGCGGCCAATATGATCCTCACCAACGGCGCGCGATTGTACGTCGATCACGCGCATCCGGAATACTCCGCGCCCGAGGTCACCGACCCGCTGGACGCGGTGATCTGGGACAAGGCCGGTGAGCGCGTGATGGAGGCCGCGGCCCGCTACGCCTCCAGTGTGCCCGGCGCGCCGCGGATGCAGTTGTACAAGAACAATGTCGACGGCAAGGGCGCCTCCTACGGCACCCACGAGAACTATCTGATGAGCCGGGACACCCCGTTCAACCAGATCATCGTGGGGCTCACCCCGTTCTTCGTGTCCCGCCAGGTGGTCTGCGGCTCGGGCCGGGTCGGGATGGGTCAGTCCGGCGACCAGGCGGGGTTCCAGCTGTCCCAGCGCGCGGACTACATCGAGGTCGAGGTCGGCCTCGAGACCACGCTCAAGCGCGGCATCATCAACACCCGGGACGAGCCGCACGCCGATGCCGACAAGTACCGTCGCCTGCACGTCATCATCGGGGACGCGAATCTGGCCGAGTGGTCGACCTATCTGAAGGTTGGCTGCACCGCGCTGGTGCTGGATCTCATCGAGGCCGGTGAGGATCTGTCGGATCTGCAACTGGCCCGGCCGGTCACCGCGGTGCATCAGATCAGTCACGACCCGACCTTGCGGGCGGTGATCGCGCTCTCCGACGGCCGTGAGCTGACCGGCCTTGCGCTGCAACGGATCTACCTCGATCGGGCGGAGAAGTTCCACTCCAGGCAGGGCACCGACGACGCCCGTGTCACCGATGTGCTGGAGAAGTGGGCGCACGTCCTCGATCTGCTGGAGCGCGATCCGATGGAGTGCGCGGATCTGCTGGACTGGCCGGCCAAGCTGCGGTTGCTGGAAGGTATGCGCAAGCGTGAGGGCCTGGGCTGGGCCGCACCGAAACTGCACATGGTCGACCTCCAGTATTCGGATGTCCGGCTCGACAAGGGCCTGTACAACCGCCTGGTCGCGCGCGGTTCGATGCAGCGCCTGGTCTCCGAGCAGCAGGTGGTCGACGCGATGACCAACCCGCCCACCGACACCCGCGCCTACTTCCGCGGCGAGTGCCTGCGCCGTTTCGGCGCCGACATCGCCGCCGCCAGCTGGGATTCGGTGATCTTCGACCTCGGCGGCGACTCCCTGGTGAGAATCCCCACCCTGGAGCCACGCCGCGGCACCAAATCCCACGTGGGGAAGCTGCTCGACGGCGTCGAAACCGCCGCGGAACTGGTAGAACAGCTGACCCACTGAGCGCACACCCCCGTCTCGATCCCGGACAAACAAAGGCGCACAAAGTGTTCGCGGCCCGTCTCGATCCCGGACCGACGCAGCGAGGGAGCGAAGCGGAGGAGCGCAGGAGGGAAGGCCCGAGGCTCAGGGGCCGCGAACCCGCCGCAGCGATGCGGAGGCCAAAGTTACTGCATCTTGTCACCGCTGATGGGTAGTGTTGGGGTACGAGTACCGGGTCTTCACCGGTGCTCGCCGAAGATCAGTACACGAGGAGGTCGGCTGCTATGGCACAAGAGCAGACCAAGCGCGCCGGTGGCGGCGACGAGGACGAGGGCCCGATCGGGGACGGCGCGGCCGGACAGGAGCGTCGCGAGAAGCTGGCGGAGGAAACCGACGACCTGCTCGACGAGATCGATGACGTGCTCGAGGAGAACGCCGAGGACTTCGTGCGCGCATACGTTCAGAAAGGCGGCCAGTGACATCCGGTGACCCCATGCGTCTCCATCCGGGGTACGCCCTGTCATCCTTCTCCGAACATCTGCGAGAGCACGCACCGGAACTGTTGCCCGCCAACGGTTTCGCTGCAATCTCCGACGCCGCCCCGCGAGGGGCGGCGTCGCCGGATATCGCTCCGCACGGCACCACGATCGTGGCCGTCACCTACCGCGGCGGCGTCCTGATCGCCGGCGACCGGCGGGCCACCATGGGCAACCTGCTGGCCAGCCGGGACGTGGAGAAGGTCTATATCACCGACACCTTTTCCGCCGCGGGTATCGCCGGTACGGCGGGCGTGGCGGTCGAGATGATCCGGTTGTTCGCCGTGGAGCTGGAGTACTACGAGAAGATCGAGGGCGTCTCCCTCACCTTCGACGGCAAGGCCAACAAGCTGTCGAAGATGGTGCGCGACAACCTGCCCGCCGCCCTGCAGGGCCTGGCGGTGGTCCCGATCCTCGTCGGTTACGACCCTGCCGCGACCGATCCCGACCGGTCCGGTCGAATCGTGTCGTACGACGTGGTCGGTGGCCGCAGCGAGGAGCGCTTCGGGTACACCGGGGTCGGCTCCGGCTCACTGTTCGCCAAGTCGTCGCTGAAGAAGACGTACCGCCGCGGCCTCGATCAGGAGCGCGCGCTGCGGATCGCGGTCGAGGCGCTGCTGGACGCCGCGGACGACGACACCGCCACCGGCGGTCCGGACATGCTGCGGGGTATCTACCCCACAGCGATCGTGATCGACGCCGAGGGCGCGGAGGAAGTGTCCGAGGAGCGGCTGGCGGAGCTCGCCCGGTCGATCGTCGACGAGCGGTCGGCCGATGAGACCGCATCGTCTTCGGAAGGGAGCGCATCCGCATGACCGGTCAGCGGCCGGAGGCGGCAGCGGAGCGTAACCACGCAGGCCGCCCGGGCGTGCGGGAAGGAGATGCAGCATGACACTGCCGTACTACGCGTCGGCCGAACAGATCATGCGCGACAAGACGGAACTCGCGCGCAAGGGTATCGCCCGGGGACGCAGTGTCGTGGTGCTGGTGTACGACAAGGGTGTGTTGTTCGTCGCGGAGAACCCGTCGGCGACGTTGCACAAGGTGAGTGAGTTGTACGACCGCATCGGGTTCGCCGCGGTCGGCAAGTACAACGAGTTCGAGAACCTGCGCCGGGGCGGCATCCTCCAGGCCGACCTGCGCGGGTACCAGTACGACCGTCGCGATGTGACCGGCCGCGCGCTGGCCAACATGTACGCGTCCACGCTGGGCACCATCTTCACCGATCAGCTGAAGCCGTTCGAGGTGGAGATCTGCATCGGTGAGGTCGGGTACCCGGGGGAGTCGGAGAATTCGGTGCTGTACCGGATCAACTTCGACGGCTCCATCGTCGACGAGCGGCAGTACGTGGTGATGGGCGGCAACACCGATCCCATCGTCACCGCGCTGAAGTCGTCGTACCGGTCCGGCCTCGATCTCCCCGGCGCGATCGGCGTCGCCCTGCAGGCGCTGCAGAAGGTCAGCCCGGAGAGTGACAAGGAGAAGCGCTCGCTCGGCGTAGCCTCGTTGGAGGTGGCGACGCTGGAGCAGTCCCGGCCACGGCGGGCGTTCCGCCGCATCGACGGCTCGGCGCTGGAGTCCCTGCTGGGCGCCGGCACCGAGAAGGCGGCCGGCGGCGATGCGGAGGAGTCCGAAACCCCTTCGGCGGGAGACCCTTCCAACCCGTAGCGCGCATACGGAATCCGAATCCGGCCCCTGGCACTCGTTACCACCGAGTGCCGAGGGGCCGGATTCGTTCACGTGGTCGTAGACGGTGTTTACGCAGGTGCAGGGCCTGGTATGTCCACTCGACACGCCAAATCGTTGTGAACCCGTATATAACGGGTCCCGCCGACAGCCCCGTCACGGCATTCGAGCGCGGTAATGTCGATGGTGTGCAGCGACGAATCATGGGGATCGAGACCGAGTTCGGGGTGACGTGTACGTTCCACGGCCACCGTCGGTTGAGCCCTGACGAGGTGGCCCGGTATCTGTTCCGCCGGGTGGTTTCCTGGGGCCGTAGCTCGAACGTATTCCTCCGCAACGGTGCCCGCCTCTACCTCGACGTCGGCTCCCATCCGGAGTACGCCACGGCCGAATGCGACTCGCTCGTGCAGCTGGTCACGCACGATCGCGCCGGTGAGCGGGTGCTCGAGGAGCTGTTGATCGACGCCGAGCAGCGGCTCGCCGAGGAGGGTATCGGCGGCGACATCTATCTGTTCAAGAACAACACCGACTCGGCCGGCAACTCCTACGGCTGCCACGAGAACTTCCTCGTGGTGCGGGCCGGGGAGTTCTCCCGGATCTCCGACGTGCTGTTGCCCTTCCTGGTCACCCGCCAGCTGATCTGCGGCGCCGGCAAGGTGCTGCAGACGCCGAAGGCCGCGACGTTCTGCCTGTCCCAGCGGGCGGAGCACATCTGGGAGGGTGTGTCCTCGGCCACCACCCGGTCGCGGCCGATCATCAACACCCGGGACGAGCCGCACGCCGACGCGGAGAAGTACCGGCGCCTGCACGTCATCGTCGGCGACTCGAACATGGCCGAATCCACCACGATGCTGAAGGTGGGCACCGCGTCGCTGGTGCTGGAGATGATCGAGGCCGGCGTGTCGTTCCGCGACTTCGCCCTCGACAATCCGATCCGGGCGATCCGGGAGGTCAGCCACGATCTGACCGGCCGCCGCCCGGTGCGGCTGGCCGGCGGCCGACAGGCCAGCGCCCTCGACATCCAGCGCGAGTATTACGCCCGGGCCGTCGAACATCTGCGCAATCGCGATCGCGATCCGCAGGTCGACGCGGTGGTGGATCTGTGGGGCCGCACCCTGGACGCGGTCGAGGCGCAGGACTTCGCGAAGGTCGACACCGAGATCGACTGGGTGATCAAGCGCAAGCTGTTCCAGCGCTACCAGGATCGCTACAACATGGAGCTGTCCGATCCCAAGATCGCCCAGCTCGACCTGGCCTATCACGACATCAAGCGCGGCCGCGGCGTGTTCGACCTGCTGCAGCGCAAGGGTCTGGCCAAGCGCGTCACCGAGGACGAGGCGGTCGACGCGGCGGTCACCACGCCGCCGCAGACCACCCGGGCCAAGCTGCGCGGCGACTTCATCACCGCAGCTCAGGAGGCCGGCCGCGATTTCACCGTGGACTGGGTGCACCTGAAGCTCAACGATCAGGCCCAGCGCACGGTGCTCTGCAAGGACCCGTTCCGCTCGGTCGACGAGCGCGTCGACCGGCTGATCGCCTCGATGTAGTCCGACACGCCCCGCTGTCGCCGACACCCACCGGGACGGCGGGGCGCGCACCGGCCGATTACTCTCTATCGGGTGGCGATATCCAAGGTCGAGCGGCTGATGAATCTGGTCATCGCGCTGCTGTCGACCCGGCAGTTCCTGACCGCGGAGCGGATTCGCGACAGCGTGGCCGGATACGACGACTCCGCCAGCGACGAGGCGTTCAGCCGGATGTTCGAGCGCGACAAGGCGGAGCTCCGCGATCTGGGTATTCCGCTGGAGGTCGGGCCGGTCAGCCGGTACACCTCGCAGGAGGGGTACCGGATCAACCGTGACGCGTACGAACTGCCCGAGATCGATCTGACCAGTGAAGAGGCCGCCGCGGTCGCGGTGGCGGTCCAGCTGTGGGAATCGCCGGAGCTGGCGGCGGCGGCCGAGGGCGCGCTGCTGAAGCTCCGGGCGGCGGGTATCTACGTGGAGCCGGAGGCGGCCGTGGCCTCGGTGCCGTCGGTACCGGCCCGCACCCGCGGCTCCGACGCCGCGCTGGGCAAACTGCTGGCGGCCATCGACGCGGGCCGGGCAGTGCGGTTCGAGCACCGGGTCTCGCAACGGGAACCGTACGTGATGCGGGACGTGGAGCCGTGGGGTGTGGTCACCCGTCACGGGCGCTGGTACCTGGTCGGCTACGACCGGGTCCGGGCCGCGCCGCGAACCTTCCGGTTGTCCCGCATCGGCGAGGACGTCACCGCATACGGCCCGGACAATGCCGTGCACAAACCCGAGGGCGTGGACCTGCGCCGGATCGTCACCGAGGTCACCGGCGCCGCACCCGTGACCGGGTCGGCCACGGTGTGGGTCGCCGACGGCCGCGGGCAGGAGATCCGCCGGATGGGTGTCGTCGTGGAGGAACGGCAGGTCGGGGGCCGGCCGGGCGCGATCGTCGAGGTGCCGGTGCGCTCGCGCGGCTGGCTCGCGCGGCTCATCACCGGGCTCGGCGCCGACGCGCTGGTGCTGGCGCCCGCCGATCTGCGCACGGATGTGATCACCAGGCTGGAATCGGTGCTGCAGGAGGTTCGGCTCAGTTGAGCGGACGGTTGTCGACGCGGCTGTCACGGCTGCTGAACATGGTCCCGTATTTCCTCGCGCATCCCGGCATCAGCGCCGCGGAGGCGGCCGAGGATCTCGGGGTCACCACCAAGCAGCTGATGAGCGATCTGAATCAGTTGTGGATGTGCGGCCTGCCCGGTTACGGGCCGGGCGACCTGATCGACCTGTCGTTCTCCGAGGAGAGCATCGAGGTCACGTTCTCCGCCGGGATGGACCGCCCGCTGCGGCTGACCTCCACCGAGGCGACCGCCGTGCTGGTGGCGCTGCGGTCGCTCGCCGATCTGCCCGGGATGGTGGATCCCTCGGCCGCGCATTCGGCGGGCGCCAAGATCGAGTCGGCCATCGCCGGGGTGACGGCCCACGCGCCGACCGCCCCGGTGGCGCGGGTGGAGGCGCCCGCGGTGACGGCGGTCCGGTCCGCGCTGGCCGGCAATCGCGCGCTGCGGCTGGTCTACTATTCGGCCAGCCGGGACGTGGTCTCCGAGCGGGTGGTGGATCCGATCCGAATCGTGCTGGTGGACAACAACTCCTATCTGCAGGCGTGGTGCCGGCAGGCCGAGGGGGTGCGGTTGTTCCGGCTCGACCGGATCGAGGAGGCCGCCGAACTGCCCGAACCGGCACGACCGCCGAGCCATGCCACCGACGAGTCCGCGGCGCTCGACCTGTTCTCCGGCGATCCGGCGGTCCCGTTGGCGCGCTTGCGAATTCACCCCGATTACGCCTGGGTGCTGGACCAGTACCCGATGCAGCGGATCGCGGTCCACCCGGACGGCAGCGTGGAGGCCACGATGCGGTTCGCCACGCTGGACTGGATGGCCCGGCTGCTGCTCGGATTCGGTGCGGGCGTCACCGTGCTGGGGCCGCCCGAGCTGGTCACCGCGGTGCGGGAGCGGTCCGGCGCCGCGCTGGAGGCCTACCGGACGCTGGCCGATACCGATCTCGGCCGGCCCGCGATCGAGGAGGTCGGTCCCGCTTGACGTTCCGGGTGACGGTGTTCGGCGCCGGCAGCATCGGCATCTTCGTGGGCGGGAAGCTGGCGGCCGCGGGTGCGGAGATCACCTTCGTCGGCCGGCCGCGGCTGCTGGACGAGATCACCGCGTCCGGACTGCGCCTGTCGGATCTCGACGGCGGCGACGATCGGGTGGCGTCCGCGGCGTTCCGGGCGGTGACCGCGCTCGAGGCCGACGGGCCGGCGCCGAGTCCGGGCGAATCGGCCGATCTGGTGCTGGTGACGGTCAAGTCCGGCCAGACCGCGGACGCGGCCCGTGCGCTGGCCGACCGGGTGCGGCCGGGCACGGTGGTGCTGAGCCTGCAGAACGGTATCGGCAACGACGCGGTGCTGCGCGAACTCCTGCCCGCGTGCGTGGTGCTCGCGGGCATGGTGATGTTCAACGTGGTGCACCATGGGCACGGGCACTTCCATCGCGGCACCGACGGCGGACTGGCCGTCGCCGACGATCCGGCGCTGGAACGGTTCGCGCCGCTGTTCCGCCGCGCGGGCCTGCCGCTGAACCGGCACGCCGACCTGCTGCCGGTGCAGTGGGCGAAGCTGCTGCTGAATCTGAACAACCCGATCAACGCCCTGTCCGGTCGGTCGCTGCGGGAGGAACTCGCTCATCGCGACTACCGCCGCTGCCTGTCCCTGACGCAGCTGGAGGCGCTGACGGTGATGCGGGCGGCCCACATCCGCCCGGCCCGGCTCACGCTGCTGCCGCCGCGGGCGCTCGCCCACCTGCTGACCGTGCCGGACGGCCTGTTCCGGCGGCTGGCCGGGTCGGTACTCGCGGTGGATCCGATGGCCCGCTCCTCGATGGCCGACGATCTGGCGCTGGGCCGGCCCACGGAGATCGCCTGGTTGTCGGGGGAGATCGTCGGCCTGGGCACGATGGTCGGCGTGCCCACCCCGGTGAACAGCCGGTTGACGGAGCTGATCGCCATCGCCGAACGCGGTGACCCCCGCACCTGGGCGGGCCCCGAACTGCTCGCGGAATTACGCGCGGCCCGCACGGCGGTGTCGGCGCCGCGATGAAACACCGGGCCAACGGGAGCTGACGGGCGAGTTCGCCGAATCACGGTCCGGTAGCATCGAATGGACCACGTCTTCTGGAGGTTTTCGATGGGTTCTCTGAGCGCCACGCACTGGCTGTTGATCGCGCTGGTGTTCGTGCTGCTGTTCGGCGCCAAGCGGCTGCCGGACGCGGCCCGTGGTCTGGGTCGGTCGCTGCGGATCTTCAAGAGCGAGATGCAGGAGATGCAGACCGAGGGCGGCAAGTCCGCGTCGTCGACCGGCACTCCGACCGCGAGCACCACCCAGGCCCCCGCCGAGCTGCCGTCCGCGCAGCCGACCGCCGCACCCGCGGCACAGGCCAACCCGGATCTGCACAAGGCCTGATCGGGCCGAGCACGCCAGGACGGCCGACGGACCGTCCGCGATGGGCGCTGTCGCATGCCGGGCAGGCATGCCGGACAGTGCCCGATGAGTATGTCCAGACCGGCCGCCCATCGACGAGGCAGACACATCCATGCGAATCCGCATTCCGTTCGACCCCCGGCGCAGTCGCCGTCGCGTCAATCCCGACGGCACCATGTCGCTGGTGGAGCATCTGCAGGAGCTGCGCTCGCGACTACTGAAGGCGCTGCTGGCGGTGACGGTCACGACGGTTCTGGGATTCCTGTGGTACTCGCACTCGTTCTTGGGCATCGAGAGTCTCGGTGAGATCCTGCGCGGGCCGTACTGTTCGCTGCCCGCGTCGCATCGCGCGGTCCTGAGCCAGGACGGCGCCTGCCGCCTGCTGGCGACCGCGCCGTTCGAACAGTTCATGCTGCGGCTGAAGGTCGGCCTGACCGCCGGCGTGGTGGTGGCCTGCCCGATCTGGCTGTATCAGCTGTGGGCGTTCATCACCCCGGGGCTGTACGCGAAGGAGCGGCGGTACGCGCTGTCGTTCGTCGGTTTCGGCGCGGTGCTGTTCGTGGCGGGTTCGGTGCTGGCGTACTGGGTGGTCGCGCACGCGCTCGGCTTCCTGATGGGGATCGGCAGCAACGTCCAGATCACCGCGTTGTCCGGTTCGCAGTACTTCGGTTTCATCATTCAGCTGCTGATCATCTTCGGGGTCAGTTTCGAGACGCCGCTGCTGGTCGTCGGGCTCAACATGATCGGCATCCTCAGCTACGAGCGCCTGAAGAAGTGGCGGCGCGGGCTGATCTTCGGGATGTTCGTGTTCGCGGCGGTGGTCACCCCGCAGGACCCCATCTCGATGCTGTCGCTGGCCGCCGCGCTGACGCTGTTGTTCGAGGTCGCGGTGCAGATCTCGCGGCTCAACGACCGGCGTAAGCAGCGTCGCGGCGACAACTGGGGTGCGCTGTCCGACGAGGAGGCGTCGCCGCTGTCGGGCACTCCCGAGGCGATCTCCG
The DNA here is from genome assembly GCF_000381925.1 of Nocardia sp. BMG111209. Classification (NCBI taxonomy): domain Bacteria; kingdom Bacillati; phylum Actinomycetota; class Actinomycetes; order Mycobacteriales; family Nocardiaceae; genus Nocardia; species Nocardia sp. BMG111209. The sequence goes on from NZ_KB907307.1 coordinate 1,045,811, forward strand.
CGGCCGATCCCGTCTCGTCCGCGCAGCCGGTCACCTCGGCCGCGACCTTGCAGTCGGAGAAAACCATGCGCTCTGTGTCGGACTGGTCCGATACGCTCTGAGGAGTGGCACAACAGTCGCTGACCGGCGAACTCGCGGCATTCGCCGCCGAACTGTCCTTCACCCTGGATCCGTTCCAGCAGCAGTCCTGTGTATCGCTGCAGAGCGGGCACAGCGTGCTGGTATGCGCTCCCACCGGAGCCGGCAAGACGGTGGTCGGTGAGTTCGCGGTCCATCTGGCGCTCGCGGCGGGCGGCAAATGTTTCTACACCACGCCGATCAAGGCGCTGTCCAATCAGAAGTACGCCGACCTGGTCGAGCGGTACGGCAAGGACACGGTCGGCCTGCTCACCGGCGACCAGTCGCTGAATCCGACGGCGCCGGTGGTCGTGATGACCACCGAGGTGCTGCGGAACATGCTGTACGCGAGCTCGGACGCGCTGATCGGCCTGTCCTACGTGGTCATGGACGAGGTGCACTATCTGGCCGACCGGTTCCGCGGCGCGGTGTGGGAGGAGGTCATCCTGCATCTGCCGCCCGACGTGCGGCTGGTGAGCCTGTCCGCGACGGTCAGCAACGCCGAGGAGTTCGGCGCCTGGATGGAGACCGTCCGCGGCGACACCGCGGTGATCGTCGACGAGACCCGGCCGGTGCCGCTGTGGCAGCACGTACTGGTCGGGCGGCGGCTGTTCGATCTGTTCGATCAGCACTCCAGCGATCAGAAGGTGATGGTCGACAAGGAGCTCGTGCGCTACATCGAGCACCGCGAGACCGCCGACCGGATGAACGGCTGGGGTGGCGGGCCGCGGTACCGCGGCGGTGGCGGGCCGCGCCGCGACGGGCGGTCCGTGCCGCGGCCGGAGATGCTGTCCCGGCTGGACGACGAGGGACTGCTGCCCGCGATCACGTTCATCTTCAGCCGGGCCGGTTGTGACGGCGCGCTCGCGCAGTGCCTGCGTTCGCGGCTGGATCTGTCCCGCACCGAGGATTTCGACGAGGTCGACGCGATCATCGAGAAGCACACCGGTGATCTGCCGCGTGCGGATCTCGAGGTGCTCGGCTACTGGGATTGGCGCGAGGCGCTGCATCGCGGCCTGGCCGCACACCATGCCGGCATGCTGCCCGCGTTCCGGCACACCGTGGAGGAGTTGTTCGTCCGCGGGCTGGTGCGCGCGGTGTTCGCCACCGAGACGCTGGCGCTCGGTATCAACATGCCGGCTCGGACCGTGGTGCTGGAACGACTGGTCAAATTCAACGGCGAATCGCACGCCGAGCTCACTCCCGGCGAATACACCCAGCTGACCGGCCGGGCCGGTCGTCGCGGGATCGATGTCGAGGGGCACGCGGTGGTGGTGTGGCATCCCGACGTCGACACCAGCGCCGTCGCCGGTCTGGCCTCCACCCGCACGTACCCGCTGCGCAGCTCGTTCCGGCCCGGGTACAACATGTCGATCAACCTGATCGACCGGATGGGCGCCGAGCAGTCGCGGGAGTTGCTGGAGCGGTCGTTCGCGCAGTTCCAGGCGGATCGGTCGGTGGTGGGCCTGGTGCGTGGCATCGAGCGCAACGAGGGCCAGATGCGCAAGCTGCGTTCGCAGATCGGCGACGATTCGGTCTTCGAGTACCTGTCGCTGCGCGACCGGTTGAAGCAGCGCGAGCGCGATCTGGAGCGGCAGGCCCGCACCGATCGCCGCGGGGCGTCGGTGGCGTCGCTGACCGCGTTGCGCCGCGGCGATGTGGTCGCGATCCCGGCGGGCCGCCGCCAGGGGCTGGCGGTCATCCTGGAGCCGGATGCGACGCCCGGCGATCCGCGTCCGCTGGTTCTCACCGAGGACAAGTGGGCCGGGCGCGTCTCGGCCGCCGATTTCCCGACCCCGGCCCAGCCGCTGGGCCGGATGCGGCTGCCGCGGCACGTCGACCACCGCACCGCCCGCGCCCGCAGCGATCTGGCGTCGGCGCTGCGCGACACCGGTCTCATCGCGCCCGGCCGGCAGCGCCGCGGCGCGCGGGCCAAGGCGGCCGACGATCGGGAGCTGATGACCCTGCGGCGCGCGGTGCGCTCGCATCCGGCGCACGGCCGGCCGGACCGGGAGCAGCTGGCGCGGACCGGGGAGCGCTACAGCCGGTTGCAGCGCGAGACCGAATCGTTGCGCCGGCAGGTCGCCACCACCACCAACTCGCTGGCGCGCACCTTCGACCGGATCGTGGCCCTGCTGGCGGACCGGGGCTATGTCGCCGACGGTGAGGTCACCGCCGACGGCCGCCGGCTCGCGCGCATCTACACCGAGGCCGATCTGGTCGTCGCCGAATGCCTGCGGCAGGGCCGGTGGCGGGGGCTGGGCCCGGCCGAGCTGGCCGCGGTGGTCTCCATCCTCGTGTACGAATCCCGTTCGGAGGGCGGCATTCTGGGGGCCACCGGGCCCACCGCGCCGATCCGGCGCGCAGTCGCCGACACCATCGCCGTCTGGGGGGAGTTGCGCACGGACGAGGCGCGGTTCAAGCTTGATCCCACACGGGAACCGGATCTCGGTTTCGTCACCGGCATTCACAAGTGGGCGCGCGGTGACGGGCTGGCCGAATCACTGCTGGCCAGCGGAGATCAGGGAAATGCTTTGTCGGCGGGGGATTTCGTGCGCTGGTGCCGTCAGGTGATCGACCTGCTGGACCAGATTCACAACACCGCCGACGATGTGGAGGTCGCCGCCACCGCCGCCAAGGCGGTGCGAGCCATCCGGCGCGGTGTCGTCGCGGTGGACGCGGCGTAGCCGGGCCGTCCGGGACGGTGGCGGACCCGTCCGCCACCGGACCCGCCGGTGGGTGACGGAGGCATCAAACACAGCTGGACTGTGATTGGATGGCTTCGTGTACCGGCCGTGGTGAGCGGGTGTTCTCACGCGGGGGCAACATGTTGTAGGACGAGTGCGAGTGGAGGCAGGCAGATGAGCGGCCCGTTCGGCCCGAGCGAGACCCCCGGCCCAGGGGAGGGGCGCAGCAACGATCCGACCCAGGTCTGGGGCGGTCAGCAGCAGTCCGGTGGTCAGGCGGCCCCCACCCAGCAGAATCCGAGTGGTCAGCAGCAGCCGCCCGCTCAACCCTGGGGTCAGTCCCAGCCGCAGTGGGCCCAGCAGCAGCCGACGCAGCAGTGGGGCAACCAGCCCAGTCAGCCGACCTGGGCGCAGCCGACCACGCAGCACCAGTGGGAGCCCACCCAGCAGCAGCCGCAGCAGTGGGCCCAGCAGCCGCAGCAGTCCTGGGGCCAGCAGCCGCAACAGCAGTGGGGCCAGCAGCAGTCGTGGGGGCAGCAGTGGGGGCAGCCGCCGAGCCAGGCGCCCTCGCTGGATTCGCTGACCACCACGCGCAAGAAGTCGCACAAGGGCCTGTTCGCGGTCCTGGGCGCGATCATCGCCCTCGTCGTGGTGGTCGGCGTGGTGCTGGCGTTCGTGCTGAACAGCAGCGACAAGCTGGACAACAAGGCCGTGCAGGACGGCGTGGCGAAGGTGCTGAAGGATTCCTACGGCATCGACGACGTCCAGGATGTGAACTGCCCCTCCGGTGAGAAGGTCACGGTCGGCAAGACCTTCACCTGCGATCTGAAGGTCAGCGGCGAGCAGAAGCACGTCACCGTGAAGGTCACCAAGACCGACGGCACCTACGAGGTCGGCCGCCCGAACTGACGGCCCGCGGGCGTCACCGCTTGCCGAGGGCGGTGATCAGGCGCTTCACCGGGCTCTCGGCGTTGTACGCGGCGGCCAGGGATTGCAGGCGGCCGGGGTCGGCGGGCGCCGCGGGCAGCGGGTCCGGCCGGGAGAGTTCCACCTCGGCGTCGCGGACCACCCGCACCACCGGTGCGGCGGCCTTCAGGTAGTCGTCGGCGGCGGCGAGTTTGGCGCGCACGCCCTTCGCCAGATCGGCGTCCGGATCCTGGACGGCGGCAACGAGATTCTCCAGGGTGCCGAAGCGGGAGATCAGGGTGGCGGCGGATTTGTCCCCGATCCCGGCCACGCCCGGCAGGCCGTCGGAGGCGTCGCCGCGCAGGGTCGCCATATCGGCGTAGGCGGGGCCCGCATTCACTTGTGGCACACCGTATTTCGCGGACACCTCGACCGGTCCGAACAGTTCCGCCTTGGCCAGCCCGCGCCCGACATAGAACACCCGCACCGGGGGCGCGGGCTCGTCGCGGACCAGTTGCAGCAGGTCACGGTCGCCGCTGACGACGATCACCGGATCGGTCCGCTCCCGATCGGCCAGAGTCCCGATCACATCGTCGGCCTCCAGGCCGTCGGCGCCCGCGGTGGCGATACCCGCCGCGGAGAGCACCTCCAGGATCATGTCGACCTGCGGGGTGAGGGTGTCCGGAACCTCCTCGATACTGCCCAGCGCCGGCCCGCCCTCCTCGGCGACCCGGTGCGCCTTGTACGAGGGCACCAGATCCACCCGGAAACTCGGCCGCCAATCCAGATCCAGGCAGACCACCAGGCGGCTCGGCGTGTGCTGCTTGATCAACGCCGCCACCATGTCGGTGAAGCCGCGCAGCGCGTTGACGGGCCGCCCGTCCGGTGCGGTGATCTTCTCCGGGATGGCGTAGAAGGCCCGGAACCACAGACTGGCCCCGTCGAGCAGCAGCAACGGGCCCGCGGCAGGTGAGCTCATGGCTGCCCACGCTACAGGGACGCGCCGACAGCCGGGGTCAATGTCGCCGGGTCCACGGCGGTCGCCGATCGGGAAACGGCAACGGCCGCCGGCCCGCGTTCACCTCCGGACGCCGGAACCACGCGGTGGCGTCGGGTCGGAACAACAACGCCACGACCGCGACACCCGCCGCCACCCCGACCACACCCGTCGGATGCGGATGCAACAGCCCACCGGCGCCGATCAGCACCGCGATGACCGCCACGACGGCAGCGCCGTCGCGCACCCCGACGCCCGAGTGCTCGAAACGGAACGCCAGACCGCCGAGGATCAGCGCGCAGAGCTGGATCCCGAGCACCGCCCCGGCGGCCTCCGCACCGGTGGTCAGCGCCGTGACGAAGACCAGCAGCGCGGCGACAGCGGCATCCAGCCAGGCGATGACGCGGGCGGCCCGCACCGAAGCGGGCGGGACCGACCCGCGTGGCGGGCGCAGCAGATCGAGATCGATCCCGTAGCCCGGTTCGTGCGGCATGATCTCGTCCCGGCGGTACGCGTGCCGGGGCGGCCCGAATGCGCCACCGGCGGGAGTGAGCCGATGGAAGAACGAATTCTGTTGCGGCGGGGGCGGTTCCGCGACCGAGTCGGCGTCTTCGAGCCAAGCTGCCGGTGGCACAGCGTATCCGGCGTCGGGCTCGTGTCCTTCGGACTCGCCTACCGTGGATCGGTCCGCATCCGAGTCACGCGTAACCTCTTGCGGCAGTGCCGATCCGGGTGAGTTGTGATCGATACCGGTGGGCGGTTCGAGCGGTGGCCGGGCCGAGTCGGCCTCGGGCGTCTGCGGCGGTTCGGGGTGGGTCGAGTCGGTTCCGGGCGAGATCGCCTGCGGCAGTGTGTGTCCCGGTCGGCTGGAGTCGGGCGTGATGATCTGTGATGGCGCGGATTCGGGCCCGACAGCCTCTGCCGCTCCGGTGCGCGACAACGCCGAGCGAGGTATGTCGGCCTGGGGTGCCACGCCCGGAGACAGTGCGTCGGCGGGGAGATCGGTCAAGGGTGTGGTTGCGGACGATGGCGTGACGGTGGGGAGGCTGGCCTTGGGCGCGACACCTGGTGACAGAGGGATGACCGGGAGGTCGGGCATCGTTGCGGTCGCAGGCGGCCGTTCGGACCCCGCCGGTTCGGTTCGGTGTGAAGCGGGTTGTGGCGACTCGAGATCGGTAGTCGTGGGGCGGTCGGCATCGGGTGTAGTTGCCGGCGGCGGCACGACGGCGGGAAGGTCGGCTCGAGGCGCAGCGTCTGGCGACAGCACGGTGGCAGGAAGGTCAGCCTTGACGGCGCCGGCCGGTGTCGGCGTGTCGACCTGCTGGTCGGTCTCGGGTGCGGCGTCTGGCGATAGTGCGGTGGTGGGACGGTGGGTCTCGGGTGCAGCGGTTGGAGACAGTGCAATGGTGGTGTGGTCGGCCCTGGGTGTGGTTGCGGGCGACGGCGTGACGGTCGGGAGGTCGGCCTGGAGCGCGACGCTTGGTGACAGCGCGGTGGCGGGGAGGTCGGCCTGGGGCGGGACGGTTGGCGACACTGCGACGGCCGGGGTGTCGGATTCCGGTGCAGTGGCCGGTGGCTGTGCGGATTCGGAAGGTTCGACTCGGTGTTCGGCGGGTTGTTTCGAGTCCGGATCGGCGGGGGCGGCTCGCTGCGGTGTGAGGCCGGATCCGGCGGCCTCGGGTGGGGGTGTGGGTTCGGGGGTGGGGCGGGGGTGTCCGGTGTGCTTGCCGGTGTCCGGGTCCGTCATGCTTGGCTGGTCCTTCCGGTGTCCGGTGTCGCTGCTCGGTGGCGGGAAGGGCGCGGGCAGGGGCCCGTTGTCGGGTTCCCGTGTCGACCGGAGCGTCCAGCAGCCTAGTCGGGTGGTTCGGGTGGCGCCGGGCGTCGGAGATCCGGATCAGCGCGCCGGGCGGCGCGACCGGCGAGCAACCTCGGCGGCTTGTAAGGTCGGTGGGCATGAGTGCGCATACGGAGTCTCGATTCTCGGCGGATGTGTACGGCAGGCGGTTGGAGCGGGCGGCGGCGTTGACGCGGGCGGCGCATCTGGACGCGCTGCTGATCACGCCGGGGCCGGATCTGCGGTATCTGATCGGCTCGCGCGCGCAGTCGTTCGAGCGGCTGACCTGTCTGGTGATCCCCGCGAGCGGGGAGACGGCCTCGGTGGTGATCCCGAAGCTGGAGCTGGCCGGGTTGGGGGGTTCGGCGGCCGGTGAGCTCGGCTTGCAGGTGCTGGACTGGACCGACGGGGTGGATCCGTATCGGGTGGTGAAGTCGGTGGTCAACGCGGGTGCGCGGGTGGCTGTCGCGGAGTCGATGCCCGCGTTGCATCTACTGCCGATCGCGGATTCGCTGACCGCACTGCCGGTTTCGGCCACTCCGGTGCTGCGGCAGTTGCGGATGACCAAGGATGCCGCCGAGATCGACGCGTTGCGGCGGGCCGGCGCCGCCATCGATCGGGTGCATGCGCGGATGGGTGAGTGGTTGCGGGCCGGGCGTACCGAGGCGGATATCGCGGCGGATATCGCGGCGGCGATCGTCGAGGAGGGGCATACCGGGGCGGAATTCGTGATCGTCGGTAGTGGGCCCAACGGGGCCGATCCGCACCACGAGGTGTCGCAGCGGGTCGTCGAGGCCGGGGACATCGTGGTGATCGATATCGGTGGGCCGGTCGAGCCCGGCTACTTCTCCGATTCCACTCGCACCTACGCGCTGGGTGAGCCGGATGCGGAGATCGCCGAGCGGGTGGCGGTGCTGGCGGCGGCCCAGGCGGCCGCCGTGGCGGCGGTGCGGCCGGGTATCACGGCCGAGGCGGTGGACGCCGCGGCTCGGAACCCGTTGGCGGAGGCCGGTTTCGGGGATGTGTTCATCCACCGGACCGGGCACGGGATCGGGCTGTCCGTGCACGAGGAGCCCTATATCGTCGCCGGTAACGATCTGGTGCTGGAGCCGGGGATGGCGTTCAGCGTGGAGCCGGGCATCTATTTCGGCGGTGAGTGGGGTGCCCGCATCGAGGACATCGTGATCGTCACCGAGGACGGTGGCGAGGCGGTCAACCACCGGCCGCACGGGCTCACCGTGCTCTGAGCGCACCGGCACGACTCGGGCGCTCGCACGTGGGTTCGGCAGGACTGGGGCGCTTAGCGCGTGGATTCGGCAGGACTCGGTCGCTCAGCGCGTGGATTCGGTCGCTTGGCGTGCGGGTTCGGCGGGTTCGGTCGCTCGGCGTGCGGTTCGGGCGGACTCGGATGCCCAGCGCGGAGTTCGAGTGGACTCGGATGCCCCGCGTGGGATTCGGGTGTTCCGGGTGCCGTGCGCCTGTCCTACCTCGCGGCGGAACCGTTGTGGCTCAGCGTAATTGGCTGCCGGTGAGGGCGCGGGTGGCGCGGATGGCGAGGACCACGCGTGCCGGGTTCTCCCGGGGGGTGCGGTAGCGGCCGGCGTAGCGCTGGACGGCGTCGGCGACGTCGCCGGGTTCGGTGAGTACCTCGGCCGGGCCCTCGAGGGTCAGCCAGCGCGCGCCGTCGACCTGGCTGACCGCCGCGTAGGCCCCGCGGCGCACGTTGCGGGCCTTCACCGAGTCGCCGGAGGTGATCACGCGGGCGATTCCGGCTTCCTGGTCCCAGGTGAAGCCGACGGCGACCACGTGGGGCGTGCCGTCGGCGCGCAGGGTCGTCAGGGTCGCGAGGTGCCGTTCGGTCACGAACTCCAGGGCGGCGGGGGACAGTTCGATGCGGGTGCCCGTGCTGGTCATGCGCCGACGCTACCAAGTGGAGCCGGTGGTGCCCGCAGTGGCCGGATCTGCCGCGATGGCAGACTGTGGGCCATGGCTGTGCGTGCGCGGGAACTGGACGAGGGTGCGATTCTGCTGCTGGGCGGCCGCAGCGAGATGGGTCTCGACGTCGTCCGCCGGATCGCGGCGGGCCGGACCGTGATCCTCGCGGCGCGGCGCAGTGCCGACCTGGACGCCGAGCAGGCGGTCGTCGAGCAGGCCGGCGCCGCGGCGGTGCATCGGGTCGAATTCGATGCCGACGATCTGGCGAACCATCAGCCGTTGCTGGAGAAGCTCGCCGCCGAGCACGGCCGGCTGGGTGCGGTGGTGCTCGCGTTCGGGGTGCTGGGCGATCAGGCTCGCGCCGAACGCGATCCGGCCGCCGCGGTGGCGGTGGTGCACACCGATTACGTCGCGCAGATCAGCGTGCTCACGGTGGCCGCCGAGTTGTTGCGCGCGCAGGGTTCCGGGCATCTGGTGGTGTTCGGCTCGGTGGCGGGTGTGCGGGTGCGGCGGGCCAACTACGTCTACGGGTCGGCCAAGGCCGGGCTCGACGGGTTCGCCTGCGGGCTCGGTGATGCGTTGCACGGCAGCGGTGTTCATCTGCTGCTGGTCCGGCCCGGTTTCGTCATCGGCCGGATGACCGAGGGGATGGCGCCGGCCCCGTTCTCCAGCACTCCGGAGCAGGTGGCCGCCGCGGTCGTGACGGCGCTGCACCGCCGCGCGGATCGGGTCTGGGTGCCGGGCATCCTGCGCGCGGTCTTCACGGTGGCCCGCTTCCTCCCGCAGCCGGTGTGGCGCCGGATGCCCCGGTGACGGATTCGCCGGTGCGGCAACCGATCACGGTGGTCGGGATCGGCGCCGACGGGTGGGACGGCCTGGGTGGCGCCGCCCGGACGGCGGTCGAGACGGCCGAGGTGGTGTTCGGGTCGGCGCGGCAGTTGGCGTTGCTGCCCGCGGCGGTGCGCGGTCCGCGGCGGGTGCCGTGGCCCTCGCCGCTGGTGCCGGCGTTGCCGGATGTGCTTGCCGCGCATGCCGATACCCGCATGTGCGTGCTGGCCAGCGGGGATCCGATGTTCTACGGCATCGGGGTGACCCTGGCGAAACTGGTCGGGCCGCAGGCGTTGCGGGTGCTGCCGCAGCCGTCGTCGGCGTCGCTGGCGTGTGCGCGGCTGGGGTGGGCGCTGGCGGAGACGCCGGTGGTGAGCATCGTGGGGCGGCACCTGGAGACGGTGCTGCCGGAACTGGCCGACGGCCGCCGGGTGCTGGTGCTGGTACCGGATGCGGACGGGCCCGCGGAGGTGTCGGAACTGCTGGCGCGCAACGGGTTCGGCGATTCCACTGTGTCCGTCCTGGAACAGCTGGGCGGGCCGGCGGAGCGGATGGTGGCCGGGGTCGCGGTGAGTTGGTCGCGGCCGCCGGGGGATCCGCTGGCCGTGGTCGCGATCGAATGCCGCGCCGATCCGGACGCGCCGCGATCGACCCGGCTGCCCGGTCTGCCGGACGAACGGTACGGCGGCGACGGCCAGATGACCAAGTCCGAGGTGCGCGCGCTGTCGATCGCGGCGCTCGCGCCCGCGCCCGGAGAGCTGCTGTGGGATGTGGGCGGCGGCTCCGGCACCATCGCGATCGAATGGTGCCGCACCCATCCGGCCTGCCGGGCGATCACCTTCGAGCGCAGCGAGGCGCGCCGCCGGCAGATCGCCGCCAATGCCGCCGCACTCGGTGTGCCCGGGGTGGAGGTGCGCGGCGAGGTGCTCACGGTGCTGCGGGCCACCGAACCGCCCGCGCCGGACGCGATCTTCCTCGGCGGCGGCCTCACTCAGCCGGAGCTGTTCGAGACCTGCTGGCAGCGGCTGCGTCCGGGCGGCCGGCTGGTCGCCAACGCGGTCACCGCGGAATCCGAAGCGTTGCTGCTGTCCTGGGCCGCGGCCCGCGGCGGCCGGCTGGGCAAGGTGCAGGTGTACCGCGCGGAACCGCTCGGCGGATTCACCGCGTGGCGCCCGCAGCTGCCGGTCACGCAGTGGTCGGTGGTGAAAAATGCACGGTTCGATGAGAAGTCCGACGATTCGAGATGAAACGTGGACGAGTCACCGGGTATGGTCGTTCGGCGTAATCCGATTGTTATATCGGACTTGCTCGAACTCGATGGGAACCAGATGAGAATCAGCACGTTCACCGCCACCGCTCTGGTGGCCATCGCCGCCACCGGCATCGCGGCGGGTACCGCGGCCGCCGATCCGGTGGTGACGGCCCCCGATCAGGTGCAGACGCAGTCCACCACCCCCGCCGTGCACGGCACGGACCAGGGCGTCGGCTACACCACCACCCTCGCCGACGCCGGCAAGTCGATCGTCACCGCCGTCACCGGTGGCCGGTTCGCGCTGGACACCGTCGGCAAGAACGTCACCCTGACCAACGACGCGGGCCAGGTCGTCATGCAGTACCCGCTGGTCGTCGTGTCGAAGGAAGGTAAGGGCGAGGTCGCCGCGGACATCTCCGCCGACGGCTCGCAGCTGACCCTCACCCCGCACGCCGCGCATGTCGGTGCGGTGAAGGACATCTCGGCGCAGGACTGGTTCTTCGCCGAACTGCAGCACGCGTCGCTGGGCGCCGCGGTCGGCGCCCTCCTCGGCGCGCTGATCGGCATCTGGTTCTTCGGTGTCGGCCTGATCCCGGCCGCGCTGCTCGGTGGCGTGATCGGCCTGCTGGTGGCCGGCGGCCCGTCGCTGCTGGACGCGGGTGCGGCCTACTTCGGCGGTCAGCCCTGAGGGTTCTGATACTCGGCGGCACCCGGGAGGCCCGGGAGCTGGCCGATATCGTCACCGGCGAGCGAGGATTCGAGATCGTCTCCTCGCTCGCCGGTCGCGTCCGCGCGCCCGTGCTGCCGGTCGGCGAGGTCCGCGTCGGCGGTTTCGGCGGGGTCGGCGGACTGCGGGATTGGCTGGCGGACAACGCTGTCGACGCGATCGTCGATGCCACTCATCCGTTCGCGGGCACGATGTCCGCACATGCCGCCACTGCGGCCGCGGCGGCGGGGCTGCCGCTGATCCACCTGCGGCGGCCCGGCTGGTCGGCACAGTCGGCGGACCGCTGGATGCGGGTGCCGGACAACACCGCCGCCGCCGGCGTCGCGGCGGAGCTCGGCGACCGTATCTTCCTCACCATCGGCAGGCAGGGTGTCGGCGCGTTCGCGCACCTGACCGAGCCCTGGTTCCTGATCCGCGCGATCGATCCGCCGACGGCGGCACTGCCGCCGCGGCACGAGATCCTGCTCGCGCGTGGACCTTTCACCGTCGACGACGAATGCGGACTGCTGGCCCGGCACCGGATCGAGGTGCTGGTGACCAAGGACAGCGGCGGCGAGCTCACCGCCGCCAAACTGACCGCCGCCCGCGAGCGCGGCGTCCCGGTGGTGATGATCGACCGGCCGCCGCTGCCGTCCGGCGCGCTGACCGCCGATTCCGTTGCCGCGGCACGGGATTGGCTGATCGAGCGGCGGGACGCGTAGCCGGCCCGGGTCGTGCCGATGCGGTTCGCGTCGCGGCATGCTCGGCCCGCATCGCCGCACTGCGCGGTTCGCGCTGCCTCGGTGGTCGCCCCCGTCTCACCGCGGCGCTCGGCCCGCCGCGTGCCGTGCGCTCAGTTCATGTCGCCGGACTCCCCGGCGAGCAGCGCCGGTAACCGGTCGAACCAGTCGAGGACCGCGCGTTCGTATCGGATGCCGAATTCGACTGTGGCGCGGTCGAATCGGGACATCTGCACGGACATGCCGGACAGCTGTGACAGTTCGGTCAGATAGCCGCTGAGCCGCTGCTCGTGCACGACCCGGTTGGCCGCGACGATGCGCCGCAGCCGTTCCGGATCGACGAATCGGCCGAACGACAGCGTCAACAGCAGTGGCACCCGGATGGTTTCGGCCCCCGGATCGCGCGCGATCCACTGCGCGAACGCCTCCCGGCCGGTGTCGGTGATGTGATACGGGGTGCGTTCCCGGGCCCCGGTCTCACCCTTGGTCACCAGGCCGGATCGGTCCATCGTCGCCAGTTCGCGGTACACCTGGCTCTGCGTGATCGTCCAGAAATCACCGATGCGGTTCTGCGCCAGGTTCACCAGATCCCAGCCGGACATCGGTCCCTCGTGCAGGAAGCCCAGCAGCGACGCCGCCGTCGAGTTGAGCCCGCGTTGTGCCGCATCGTCGGCCACCACCGCTCCTTCCGTCCCCTACATTCTACATTGGAATGTCGAACGCTACGCGCCGTGGTAGCGCCGGGAAGTGTAGACCCGGGTGCCGCCGGGAGTGCCGAAGGCGGTGGTGGTCGACGCGCCGATGATGAGCAGGGTGCGCATGTCGACCTCGGCCGGGTCCAGGTCGGCGAGGGCGACCACGCGCACCGATTCGGCCGGGCCGCCCACATCGCGGCCGAGCACCACCGGCGTGTCCGGCTTGCGGTGCTCCAGCATCAGGTCGCGCAGCGCGGCGACCTGCCAGGTGCGCTGGGAGGAGGCGGGGTTGTACACGGCCAGCGCCATATCGGCGGCGGCGACGGCCGAGATGCGTTGTGCGACGGTCTGCCACGGCTTCAGCCGATCCGACAGCGAGATCATCGCGAAATCGTGCCCGAGCGGCGCGCCGACGCGAGCGGCGACCGCGGCGGCGGCGGTGACACCCGGCAGCACGCGCACCGGGACCGCGCGCCACTGCGGATCCGCGGACTCCTCGACCACCGCGGCCGCCATCGCGAACACCCCGGGGTCGCCGGCGGATACCACCGCCACCCGCGCACCTTGCCGGGCCAGATCCAATGCCATTGCGGCACGCTCGGATTCGACCCGATTGTCGCTGGCGTGCCGCTGCTGCCCGTCCCGGACCGGCACCCGGTTCACATAGGTGGTGTAGCCGACCAGATCGGTCGCCTCGGCCAGCACCTCCGCGACTTCCGGTGTGGTCCAAGCGGTGTCGCCGGGACCCAGCCCGACGACCACGACGCCACCTGTCGCCGGGAAGTGTCGTGGCATACCGTCGGCCGTCGCGTCCGCGTCGATCGTGCCCCGGAAATCCGTCCCGGTGGCGATCACCGCGGAGTCGGGCTGCTCGGCGGCGGCCGGTCCCCGCACGGCGGACGAACCGGTCCGCGCCGCGCCGGGCCGGGTGAGGGGCAGCGGGGTGGTCGGCTGCGGGCCCGGGACGAGGGTGATCGCGAAGTACGGGACATCGGAGTCGGCCACGTCGGCGGCGCGCAGCACGCGCTGGCGCCCGGTGCTCGCCCGTTCCACATAGTAGGCGTCGGCCAGGCGGCCGGACTGCGAGAGTGCTTGCCGCACACCGGGATAGGTGCGGCCGAGTTTCATCACGGCGGCCGCGTCGGTCTCGGCGAGGCGGCGGGCGAGCTCGTCGGGAGGCAGGGTGCCCGGCAGTACGGTCAGCACCTGCTCGCCCTCCACCAGCGGGGTGCCCAGCGCCGCCGACGCCGCGCTCACCGAGGTGACGCCGGGGATGATCTCGGCCTCGAACCGGTCCGCCAGGCGGCGATGCATGTGCATGTAGGAGCTGTAGAACAGCGGATCGCCGGCGGCCAGCAGCGCCACCGACCGCCCGGCGGCCAGATGCGTGGCCAGCCGCTCGGCGGCCTGCGCGTAGAACTCGTCCATCGCGCCCTGGTAGCCGCCGGGATGGTCGGTGGTCTCGGTGGTCACCGGATAGATCAGGTGTTCCTCGAGCTGCCCCGGCCGCATGTACGGCGCCGCGATGCCGCGCGAGATGCTGCGGCCGTGCCGGGCGCTGTGGAAGGCGATGACGTCGGCCGCGCCGATGATCCGCGCCGCCTTCACCGTCACCAGCTCCGGATCGCCGGGACCGAGGCCGATTCCCCAGAGTTTGCCGTGCTGTGCGGTCATTCCTGTTCGCTCGCGATCGCGTTGAGGGCCGCGGCGGTGATGGCGCTGCCGCCGCGGCGGCCGTGCACCGTCAGGAATTCCACGCCGCCGTAGCCGGCCAGGGCCTGCTTGGATTCGGCCGCGCCGATGAAACCCACCGGGATACCGAGCACCGCCGCCGGTCGCGGCGCCCCGGCGTCGAGCATGTCCAGCAGATGGAACAGGGCGGTCGGCGCGTTGCCCACCGCCACCACCGCGCCGTCGAGCCGATCGCGCCACAGTTCCAGCGCGGCAGCGGATCTGGTGTTGCCCATGGACCGGGCGAGTTCGGGCACCCGCGGGTCGGCCAGCAGGCACAGCACCTCGTTGCCGGCGGGCAGGCGCTTGCGGGTCACGCCGGAGGCCACCATGGTGGCATCGCACAGGATCGGCGCGCCGGAGCGCAGCGCGGCGCGGGCCTTCGCCACCACATCCGGGCTGTGGTCCACGTCGGCGGTCAGATCCACCTGGCCGCAGGCGTGGATCATCCGCACCACCACCTGCGCGACGTCGGCCGGGAAGCGGGCCAGGTCGGCCTCGGCGCGGATGGTCGCGAACGATCGCCGATAGATCTCGGCGCCGTCGGTGAGATAGCTGGCGCGTGTCCGGGTGGGGTCCGACATGGGAACCACAGTAGAAGTGCGATTCCCGGGATCCGGTGGCGGGTCGTGATCAGGTGCGCGGCCGCTCCAGCAGCCGCGACATCACGATGCTGCTGCGGGTGCGGCCGACGCGCGTGTTCTCCCGGATCCGCTCGACGGTCGACTCGATCTCGGCCATGTCGGTGGCCATCACGTGGACCAGCGCGTCGGCCTCGCCGGCGATCGTCCACACGCCCACCACCTGCGGAATCGGTTCCAGGCCGCGGCGCAGTTCGGCGGGGGAGATGTTGTCGCGGTAGTAGACCTCGACGTACGCCTCGGTCCGCCAGCCCAGTGCCGCCGGATTGACCAGGGCGGTGAATCCGGTGATCTGACCGGCCGCGACCATCTTGTCGACCCGCCGCTTCACCGCCGGCGCCGAGAGCCCGACCCCGGCGCCGATCTCCTGGAAGGAGGCGCGCGCCTGTCGCAGCAGATGGGCGAGGATCCGCCGGTCCGGTTCGTCCATTCCCACTCCTCCGAGACGCAACGATTCGCCGTATTGGAGATCGACTACGCAATGATTCGCTGTTCCGGGCGCAACACTACGCCTATTACCGTCGAATCAGCCTTGTCGCGCCGACCGCAGGGAGCTCCCGTTGACGCTCACGACCACGACCCCCGCCCCGGCCACCGCGCCCGCCGATCTCGGCGCCGATGCCGAGGTTCGCCGCCCGACTCCGCGCCGGTTCCTGATGTGCCGCCCCGATCATTTCGACGTCACCTATGCGATCAACCCGTGGATGGACACCGGTGCGCCGGTCGACCGGGCGAAGGCGGTGGCGCAGTGGGAGACGCTGTGCGCGACCTATCGCCGGCACGGGCACCGGGTGGATCCGATCGACGGGGTGCCCGGACTGCCCGATATGGTGTTCGCCGCGAACGCCGGGCTCGTGATCGGCGATCGCGCGCTGTCGGCGCGGTTCGCCACCCCCGAGCGGGCCGCCGAGGGCCCGGCCTTTCACGACCGGCTGGCCGGGCGCGGCTTCGGCCGGGTGACCGCGGCGGCCGAATACAACGAGGGCGAGGGCGATTTCGCGGTGGCCGGGGGCCGCATCCTGGCCGGCGCCGGATTCCGCAGCACCCGGGCGGCGCATCGCGAGGTCGAACGGTACTTCGGGCGGCAGGTGGTGTCGCTGGACCTCGTCGACCCGCGTTTCTATCATCTCGACACCGCGCTCATGGTGCTCGGCGACACGATCGCGTACTACCCGGCGGCCTTCGCCGCGGACAGTGTGCGGCTGCTGGCCGGGTTGTATCCGGACGCCGTGCTGGCCTCCGCCGACGATGCGGAGGTGCTGGGGCTCAACGGGGTCTGCGACGGCTACCACGTATTCCTCAGCGATCGCGCGGTGCGCCTGGCCGGGCAGTTGCGGGAGCGCGGATACCACCCGGTCGGCGTCGATCTGTCGGAACTGCTGAAGTCCGGCGGCAGCGTGAAATGCTGCACGCTGGAGTGGCACGGATATCCGCGCGGCTAACGCCGGACGGCGGTGACCACCATCGTGGTGTAGTCCGCGGTGAGGCTGCCGCCGAGGTCATCGATGGCGGCGCCGACCTCGGTCAGCACCGCCTGCTGCTGCTCGGGGGTCAGGCGGGTCAGGGAGCCCTGGGTGGGCAGTTGGTCGAGCCATTCGTCGCGGGTGTAGGTGCGTTCCCAGTCGAAACGCCACTGGTGCGCCGCGTCGAAGGCGCCGGCCGCCGCGATCCCCTCGGCGGCCCGGTCGAAGCCCGCCCGATAGATCTCCAGGGCGCTGCGATCCGTCCGGAGGTCGAACTGATGGTCCGGTACCACGCGGCGGTACACCTCGGCGAAGGTGTGTTTCACCGGCGCGGGCAGTTCGACCACGTGCCAGAACGGCGCCAGTCGGCCGCCGGGCCGCAATACCTCGGCGGCCTTGGCCGCGCCGGCGACCGGGTCGATCCAGTGCCAGGCCGTACCCGCGGCCACGAGGTCGAACCGCCGGCCGGCGGCGTCCCAGGTCTCGAAGGTGGCGACCTCGACCTCGATTCCGGTGTGCCGGGCGAATTCGGCCATCCGGGCATCGGGTTCGACACCCAGCACCGCGCAGCCGGCGGCGGCGAACTGCCGGGCCGCGATGCCGGTGCCGCAGCCGACGTCGAGCACCCGCGGGCCGGGGCTCGCGGCGAGGATCCGCTGGATCATGGCGTCCGGATACGGGGGCCGGGCCCGGTCGTAGCGGGCGGCATCGGTGCCGAAGGATTCGGCGACCTGGCGTTGCTCGTGGGGGACGATCGGCGGGGGCGTGCTCGGAGTGGGCATGCGCCCACACTAGTGGGCATGTGCCCACTGGACAAGGCGTGTTCGCCCTGGGCGATACCATCGAGCGATGCCGACCGGAGTGGCGATTCGAGATGTGCGCCGACAGCTGTTCGACGCCGCCGAGCGCGTGTTGCTCCGCGAGGGTCCCAGCGGGCTGACCAGCCGGGCCGTCACGGCGGAGGCGGGCTTCGCGAAGGGTGTGCTGCACCGGCACTTCGAGGATTTCGACGCGTTCCTCGCCGATTTCGTGCTCGACCGGGCCGAGCGGATGGACGCTCAGGCCGCCGTGCTGCGCGACGCCGCGGGCACCGGCACGGTCGTCGGCAATCTGACCGACGCGCTGACCGCCCTGTTCGAATCGGTCGCGGTCGCGGTCGTCGCGCTCGTCACCTTCCGCGACGAACTGCGCGGCCGGTTGCGGCAGAGCTGGCCCGCGGGCGTGCCGATCCTGACCGAGGGCGCGATCATGATCGCCGACTACCTCACGGCCGAGGTCGAACTCGGCCGGGTGGCCCCCACCGCCGAGGTCGACGCCCTGGCTCCCATGCTGATCGGCACCGGTCACCTGTTGTTCGCCGACCGCACCGGACAGCGCCCCGACCCGGCCGCGGTCCGGCGCGCGGTGACGAATGTGGTGGCCGGCGTTCTGCGCTGAGAAGCGTTGTGGGGCAGGGTGTGCGGCCGTGGCCGGGTGCGTGTGGTCCGAGTCAGTCGCCGGTGGGCGGGGTGATCCGGTAGCCGTCGGGTTCGGCGACCACATCGGTGACGGGAACGCGGGGGCGGCCGCAGCGTCGCTCGCAGCCCGACCAGTGCTGACGGCCGGATACGTCCGGGTCGGCGGCGGTGCGGGCGTGCTCGGGTGAGGGGGGTGGGCCGTCGTGGACGCGGCCCTCGGCGACCGCGGCGGCGGCGTCGGCCCGGACGTCGGTGCGGGACTTGGCGCAGCCGGGCTGCCCGGCGCAGGCGGTGACCAGCAGCCAGGGGGAGGCGGCGTCGAAGATCAGGCCCATCGGGGCCAGCACCCGGACGACCTGTTCGGCTACCCATTCGTCCAGATCGCCGAGGACGAGGCTGCGCCACGGCGTCACCACCAGCGGGCGGTCGACGGCCGCGAGGAATTCGGCGGTGCGCGCGGGCAGGCTGCCCAGCGGGACGCCCGCACCGAGGGCCACCCGATCGTCGTCCTGGGTCAGCCAGCCGATCGGAATGTCGTGGCGGGCACCGAATTCCAGCGGTTCGCTGGCCGGGGTGCGGCCGAGGTGCGCGAGTATCCGGGCAGCGCCGTCGGGGACCTCGTGCAGCCGCCAGCGGTCACCGCGCACCCGCTGGAAGCCGTGCGCGGCGTCGAGCATCGTCGCCACCGCCGAATCCGCGGACATCCGGACCCCGGTGTCGCGGCCGGCGAGCACCAGCGCGTACTCGTCGTCACCGGTGGCGTGCACGCCGATGTCGCCGCCGAGCCCGCTGACGTCGCCGCGGCCGTCGTCGAGGGTGAACAGCACGCGGCCGGGCAGGCCGGACAGTTCCGGCGCGGCCTGCAGGCCCGCATCCAGTGCGGGGATCAGCGGATGCACGTCGGCCCAGCCGCCGACCCGGCCGGACAGCGGGGAGGCGACGATGTTGCGCACCCGCTCGTGGGTGGGACTGGGCAGCAGATCGGCGGCGGCCAGCCGCTCGGCGAGCGCGGCGGCGTCGTGGACCTGCCGCAGTTGCACATTGCCGCGCGAGGTCAGTTCGACGGCCTCGTTGCCGAGGTCGCGGGCCGCTTCGGCGAGCACCTGCAACTGATCCGGCCGCAGCCGGCCCCCCGGCAACCGGATACGGGCCAGCGGGCCGTCGGCCGCGTCGTGCAGCCGCAGCACACCGGGGCAGGAGTCGGGCCGGGAGCGGGTCATGATCCCCCAGCCTACGAGGCGCGAACCGGGCGTGCCGCGACGGTGCGCGGCCTCAGATACCCGGCCAGGTGCGCGGCGCCACCGCGCGGGCCTCGGCGCGGCGGCGGGCGCGGGCGGCGGCGGCCTGATCCCATTCGTCGTCGAGCAGATTCGGGCCGTCGTGATGGTGGGCGTGATCGCGGTGCACCGTCATGGTCAGCAACATGATGTCGGCGACGACGATCGCGGCGCAGATGCCGCCCGCGACCATCGCCCAGCGGGTGTGCCCGCTGGCGGCGGCGGTCAGCGCCATCGCCAGGGTGGCGAAGCCGGCCAGAACGGCCAGGTAACTCGTCCAGGCGACCAGTCGGTTGCGGCGAGCCCAGGTCGGCGTTGCGCGCATGGGAGCGTCCTTCCGTGTCGTCGGTCCACGGGGGTCGTCGGAGCGGATCCGGGATCGGATCGTCAGTTGCGGTTGCGCAGCCGCGGAACTCGGACGTAGCTGTCGGACAGCAGCTTGGGAGTGGTGTGGCGCTCCGCGTGATCGCGGCGGACCGTGGATTCGAAGACCAGCAGACCGCCGATGGCCACCACCACGCACAGGACCGCGGCCACCACCGCCAGCGTGCTTCGATCACCGGCAGCCGCCGCCAGCGCCATTGCTAGCAAAGCAACAGCAACCATCATGCTTGTTATCCCTGACCAGGCAGCGAATCGATTCCGCCTGGCCCACCCTGGTGAGTTCGGCATACTTTGAGCGTACGCCTGCGTGCCGGTTCCGGGGAGATGAAACGAACTGGTCGTTCTGTGTCGTGGCCGCCGGTGGGCCCACCCGGCGCACGGGTGGCGCGACGGGTGCGCGGTAGCATCCGTGGGCTTGCCGGAACGAGGAAACCGGTGTGATTCCGGGCGGTCGCGCCACTGTGACAGTCAGACCCTCCAGGCGAGCACGACCACCGATGGGCGCGTGACCCGAGGAAAGGCTCACCGTGATCTTGTTGCTGTCCACCTCCGACACCGATCTGCTGTCCGCACGGGCCAGTGGCGCCGACTACCGGCTGGGCAACCCGGCCCGGTTGCTACCCGACGATCTGCCCGCCCTGCTCGACGGCGTCGACCTGGTGATCGTCCGGTTGCTCGGCGGCCGCCGGGCCTGGGAGGAGGGCCTGGACGCGCTGCGCGCCCGCGGTATCGCGCTGGTGGCGCTCGGCGGCGAGATGGCGCCCGATGCCGAGCTGATGGAATTGTCGACCGTGCCCGGCGGCGTGGCCGCCGACGCGCACAACTACCTCGCCGCCGGTGGGCCCGGCAATCTGCGGCAGTTGCACCACTTCCTGTCGGATACGGTGCTGCTGACCGGCCACGGTTTCGAACCGCCGGTGCAGTTGCCGTCCTGGGGCGTGCTGGAGCGGACCGCCCGGGAGGTCGAGGGGCCGGTCGTCGCGGTGCTCTACTACCGCGCGCAGCACCTGGCCGGCAACACCACCTATATCGAGGCGCTCTGCGCGGCGATCGAGACCGCCGGTGGCCGCCCGCTGCCGCTGTACTGCGCATCGCTGCGCACCGCCGAACCGGACCTGATCGACACCCTGCGCGGCGCGGACGCGCTGGTGGTGACCGTGCTCGCGGCCGGTGGCAGCATCCCCGCCGCCTCCTCCGCCGGTGGTGACGACGCGGCCTGGGACATCGGCGCGCTCGCCGATCTGGACGTGCCGATCCTGCAGGGCCTGTGTCTCACCGGCAGTCGTGCGCAGTGGGCCGGCAACGACGACGGGATGTCGCCGCTGGACGTCGCGACCCAGGTCGCGGTCCCGGAATTCGACGGCCGCCTGATCACGGTGCCGTTCTCGTTCAAGGAATTCGACGCCGACGGGTTGTCGAGCTACGTGCCCGATCCCGAGCGCGCCGCGCGCGTCGCCGGAATCGCGGTGCGGCATGCCCGGTTGCGCCGCATCCCGCCCGCGCGGCGCCGGATCGCGCTGATGCTGTCGGCCTATCCGACCAAGCACGCCCGGATCGGCAACGCGGTCGGCCTGGACACCCCGGCCAGCGCGATCCGGCTGCTGGCGGCGATGCGGACGGCCGGCTACGACATCGGCGCGCCCGGCGAGGTGCCCGGTCTCGACGAGCGCGACGGCGACGCGCTGATCCACGCGATCATCGCCGCGGGTGGGCAGGATCCGGACTGGCTCACCGCGGAACAGTTGGCGGGCAACCCGATTCGCATCTCCGCGGCGCGCTACGCGAGCTGGTTCGGCACGCTGCCGGAGCAGTTGCGCGCGGCGGTCGTCGCGGCCTGGGGACCGCCGCCGGGTGAACTGTACGTCGATCGGTCCGCCGATCCCGCGGGCGAAATCGTCATCGCCGCACTGCGTTTCGGCAATCTGGTGCTGATGGTGCAGCCGCCGCGCGGATTCGGCGAGAATCCGGTCGCGATCTACCACGATCCGGATCTGCCGCCGAGCCACCACTATCTGGCGGCGTACCGGTGGATCGCCATGGCGGACAACGACGGTGGCTTCGGGGCGGATGCCGTCGTGCATCTGGGCAAGCACGGCAATCTGGAGTGGTTGCCGGGCAAGACCGTCGGCATGTCCGCGGCCTGCGGCACCGACGCGGCCCTCGGCGATCTGCCGCTGATCTACCCGTTCCTGGTCAACGATCCGGGCGAGGGCACCCAGGCCAAGCGCCGCGCGCACGCCACCCTGGTGGATCACCTGATCCCGCCGATGGCGCGGGCCGAGACCTACGGCGATATCGCCCGGCTGGAACAGCTGCTGGACGAGCACGCCAACATCTCGGCGCTCGATCCGGCCAAACTGCCGGCGATCCGGCAGCAGATCTGGACCCTGATGCGCGCCGCGAAGATGGACCACGACCTCGGATTGTCCGATCGTCCGGACGAGGACGCCTTCGACGATATGTTGCTGCACGTCGACGGCTGGCTGTGCGAGATCAAGGATGTGCAGATCCGCGACGGCCTGCACATCCTGGGGCAGGCGCCGATGGGGGAGACGGAGCTGGATCTGGTGCTGGCGATGTTGCGCGCGCGCCAGCTGTGGGGCGGTGAGGTCGCGGTGCCCGGCCTGCGGGAGGCGCTGGGCCTCGACGAGTCCGGTGGCGAATCGCGGGAGCGGGTCGACGCGGTGGAGGCGCGGGCGCGCACGCTGGTGGCCGCGCTGCAGGCCGCGGACTGGTCCGCGGACGCGGTCGACGAGGTGCTGGGCCGGTACGTGGTCGTGAGTGATCTTGTGCCGGTGGGTGATTCGGCATCGGCCGGCGACGGCCCGTCGGCCGGCGTGTCGGCGCCGATCCTGGTGCCCGCGAGCCGGATCGACACCCTGCGGGCCGTCCTGCGTTTCGCCGCAACCGAAGTCGTGCCGCGGCTGCGGCAGACCGGGGTGGAGATCGAGCGGATCCTGCACGCCTTGAACGGCGGATTCGTGCCGGCCGGCCCGAGCGGATCGCCGCTGCGCGGCCTGATCAACGTGCTGCCCACCGGCCGCAATTTCTACTCCGTCGACCCGAAGGCGGTGCCGTCGCGGCTGGCCTGGGAAACCGGTCAGGCCATGGCGGATTCGCTGCTCGAGCGCTACCACGCCGACCACGGCGAATATCCGCGCTCGGTGGGCCTGTCGGTCTGGGGCACCTCTGCGATGCGGACCTCCGGCGACGATATCGCGGAAGTGCTTGCGCTGCTGGGTGTCCGGCCGGTGTGGGACGAGGCCAGCCGGCGCGTGACCACGCTGGCGGCGATCCCGCTCGCGGAGCTGGGCCGGCCGCGCATCGACGTCACGGTCCGCATCTCCGGATTCTTCCGGGACGCGTTCCCGCACGTGCTGGCCCTGCTGGACGACGCGGTGCGGCTGGTGGCGGGGCTGGCGGAGCCCGACGAGTCGAATTACGTACGGGCACATACCCGATCGGATCTCGCCGGGCACGGGGACGAGCGTCGGGCCACCACCCGCATCTTCGGTTCCAAGCCGGGCACCTACGGCGCGGGCCTGCTGCAACTGATCGACTCACGCAGCTGGCGCACCGACGACGATCTCGCGCAGGTGTACACCGCCTGGGGCGGTTACGCGTACGGCCGCGACCTGGACGGCGCGCCGGCGGCCGACGACATGCGGACCGCCTATCGCCGAATCGCGGTGGCCGCCAAGAACACCGATACCCGCGAGCACGACATCGCCGACTCCGACGACTACTTCCAGTACCACGGCGGCATGGTCGCCGCGGTGCGCGCGCTCACCGGCCGCAACCCGGAGGCCTACATCGGGGACAGCACGCGGCCGGATTCGGTACGCACGCGCACCCTTTCGGAGGAGACCACCCGGGTGTTCCGGGCCCGGGTGGTGAATCCGCGCTGGCTGGAGGCGATGCGCCGGCACGGGTACAAGGGCGCGTTCGAGATGGCGGCGACCGTCGACTACCTCTTCGGTTACGACGCCACCACCAACGTGGTCGCGGACTGGATGTACGAGAAGCTTTCCGAGAGTTACGTTTTCGACGAGACCAACCGCAAGTTCATGGCACAGTCGAATCCGTGGGCACTGCACGGCATCACCGAACGGCTGCTGGAGGCCGCCGAACGCGGGCTGTGGGAGCATCCGCAGGCGCAGACCCTGGAGCAGTTGCGGCAGATCTACCTGGAGACCGAGGGCGAGTTGGAATAGCCCGCCGGATCCGGCCGCCGGGTGCGGCGGCCGGACGGTCCGTCAGGCGGCCGGGCTCGCGGTGACCTCCAGGCCGACCGAGCCGCGGCGGCCGCGGCGCAGCACGCTGCCGGTCACGATCACCCAGCCCGGCAGCGAGTAGCGCTTCTTGATCAGGGTGCGGACGCGATCACTGCCCGCGTCGTCGAGGATGCGGGCGGTGGCCCGGACCACCTCGTCGCCCTGCGGGGTGCCGGAGGCGCTGCAGGCCTGCACCGTGACCTCCGCATTGCGCCGGATCCGCTTCACCTTCCAGCTGTCGGCGACCGTCCAGAAATACAATTTGCCGTCGTCGAGCGCGGCCCAGAGCGCCGAGCCGACCGGGGTGCCGTCCTTGCGGAAGGTGGTCAGCAGAACGTATTTCGCAGTACCGGCGACGCCGAAGGGATTGTCCACCCCGGCAGCCTAACCCGGCGCCGGGCCGCGGGGCCGATTCAGGCGGCGAGGGTGAGGATGCGCGGGCCGTCCTCGGTGATCGCGACGGTGTGCTCGCTGTGCGCGGTGCGGGAGCCGTCGGCGGAGCGGATCGTCCAGCCGTCGGGATCGGTGACGATGCGGTCGGTGGTGCGGGCGAACCAGGGTTCGATGGCGATGGTGAGGCCCGGGCGCAACGGGAAACCGCGGCCGGGGCGGCCGGCGTTGGGGATGTGCGGATCCTCGTGCATGGTCCGGCCCAGGCCGTGCCCGCCGAACTGGGTGTTCACCGGATAGCCGTGGGCGTGGGCGACGGCGGCGATGGCGGCGGAGAGATCACCGATGCGGGCGCCGGGCCGCGCGGCCGCGACCGCCGCCGCGAGCGCCTCCTCGGTGGCCCGGACCAGGCGCAGATCCTCCGCGTCGGCGGTGCCGACGATCACCGTGCTGGCGGCGTCGGCCACCCAGCCGTCGATCGAGACCGCCAGGTCCATCGTCAGGACGTCGCCGTCGCACAGGGGATAGTCGAACGGTAGGCCGTGCAGGACCGCGTCGTTCACCGAGAGGCAGACGGTGTTGCGGAACGGGCCGCTGCCGAAGGAGGGGGCGTAGTCCCAGTAGCAGGAGGTCGCGCCCCGGTCCGCGATGCGCCGGCGCACATGCTGTTCCAGTTCCAGCAGGTTCACTCCCACCCGGGCGCGCTCGCGCAGATCGGCCAGGACATCGGCGACGAACTGCCCGGTCACCCGCATCCGCTCGATCTCCGCGGGCGTCTTCAACTCCACCACTGCACACCTCCACCTTCGGTATTTAAATACCACCATAGTGATTGCGGTATTCAAATACCACTCGTATGCTGGCGGCCATGGTGCGAGTCCCGCTCACCCCCGCGCAGGTCGAGGCCGGTCGCCGGTTGGGTGCGCAGCTGCGCGCACTGCGCGCCGACCGTGACCTCGCGGCCGTCGCGACCGCCGCGGGCATCTCCCCGGAGACGCTGCGCAAGATCGAGACCGGCCGCCTGCCCAGTCCCGCCTTCGGTACCGTCGTCGGTTTGAGCCGGGCGCTGGGGGTGCCGTTACAGGACCTGGCCGACGTCTGGCAGGCGGGCACCCTCGCCGAATCCGCTTGAGGCCGCGGTCAGTCCGCGCTCAGCTCGATCGGCACCGCGATCACGTCGACCATCGCGCCGTTGCGCAGGACGGTCACCGGCAGCGGCCGGCCGATCGCGCCGGCGAACAGATGCCGCTGAATCCCTTGCGCGTCATGGATTTCCGAGCGATCCACGCTGAGTACCAGATCGCCGCGCCGTAATCCGGCCCGGTCGGCCGGGCCGCCCGCGACCACCTCCATCACGCGCAGCGCGGCCCGCTGCCCGGTGCGCTCGGCCACCGCGTCGGGCAGCGGCGCGGGCACGCCGACCAGCCCCAGATAGGCCCGCCGGACCCGTCCCTCGGACAGCAGGGTGCTGACGATGCGGCGGGTGGTGGAGTTGATCGGAATGGCCAGGCCCAGGCCGATTCCCGCGACCGCGGTGTTCACGCCGACCACCCGGCCCGCCGAATCGGCCAGTGCGCCACCGGAATTGCCCGGATTCAGCGCCGCGTCCGTCTGGATCACATCCTCGATGACCCGCGCGGTCCGCCGGCTGCCGACCGGTACCGAGCGGCCCAGCGCGCTGACCACCCCGGCGGTGACCGACCCGGCCAGTCCGAGCGGGCTGCCGACCGCGACCACCAACTGTCCCACCACCAGCGCGTCGGCATCCCCGAGCGTCACCGCGGCCGGCGCGCCGCCCCGGGCCCGCAGCACCGCCAGATCCGACAACGGATCCGTGCCGATCGTGTCGAACGGCGATTCGGTGCCGTCGGCAAACACCGCCGTCCCGGTCCGTGCCGAGCCCACCACGTGCGCGTTGGTGAGCAGGAAGCCGTCGCCGGTGAAGACGACCGCCGACCCGCCGCCGCGGGAGGTCTGCACGCTCGCGACGTGGGGCGTGACGGCGCGCGCGACCGAGATCACGGTCCGCGAGTACGCGTCCAACGCCGTCTCGTCGCGCGAATCGGCCTGTCTGCCCGGGTATTCGATCCGCTCGGTCACCTGACCACCACCTGGATTACCTGATTACAGTGTTGCTCCCAGGATGCGCCCGGAACGCCGGTGCGGCAGTCTCGTTCGCCGACAGCGCAGCGGGCCTCACGGGAAGGCCGGTAACAGGGTCGCGGCGAGGACGGCGGGCGAGGGCAGGTCGGCCCGGGTGCTGGGCGGGCTGAGCTGACGTTGCAGCGCGCGCTGATGGGCGGCGCCGACCAGCAGCAGGGCGAAGGGGCGCAGGTCGGCGTCCGGCGGGGCGTGCCGGGACAGCCGCGCGATCACCACCTCGATCGCGCGGTGCGGGCCGAGGTCCAGGTCCTGGCTGCGCTGCTGATAGATCGCGCGCAGGTCGGCGTCGGCCCCGATGGCGGCGATGACGGGCAGGGCGGCGTGGAAGAACTCCTCGAAGGCCTCGAGCAGGGTGCGCACATCCTCGCGCAGGTCGGGGTCGCCGGGCCGGTCGCTGTCGGCGACGATGTCCTTCAGCGGTTGCAGATGATGCCGGATCACCGCCTGCAGCAACCCCATTCGATCGCCGAAGTGGTAGAAGATGCTGGATTCGGCGACGCCCGCCCGCGCGGCGACCTCCTTCGTCGACAGCCGCGCGACCCCCGATCGGGTGAGCACCTCCTGCGCACCCGCGATGACCGCCTCGCGCACCCCCGTGCGCGGACGCCCGCGGGCGCGCTTGCCCGGATCCGCCGTCACCACACCTCCCACCTGCTCCGATATCCGTCGTGAACTCCGATTGTTGCACCGCGCCGGATCCCGACGTATTTTCTGAGTATCAACTCAGTAATTCGGTGATCCGGAGGTGCTCGTCATGTCCAGCCCCGCTCCCGCCCGCCCCGCGCGGGCATCCCGCACCCAGCGCACGGTCGATACCGTGATGCGGGCCGTGCTGCGCTCGCCGCTGCACCGGCCGATCAGTGGAAAGTTGTTGGTGGTCACCGTGATCGGCCGCAAGACCGGCCGCCGGATCCCCGTCCCGGTGGCCTATGCCGAACACGACGGCGCGCTGCTCGTCGGCACCTCCGCCGCCTGGCGGCGCAACCTCCGGCCCGGCGCGCCGGTGGAGGTCACGCTGCGCGGCCGTACCGTCGCGGCCGACTGGGACATCGTGTCCGAGGAGGAGCAGGCCGCCGACCTGTACAAGGTGATCCTCGTAAAGAACGCCACCCACGGCCGCTTCGTCCAGATCGCCCTGGAACCGGACGGTGAGGTCAACCGGGCCGACCTCCGCCGCGCCCTCGACCGGGGTGTGGTGGTGCTGCGGCTGCGTCCTCGCGCGAACTGATCGTCACGCTGGGCGGCGATCATCGCATCCAGCGCGTCGGCCCGGGTTACGTTGCGGGACATCAGGTCTCGGCGTACGTCACCCGGACCGCGTTGTTCGTGACGATCAGGTCCCAGATGTCGTCCGGATCCTCGCCCTGGGCATGGATGGTGCCGTCGATGACGTGATCGAAGGTGAAGCGGCCGAATCCGTTCCGGCCCTGTGCGTGTGCGCCGGGGCGGAGGAAGTGGTCGATGAGGTACCGCATCCAGACGTCGGCGTCGTGGAACTTTTCGATGCCGTCCCATGCGAGGGCGGATCCGTCCCGGGCCGGGATCCAGCCGCACCAGAGGCTGGGCTGGCCGGCGGGCGGGCGATCCTGGTCGAGGACATCGGAGTCGTCGCCGCGGCCGTGGATATTGCTGCCGCCGACGAAGTAGGGGCCTCTGGTGCGGTCGGTCCGCCGGGTACCGGCGAACTTTCGCAGGTATGTGCGTTCGTGCCGGTTGAGGGGCGGCGTGACGGACACCGAGCCCTCGAACCGGGTCGAGTAGCCCATGGTTCTCCCGCGGGTCAGGTGGCCTGGCTGACCGAGGACATGTGGAAGTCGGGGATGCGCAGTGCGGGCATGGCGGTGCGGGTGAACCAGTCCTTCCATTCGCGGGGGAGGGTGGTTTCGGTGGCGCCGGCCTCGGTGACCCGGCGCAGCAGGTCCAGCGGGCTGTCGTTGAAGCGGAAGTTGTTGACCGCGGCCGTGACCTCGCCGTCCTCGACCAGGTAGACACC
This sequence comes from Nocardia sp. BMG111209, assembly GCF_000381925.1. Classification (NCBI taxonomy): domain Bacteria; kingdom Bacillati; phylum Actinomycetota; class Actinomycetes; order Mycobacteriales; family Nocardiaceae; genus Nocardia; species Nocardia sp. BMG111209. The sequence goes on from NZ_KB907307.1 coordinate 1,074,281, forward strand.
GTCGCGGGTGAGGCCGGTCAGCAGCAGGGTGGCGGGGTCGACCTCGCGGATGTACCAGAGGCAGGTGAGCAGCAGGCCGCGTTCGGTGCGCGCGATCATCTCCGCCAGGCCGGTGTCGGCGCCGCCGGTGAGCAGCAGGTTCGGGACGGGAACCGTGACGGGCGCGTCGAATTCGGCGGCGATGGCGCGCGGATAGACGAGATTCTCCACGCTGCCGTCGCGGATCCAGTCCACCCGGCGGGCGGGCAGGCCGTTGTCGAAGACGGACAGGGCCTCCGAGGAGGACGAGGTGGCCACGAACGGCTGGTATTCCAGGCCCAGTGCCCGGGGATCGGAGTACAGGGTGAGCGGGAGGTCGGTGAGGCGTTCGCCGATGCGGGTGCCCCCGGCGCGGGAGAAGGCGGTGTGGCCCTCGTGGGCGCCGCGACCCTCCATGGTCCAGTACAGGTAGATCATGAGGTCGGCGACCGCCGACGGGGGCAGCAGGGTTTCGTAGCGGCCGGCGGGCAGTTCGACGCGGCGGCCGAACCAGTCGAGGCGGCGGCCCAGATCGCTGAGCAGGTCGGCCACGTCGACATCGGTGAAGTCGGTGGTGCTCACCCCGGTCCACGCGCTGGCCGGATCCCGGTCGCCGCGCTTGCCGTTGATCTCGATCGAGCCGGTGGGCTGGGTCCAGCGGCGCCGGATGCCGGTGGAGGTGCCCAGCCACACGGTGTGCAACTGGTGGTGGGCGAAGCCGTACAGGCGGTCGGCGCGGTCGAAGCCGGCGGCGAGATCGCCGGTGATACCGGCGAACACCCCGACATCGGTGACCGGGACGGCGGCGGCCCAGTCCGGATCACCGTGGGCGGCGGCGTCTTCGCCGTCGATCAGGGGCATCGCGTCGCGGGCCGGGGCGGCGGTGCGCGCCGCCTCCTCGGCGGCCCGGACCACCGGCGCGATATCGGCCTCGTCGACACTGGTGGAGGTGACGCTGCCGACGCGCGCGGTGCCGTCGCCCTCGCGCACGATGGACACCACCGCCCAGCTGCGCGACACCGAGGAGCCGTTGGTGGTCATCGAATTGCCGGCCCAGCGCAGCGACGCCTCCGCGGCGTCGGTGACGATCACGATGGTCTCGTCGGCCCCCGCGGCCGCCAGGGCCCGCTCGACGACCTCGCCGCCGTGTACCACGCTCACTGCGCCGCCTCCGACTTCGTGTTGAGGATGTTGACCCCGCGCACCAGCACCGACGGACAGCCGTGACTGACCGCCGCGACCTGCCCGGGCTGGGCCTTACCGCAGTTGAACGCGCCGCCGAGCACCCAGGTGGACGGGCCGCCGACGGCTTCCATCGCACCCCAGAAATCGGTGGTGGTGGCCTGGTAGGCGACGTCGCGGAGCTGACCGGCCAACTGCCCGTTGCGGATCCGGAAGAACCGCTGCCCGGTGAACTGGAAGTTGTACCGCTGCATATCGATCGACCAGGACTTGTCGCCGACGATGTAGATGCCGTCCTCGACCCGTGAGATGAGATCCGCGGTGCTGGTGTCGCGTTCGGGATCGGCCTGCAGCGATACGTTGGCCATGCGCTGGATGGGTACGTGGTGGGCCGAATCGGCGTAGGAGCAGCCGTTGGAGCGCTCCAGGCCCAGCCGCGGCGCGAAGACCCGGTCCAGCTGGTAGCCGACCAGGACGCCGTCGCGCACCAGATCCCAGCGCTGCCCGGCCACGCCCTCGTCGTCGTAACCGACCGTCGCCAGGCCGTATTCCTGGGTGCGGTCGCCGGTGACGTGCATGACGGGCGTGCCGTAGCGGAGGGTGCCGAGCTGGTCGGGGGTGGCGAAGGAGGTACCGGCGTAGGCGGCCTCGTAGCCGATGGCGCGGTCGTATTCGGTGGCGTGGCCGACGGATTCGTGGATGGTGAGCCAGAGGTTGGTCGGGTCGATCACCAGATCGGCAGGACCGGCGGTGACCGTGGGGGCCTTCACCTTCTCGGCCAGCCACTCCGGGATGCGGGCCAGTTCGGTGTTCCAGTCCCACACCCCGTCGGCGCCGGTGACGTACTCCCAGCCGCGGCCCGCCGGCGCGGCCAGCGTGCGCATCGTCTCGAACGCACCCGCGGACGGGTCGACGGTGATCGCCTCGAGCACCGGATGCAGCCGGACGCGCTGCTGGGTGATGCGCGAGCCCGCGGTGTCGGCGTAGAAGGTCTGCTCCTTGACCTGCAGCACCGAGGCGGTGACGTGGTCGACCCCGTCGGCGGCGGTGAGGCGCTCCGAATAGTCCTGCAGCAGCGCGACCTTCTCCGGGGTGGGCACGTCGAAGGGGTCGACCAGATACGGCGACACCCATTCGGCGCCCGCGTAGACCGGCTCCGGCGCCAGCGCGACCTGTTCGCGATTGAGCGCGCGCAGGGTGGTGGCGACGGTGACCGCGGTGCGGGCGACCTCGGCGGCGGTGGCCGGGTTCAGGTCGGCGTGGGAGGCGAAACCCCACGTGCCGTCGACGATGACGCGGACGGCGAAACCGACGTCGGTGGAATTGTCGACGGCCTCGACCCGGCCGTCGCGCAGCCGGATGGACTGACTCACCAGCCGATGCACGCGCAGATCGGCATGCTGGGCGCCGGCGGCGCGTGCGGCGCTGAGCGCGGCGTCGGCACAGGCGGCCAGCGGCAGCGCGCGGAACTGCTCGTCCACGACCCTGGATGCGTTGCTCACGGCGACTACGCTAATTGCTCGCCGGCTGCCACGACAACACCGCGGTGGTTCCCGCACCCGGTTCATCCGCGACACGCCGTGCGACTCTGCATCGACTGCAAAGACGCACGAAATGCGCTGTGGCACCGCCGGAAATACGCGCGACGACACGCTGCCTACCGCGTGGTTCGAGGTGAATGCCGTACTGTGTCGCCGCGTGCCGCCATCCGCTCTCCGAGACCGTAAGCGGGAACGTACCCGCCGCTCCCTCCTCGAGGCCGCCGTCGAGCTGTTCGAGACTCGCGGCTACGAGGCCACGACCGTCGCCGACATCGCCGCGGCCGCCGAGGTGGGAACCCGCACCTTCTTCAACTACTTCGAGAGCAAAGAGGAACTACTCTTCCCCGAGCCGGACGAACGGGTCGAATCCGCGGTGCGCGCCATCGCCACCCGCCGGCCCGAGGAGCGTCCGGTGGAGGTGCTGCTGCGCGCGCTGCGGGCGGCCGGCGACAATCCGGGCGAACATCTCGGCGACGATCTGGCCGCCCGGATCGCGGTGTTGCGCGCACAGGTGTCGCGCACGGTGCCCGCGGTCAGCGGCCGCGCCGCGCACGCGCAGCTGGCCGCGCAGCAGGAGATCGCCCGGCAACTGCGCGCGGCGTTCCCCGACGAACTCGACGAGGTCAGTGCCGCGGCCCTGGTCGGCGCGGTCGTCGGGGCCGTATCCGGCGCGCTGACCGTGCTGTTCGCCGGTCGGCAGGGCATCGACGACGGTGAGCGCCTGCACCTGAGGATCCGCGAGACCACCTCGCGGGTGCTGGCGCCCTGGCTGTCCGCGCACGGCCGGCCGCAGCTGCTGATGGCCGAAGCGGCCTGCTGACGCACGGATTTCAGAGGAACTGCTGCCAGCCCAGCCGCAGCACCATGCCGGTCACCACGACCAGCAGCACCACCCGCACGAATTCGGCGCCGCGCGCCAGCGCCATCCGGGAGCCGACCACCGCCCCGGCGATGTTGGCCACCCCCATGGCCAGGCCGAGACCCCACAGCACGTGGCCGGTCGCGGCCAGGTACAGCAGCGCACCGAGGTTGGATCCGCAGTTGATCACCTTCGCCATCGCCGCGGCCCGCACGAACTCCGTGCCCAGCAGCGTGGCGAACGTGATGATGAGGAAGGTGCCGGTTCCCGGGCCGAGCAGCCCGTCGTAACAGCCGATGAGCCCGGCGGCCAGGCCGACGACCAGGATCACCCGGCGTCGCGTCGGCGGCTCACCGTCGGCGACGCGGCCGATCGACGGCCGCGCGGTGACGAAGATCGCGACCGCGATCAGCACCGCCATCACGATCGGGATGAAGTAGCGCCGGTCGATCAGGCCGACCGCCGCCGAACCGAGCGCCGCGGCCACCGCGGCCAGCACCGCCGCCGGGATCAGCAGCGGCAGCCGCAGCGGGACTCGGCGGGCGAAGGTGAGGGTCGCGGCGGTGGTGCCGGACAGCGCCGCGACCTTGTTCGTCCCCAACGCGGTCTGCGGTGCGAGGCTCGGCGCGACCAGCAGCAGCGTCGGCAGGATGATCAGCCCGCCCCCGCCGACCACCGCGTCGACCCAGCCCGCGGCGGCGGCCGCCGCCAGCAGCGCGGCCCAGTCTGCGACACTCACCGAGCGAGACAACCAGACATGGGATGACTCGGGCAAATCGGCCGCCGACCGGGTGATCGAGGACACTCGTCCCGATCCGGCGGATTCCGGCGCGAATCCGGATCCCGGGAGAAAAACGGGCCGCTCGCGCGTTGAACGGAGTGGATCGTCGAAAGGATCGTCATGCCCGCCGTGTTGTTCGCCCTCTACCTGGTCGCGGAGATCGCCGCGCTCGTCGTCGTCGGCCACTTTCTCGGTGTGGTCCCGACCATTCTGTTGCTGATCGCCGGGTCCGCGCTCGGCATGATCCTGGTCCGGTCGCAGGGCCGCCGGGTCCTGGACGGATTCCGCCGGGCCCGCCGCGGGGAGATCACGCCCGGCACCGCCGTCGCCGACGGCGCGCTGATGGCGCTCGGCGCGGTGCTGATGTTCGTGCCCGGCCTGCTCACCTCGGTGGCCGGACTGTTGCTGCTGCTCCCGACCCGGGTGCTGTTCCGGCCGCTGGTCTCGGCCTTCGCGACTCGCCGCATCGACCGGCTGGTGATGACCACCGGCTACCGCGGCACCGTGGTCGAGCCGAGCGGTGAGGTCGTCGACGGCGTGGTCGTGCGGGAGTACTACGACGACGGCCAGGGCGGCGCGCGCCCCATGCTCGGCGACCACTGACTCGAGGTCCCCGGCGGCCGGGCCGGGCCGGTGGGGCAGGATGGACGTCCGTGAGTACCCAGTTGCTGGTCGGCGGCCGCATCCACAGTTCCAGCTCCCCGGACGCGACGACCATGGCGGTCACCGACGGGATCGTGGTCTGGCTCGGGGCCGAGCGGCCGGGCCGGGCGCTGTACCCCGACGCCGAGATCCTCGATGTCGAGGGCGCGTTCGTGGCGCCGGCCTTCGTCGATCCCCATGTGCACGTCACCGCGCTGGGCCTGCAGCTGACCGGACTGGATCTGTCGCGGGCCACCTCGCTGGCCCACTGCCTCGAGCTGGTCCGCGACCACGCGGCGGCGCGTCCGGGCACGATCCTCGGCGACGGCTGGGACGAGACCCGCTGGCCGGAACGCCGCCCCCCGACGGTGGCCGAGATCGACGCGGCCGCGGGGCCGGGCCGGGCCGTGTATCTCGCGCGGGTGGACGCGCATTCCGCCGTCACCTCCTCGGCCCTGCTGGATTCGGTGCCCGCGGTGACGGCGGCGGCCGGATTCGCCCCCGGGGAACCGGTGCGCGCGGCGGCCCATCACCTGGTCCGCGCCGCGGCGCTCGGCAGCCTGGACCGCGCCGACCGCGACCGTGCCCGCAGCGTCGCCCTGGATCACGCGGCCGCGCACGGCGTCGTGGCCGTGCACGAATGCGCGGGCCCGGAGATCAGCGGTCGCGCCGACGTGACCGAACTGCTCGGTTTCGACCACGGTGTCGAGGTGCGGGCCTACTGGGGTGAGGCGGTCCGCAGCGCCGACCGGGCCCGGGAACTGGTGCGGGAGCTGGGTGTGCACGGGCTGGCGGGTGATCTGTTCGTGGACGGCTCGCTCGGTTCGCACACCGCCTGGCTGCGCGCGCCCTACACCGACTGCGACACCCACGGCACCCGTTATCTCGACGCCGACGCGGTCGCCGCCCATGTGCGCGCCTGCACCGAGGCCGGGGTCCAGGCCGGATTCCACGCGATCGGCGATGCGGCGATGGACGCGGTGGTGGACGGCTTCGAGCGGGTCGTCGCCGAGCTGGGCGCGCCCGCGGTGGCCGGTCGCGGTCACCGGGTGGAGCACGCCGAACTGCTGGACGCCGAGCAGATCGCGAAACTCGCCGCGTGCGGGGTGATCGCCAGCGTGCAACCCGGATTCGACGCCGCCTGGGGCGGTCCCGGCGGGATGTACGCCGACCGCCTCGGCGCCGGGCGCGCCGCCGCGCTGAATCCGTTCGCGGCGCTCGCCGCCGCGGGTGTCGCGCTGACGATCGGCTCGGACGCGCCGGTGACCCCGCTGGATCCGTGGACGGCGATCCGTGCCGCGGTCCTGCACCGCACTCCGGGACACCAGCTGTCCCCGCGTGCGGCCTTCGCCGCCGCCACCCGCGGCGCGTGGCGGGCCGGTGGGGTCCGCGACGGCATCGCCGGCACCCTGGTCCCGGGCGCTCCCGCCTCGTACGCGCTGTGGGAGGCCGGTGATCTGGTGGTCGCCGCCGCCTCCGATTCCGTTCAGCGCTGGTCCACCGATCCACGCTCCCGCGTCCCCGGCCTGCCGCGCCTGGACGCGGACACCCCCCTGCCGCGCTGCCTGCGCACCGTCCACCGCGGCGTGACGATCTTCGAAGCCTGAACCCGGCGGACCGGGCGATCGGCGCGTCCCCGCCGCACGACAGCCGCGCCGGACGTCGCGGGCATCGGCCCGGAGTCCCGAGGTGAAGCGCCGGTGAAATGTGGCGGACGCAGGTTCGGGCATTACCGGCGGCCTCGGTAGCATCGAGCCGATGGTCAGCCGGATGTGGTGCCGGTCGCCGGGACTCGTACCGGGTGCGGGCGGGCGCGGGATGTACGAGGGAGTGTCGTGACGCAGCAGCGGGCCACCGCGGATCCGGCCGAGGTCCAGGGGGACTCGGGGCTGCCGGCCCGGGTGCGGCGGCATCCGGTGTGGTGGCGGCTCGCGGCGGCGGTCGTCGCGGGGCTGCTGATCTATGTGAGCTTCCCGCCCCGGACGTGCTGGTATCTGGCGCCGGTGGGGGTGGCGCTGCTGACCGTGGCGGTCCGCGGGCCCGGCCGGTTGCGCGGGGGGTTCGGATACGGTTTCGTCGCGGGGCTGGCGTTCTTCCTGCCGCTGCTGCCGTGGACGGGTATCTATGTGGGGCCGGTGCCGTGGCTGGCGTTGTCGGCGGCGTGCGCGGTGTACCTCGGGGTGTTCGGGCTGCTGGTGCGGTTGATCGGCGCGATACCGGGCTGGCCGCTGTGGGCGGCGATGATGTGGACGCTGGCCGAATGGTTGCGGTCGGTATTCCCGTTCGGCGGATTCCCTTGGGGGCGTTTGGCTTTCGGCCAGGGCGACGGCTGGTATCTGCCGCTGGCGCAACTGGCCGGGGCGCCGGGGGTGAGTTTCGCGGTGGCGCTGACCGGTACGGCGCTGGCCGCGCTGGCGTTGCGGATCGCGGACGCGTTCGCGGCGGATCGGCGAAAGCCCCGGTGGCGCCTCGGGATCGGTGTCGCCGCGGCGGTCGTGGTTGTCGTTCCGGTCGCCGGAGTGATCCTCGCGACCACGCTGCCCGCCCCGGACGCCGGTGACCGGACGATCACGGTCGCCGCGATCCAGGGCAGCGTGCCGCGGCTGGGGCTGGATTTCAACGCACAGCGCCGGGCCGTCCTCGACAATCACGTGCGCCGCACCGAGGAACTGACCGACGAGGTGGCCGCCGGGCGCGCGCCCGCACCGGATGTCGTGATCTGGCCGGAGAATTCGTCCGATATCGACCCGTTGCGCAATGCCGACGCGTACGCGGAGATCACCGAGGCGTCCCAGCGGATCCACGCGCCGATCCTGGTCGGCGCGGTCCTGGTGAACTCCGACGACACCACCAGCAACTCGGTGATCGTGTGGGACGGCGCCGGCGGGCCCGGCGAGCGGCACGACAAGAAGATCATCCAGCCGTTCGGCGAGTATCTGCCGCTGCGCGGCTTCTTCCGGCACTTCTCGCAGTACGCCGACCGGGCCGGGTATTTCGTGCCGGGCCACGGTGACGGGGTGGTGCACGTCCGCCCGGCCGGTGGTGGCGCGCCGGTCGCGATCGGGGTGGCGACCTGCTACGAGGTGGCCTTCGACCGGGCCTTCGAGCAGGCCGTGCACGCAGGTGCGCAGGTGCTGACCGTGCCGACCAACAACGCCACCTTCGGTGACAGTGATATGACCTATCAGCAGCTGGCGATGTCGCGGATCCGCGCCGTGGAACACGGTCGCGCGGTGGTCGTATCGGCCACCACGGGGGTGAGCGCGATCATCACCGCCGACGGCGTGGTGCGGCAGCAGACCCCGAAGCTGGTTCCCGCGGCGCTGGAAGCGCGGATCCCCCTGCGCGGTACGACCACCCTCGCCACCCGGGCCGGTTCGTGGCCGGAATGGGCGGTCTCGGCGTTCGCCGTGATCATCGCCGGTGCCACAGTTATTCGACGGCGAACATAACCCCAGGTCGCAGGGCGTCGCCGAATTGTGACGATCCCTCTTCGCGCGACGCGACGCGCCGTGACGACCGGCCCCGCTGATGATCCGCGATACCCCTTGCGCGCGATGCGGTCCGGCAAAGCGTATTTGCGTGCAATGACCGATGGGGTACTGTACTGTTCGCCAGCGTGTAGCGGGGGGTTCTCGCCTGGTTCGCGTTTCCGCTTCTGTCTCTTGGCGTTACCGCTCGATCAGCTCTTATAGCCGACCAAAAGCCGTGTTGCACTGAGATAGCCGTCTAAATGCACTCGCCGCCAATGGCGTTCGAGGTGAAAAGACTCGAGATCACTACCGATCCGGCCGACTCGAGGCTCCGAATCATAGGGCGTGGATCGACGTCCCGTGGTTTGCGCGTGCGCGTGCACGGCGTTGTCCGATTCACCAGCTCGGGGATTGTGCGTCAACAGCGGCAGAACGGAGTGATGGATGAGCTCATTGGCCACCGACCACGTCGACCAATGCTCTTCGAGCGAACTTTCGGCACAACCCTTCGCCCTGTCACCTGCCCAGACGGCCCTCTGGTACGCGCAGCGCATCCATCCCGAGGTGCCCTTGACGATCGCCCAGTACGTGGAGATCCACGGTGATCTGGACGTCGGTCGTCTGTTGTACGCCGTCGAACGCTTCGGCGCGGAGGCTCAGGTCAATCAGGTGCGATTGGTGGAGATCGATGGCGCTCCGCATCAGCTGATCGATCCGGCGCGGCGGTCGGGATGGGCTCGGCTGGATCTGCGGCACGAGGCCGATCCGCGAGCGGCGGCCCGCAGCTGGATGACCGCGCACGCCGGCGCCCCGATGGATCTGGAACGTGATCCGCTGATCTTCCACGCGGTGCTGCGGGTCGGCGATCTGGACTACATCTGGTACTCGCGCGCCCATCACATCGTGATCGACGGCTACGGCGCGATGAACGCGACCAACCGCACCGCCGAGATCTACACCGCGCTGGAGGACCGGGCCGAACCGTCGGTCTCCCGCGCCGACGGCCTGGCCGAGATCTACGCCGGCGAGGCCGAATACCGGGATTCGGATCAGTTCGGCGCGGACCGCGAGTACTGGACGGGGCAGCTCACCGGTGTGGGTGCGCCCGTGAGCCTGTCGCTGTCGCCGGTGGCGTCCGCGGCGCCGACCGGTGACCGCCGCATCGCGGCCGGTCTGGTCGAGGAGGCCGTGCAGGCCCAGTTACTGCAGGCCGCGGCCACCTTCCAGGTACAGAAGAGCGCGGCGCTGTTCGTGGCGGCGCTGGCCTGCTACGTGCACGCGGTCACCGGCAATCCGGATGTGGTGCTCAGCCTGCCGGTTTCGGCCCGCACCTCGAAGTCGCTGCGCCGTTCCGCGGGTGTGGTGTCGAATGTGGTGCCGATCCGGATCCGCTGCGATCCGTCGACCACCGTCGGCGCGGTGGTCGCGGCGGTCGAGGAGCAGATCACCGGGGCGTTGCAGCATCAGCGGTACCGGCACGACGACATCCGCCGCGACTGCGGTTACTCCCGGGACACCCGCGGCTTCTTCGGGCCGATGGTCAACATCATGCTGTTCCATCGGGAGTTGCGCTTCGGCGAGCTGCCGGGTGCGCTGCGGGTGCTGTCCACCGGTCCGGTCGAGGACCTGTCGGTGAACCTGTACAACGGCACCGGCGAGGGCATCCATCTGGACTTCGAGGCCAATCCGCAGCTGTACGGCGACGCGGACCTCGCCGCGCACCACGCGCGTTTCCTGGACTTCGTGCCGCGACTGCTGGCCACCACCCCCGACACCCCGGTGGCGGCGGTACCGGTGATCACCGCCGTCGAGCGCGAACAGGTTCTGCGGGAACGGAATTCGACCGACGCGGCCCATTCCGGCGGCACCCTGGCCGGACTGTTCGCCGAGCGGGTGGCGGCCGCGCCGGACGCGGTGGCACTCGAATTCGAGGACGAGACCCTGACCTACGCCGAACTGGACGCGCGCGCCAACCGGCTGGCCCGGGATCTGATCGCCCGCGGCGCCGGCCCGGACACGGTGGTGGGCCTGGCGATGCGGCGCAGCGTCGACCTGGTGGTCGGCATGTACGCGATCGTCGCGGCCGGGGCGGCGTATCTGCCGCTGGATCCGGACCATCCGGCCGAGCGGATCGGCAACATCCTGGCGCAGGCGCGGCCGGTGTGCGTGCTGACCGCCACCCGCGACGAGCTGGAACTGCCGTCCGGTACCGCGCGCCTGGACGTGGACACCCTGGACCCGTCCGCCGGTGACGGTTCGCCGATCACCGATGCGGACCGGCGCGGCCCGCTGCGCCCGGATCATCTGGCGTACGTCATCTTCACCTCCGGCTCCACCGGACGGCCGAAGGGTGTGGGTGTCGGCCACGCCGCGATCGTGAACCGGCTGCGCTGGATGCAGCACGCGTATCCGCTCGACGGGACGGATGTGGTCCTGCAGAAGACGCCGGCCACCTTCGACGTCTCGGTCTGGGAGTTCTTCTGGCCCTTGCAGATCGGGGCCAAACTGGTGGTCGCGGTGCCCGACGGGCACCGCGATCCCGGTTATCTGGCCCGCGTGATCGCCGAGAAGGGCGTCACCACAGCACATTTCGTGCCCTCGATGCTGTCGGTGTTCGTCACCGACACCGATGTCAGCGGCTGCGCCGGCCTGCGCCGGGTGTTCTGCAGCGGTGAGGCGCTGCCGGCCGCGACGGTGCGCGATTTCCATGCGGCGCTGGGGGATTCGGCGCCGGAACTGCACAACCTGTACGGCCCCACCGAGGCCGCCGTCGACGTCACCGCGTGGGCCTGCGAGCCGACCGCGGACAGCGTCCCGATCGGCGCGCCGATCTGGAACACTCGCGTGTACGTCCTGGACGAGCGGCTGCGGCCGGTCCCGCCGGGGGTGGTCGGCGAGCTGTATCTGGCCGGTGTGCAGCTGGCGCGCGGCTATCTCGGCCGGCCGGGGCTGACCGCCGACCGGTTCGTCGCCGATCCGTACCGGCCCGGTGCGCGGCTGTACCGCACCGGCGATCTGGTGCGCTGGCGCGTCGGTGGCGACGCGGCGCTGGAATACCTGGGCCGCAGCGATTTCCAGGTGAAGATCCGCGGCCTGCGGATCGAACTCGGCGAGATCGAGGCCGAACTGCTGGCCGACACCCGGATCGCGCGCGCGGTCTGTGTCGCCCGCGGCAGCGGCGAGGATGCGGAACTGGCCGGATATCTGGTCGCCGCACCCGGCGCCGAGCCCGATGTCGAGGAGTTGACGGCCGCGCTGCGCCGCACCCTGCCCGGCTATATGGTCCCCGCCCATCTGATCGTGCTCGACGAGCTACCGTTGAGCGCCAACGGCAAGGTGGATCGCGCCGCGCTGCCCGAGCCGGTGGCCCGCCGCGAACCGGCCGTCGGCGCGCAGCCCGAGACCGAGGTACAGCGCCGGCTGGCGGGCATCGTCGCCGACGTACTCGGTATCGAGGCGCCGGGGATCGACGACAACTTCTTCGACCTGGGGGCCAACTCGCTGTCGGCGGCCCGCGCGGTCGGCCGGGTCAACGCGGCCCTCGGGGCCGGACTCACCATTCGCGATCTGTTCGAATCGCCGACCGTGCGAGCGCTGGCCGCGCGGTTCGAGGCCCAGAACCCGGACACCGCCTCGCCGCGGCTGGTCGCCGCCGCGCGCCCGGAGCGGGTTCCGCTGTCGCTGGCCCAGCAGCGGCTGTGGATCCTGAACCGGTTCGCCGATCAGGCCGCGGCCTACAACATGCCGCTGGCGGTGGAGCTGACCGGCCCGCTGGACGTGGCCGCGCTGCGCGCCGGGCTGGTCGACGTGCTGGAGCGGCACGAGAGCCTGCGCACCACCTTCCCCGACACCCCGCAGGGCCCGGTGCAGCGGGTCCATCCGGCGAGCGAGATCCCGCTCACCCTCGATCCGATCGACGCCACCGACGCCGACGTATCCGCGCTGGCCACCGAATTCGCCGGATACGGGTTCGATCTGCGCAGCCAGGCGCCGATCCGGGTGGCGCTCTACGCGACCGGCCCGGACCGGCACGTATTCCTCGTCGTCCTGCATCACATCGCCGGTGACGGCTGGTCGGTGGCGCCGCTGGTGCGCGATCTGACCGTCGCGGTCACCGCCCGCGCCGAGGGCGCCGCGCCGGGATGGACGCCGCTGCCGGTGCAGTACGCCGACTTCGCGCTGTGGCAGCGGGAACTGCTCGGCGACGAGACCGATTCCGGCTCCGCGCTCGCGCGGCAGCTGGCCTACTGGCGTACGGCGCTGGTGGAACTGCCCGATCAGCTGGATCTGCCGCTGGACCGGCCGCGGCCGCTGCAACGCGACGGTGGCGCCGGGCGGGTGGAGTTCACCGTGCCCGCCGACACCCGCAGAGCGATGGCGGCGCTGGCCGCCGAGCGCGGCGTCAGCACGTTCATGGTGCTGCACGCGGCGCTGGCGACGCTGCTGGGCCGGATGTGCCACACCGGCGACGTGGTGATCGGCACGCCGATCGCGGGCCGGTCCGATCCGGCGCTGGACGAGCTGGTCGGCATGTTCGTCAACACGCTAGTACTGCGCACCGGGGTCGAACCGGCCGCGGGTTTCGCGCGGATGCTGGACCGGGTCCGGGAGATCGACCTGGACGCCTTCGCCAATGCCGACGTGCCGTTCGAGCGGCTCGTCGAGGTGGTCAATCCGGTACGTGACGCGGGCCGGCATCCGCTGTTCCAGGTGATGCTGTCCTACGACCGGGCGCCGGAACCGCAGATCGCGCTGCCCGGGGTGTCGGCGCGGGTGCTGCCGCTGGCGGCGGGTGTCACCAAGTTCGACCTGCAGCTGACCGTGCACGAACCGGCCGGCGCCGATGCCGACACCGTGCTGTCCTGCGAATTCGGTTATGCCACCGATGTTCTCGACGAGACGACGGTGGCCGGGCTGGCGCAGCGGTTCGTCCGGTTGCTGGCCGCGGCGGTGACCTCGCCGGAGACCCCGGTCGGTGATCTGCCGCTGCTGGACGCCCGCGAGATCGGCAAGCTGGTGCCGATCATCGGCGCACCCGCCGAGGCGGCGCTGACGCTGGCGCGGCTGTTCACCGAGACCGCGCAGCGGGTGCCGGACGCGGTGGCCGTGCGCTACCTGGGCCACGACACCACCTATCGCGACCTGGACGACACCTCCAACCGGCTGGCACGGGTGCTCATCGAGAACGGCGCCGGCCCGGAGGTCGTGGTCGCGATCGCGCTGCCGCGCGGACCGGCCGCGATCACCGCGATCTGGGCGGTCGCCAAGTCCGGCGCCGCCTACGTGCCGATCGATCCGGACTATCCGGCCGACCGGATCGCGCACATGCTGTCGGATTCCGGTGCGATGCTGGGCCTCACCGACGCGCGGTGCCATGCCGCCATGCCGGACTGGCCGGTGCGCCGCGGCCGGCACCGCAAGCAGTACGTCGACTGGCTGCTGCTGGGTTCGCCCGCGCTGACCGCGGCGATGGACCGGTTCGCGACCACGCCGATCGCCGACGCCGAGCGGAACTATCCGCTGCGCGTCGCGCATCCCGGCTATCTGATCTACACCTCCGGTTCCACCGGCACCCCGAAGGCCGTGGTGATCACCCACGCCGGTATCGCCTCGCTGGCGCAGGAGCAGATGCACCTGTTCGGGGTGACCGATTCGGCCCGCACCCTGCACTTCTCGTCGCCGTCGTTCGACGCGTCGGTGCTGGAGATGCTGCTCGGTTTCGCGGCCGGGGCCACCGTCGTGGTGGCGCCGGCGGGCCTGTACGGCGGCGCCGAACTGGCCCGGCTGCTGCGCGAGGAACATGTCACGCACGCCTTCGTCACCCCCGCCGCGCTGGCCACCGTGCCGGTCGACGGGCTCGACGAGCTGGAGGCGGTGATCGTCGGCGGCGACTCCTGCCCCGAGGAGCTGGTGACAACCTGGACCGCGGGCGGCCGGCGGATGCACAACATGTACGGCCCGTCCGAGGCGACCGTGGCCGCCACCGCCACCGGCCCGATGGTGGCCGGGCGGCCGGTGCCGATCGGCCTGCCGGTGCGCGGGATGCGGCTGTTCGTCCTCGACGACCGGTTGCAGCCGGTGCCACCGGGGGTGCCGGGGGAGCTGTACCTGTCCGGGCCCGGCCTGGCGCGCGGCTATCTCGGCCGGTCCGGACTCACCGGGCAACGTTTCCCGGCCAATCCGCACGGCCGCCGCGGCGAGCGGATGTACCGCACCGGCGACGTGGTGGTGGCCGCCACGACCGGTCAGCTGCGCTTCGTGGGCCGCGCCGACGATCAGGTGAAGATCCGCGGCTTCCGGATCGAGCTGCGCGAGATCGACCACGTCCTGCGCGCACAGCCCGGGGTGCGGTTCGCGCTGACGGTGGTGCACACCGGCGACGGCGGGCATCCCCGCCTGGCCGCCTACGTCACCGCCGACACCGAGGTGGATCCGGCGGAGTTGCTGGCCGCCGCGCGGCAGCAGCTGCCGGGCTACATGGTCCCGGCGGCGGTCACGGTGCTGGATTCGGTGCCGACCACCCCGGCCGGCAAGGTGGACCGCAAGAATCTGCCCGCGCCGGTGTTCTCCGCGGCGGGCCCGACCCGCGCGCCGGAGACCGAATGGGAGCTGCGGGTCGCGACGGTGTTCGCCACGGTGCTCGGCCACGCGGTGCCCGGCGCGGAGGACAGTTTCTTCGACGCCGGCGGTAATTCGCTGCTGGCGACCCGGCTGACCGCCGCGCTGTACGACGAATTCGGTGTCGACCTGCCGGTGCGGGTGATCTTCGACGCGCCGACGATCGCCGGTGTGGCGGCCCGGCTGGCGGAGGCGCCGCGGGCCGAGCGGGTGGCCCTGGCCGCGCGCAACCCGCGTCCGGCGCGGATCCCACTGTCGCTGCCGCAGCAGCGGGTCTGGTTCCTCAACCGGTACGCGCCCGAATCCAGTGCCTACAACATCGCTTTCGCGATCCGCATCGACGGCGATCTGGACGCGCCGGCGCTGCGGGCGGCGCTCACCGACCTGGTCGACCGGCACGAGGTGCTGCGCACCCTGTTCCCTGAGGATCGTTCCGGCGCTTACCAATTGGTGCTCGACACCCGCCGCTGCATGCCGGTGGTGGAACCGATCGCCGCCGACGAGGAGGGCGCGCGGCTGGCGCTGCGCACGCTGGCGCAGCGCGGATTCGACCTGACCCGGGAGATCCCACTGCGAATCCGGTTGCTGCGCATCGGTTTGGAGCGGCACGTGCTGGGTGTGGTGCTGCACCACATCGCCGCCGACGGCTGGTCGCTGGCGCCGCTGACCCGGGATCTGGCCACCGCCTACGCCGCCCGCCGCGGCGGCGCGTCCCCGGCGTGGGCGCCGCTGCCGGTGCAGTACGCGGATTTCAGTCTGTGGCAACGGGATTGCCTCGGCGACGAGGACGATCCGGGCAGCCCGGCCGCGGTGCAGCTGCGCTTCTGGCGCGAGACGCTGGCGGCGCTGCCGGAGGAACTGCCCCTGCCCTACGACCGGCCGCGGCCGATGGAGCAGAACCACCGCGCCGGGACCGTGCGGTTCGCGGTGCCCGCGACCGTCCAGCAGCGGCTGCGGGAGCTGGCCCGCGCCGAAGGCGTCAGCGTGTTCATGGTGCTGCGCTCGGCGCTGGCGGTGCTGTTGCGCGCGGTCACCGGCGGCCGCGACGTGGTCGTCGGCACCCCGGTCGCCGGGCGTGGAGACAGCCGCCTCGACGAGTTGGTCGGCATGTTCGTCAACACCCTGGCGTTGCGGTCGCGGGTGGATCCGGACCGGACCTTCCTCGAGCAGATGCACGCCGATCGCGACGGCGAACTGGCCGCGATGTCGCATGCCGAGCTGCCGTTCGAGCGGGTGGTGGAGGTGCTGTCGCGCGACGGCCGCTCCGGTGGACCGGGCGCGCCGCTGTTGCAGGTCGCGCTGACCGTGCAGGACGGCCCGGCGCCGACGCTGGAGTTGCCCGGATTGCGGTTGCGCGCCGAGGAACTCGACATCGCGCTGGCGAAATTCGATCTGGAGTTGCGGGTGCTGCCGGCCGGTCGCGGCGGCGGCGCCGATCTGGCCTTCGAATTCGTCTACGCGGCAGAGCTTTTCGAGGCCGACACGGTCCGTACCCTGGCCGAGCGGCTGGCGCTGGTACTTGCCGCGGTGGCCGCCGCGCCGCGGTCGCGGGTGTGCGACATCGATGCCCGCACCGATCTCGAACGGGCCCGGTTCACCCCGGCCTACGGGCCGGTGCCGACCCCGGCGTGCACGCTGGCCGGATATTTCACCGCCACCGCGCATCTGCACGCGGATCGGGTCGCGTTCCGCTCCGGCGCGACCGACACCACCTACGCCGAGGCCGACGCCTACTCGAACCGGTTGGCGCGCAAGCTGATCGCCGCCGGGGTGGGCCCGGGGGACCGGGTCGCGCTCGGCCTGACCCGGTCGCTGCGCTCGGTACTGTCGGTGCTCGCGGTCACCAAGGCCGGCGCCGCGTACGTGCCGGTCGACCCGAACTATCCCGCCGACCGGGTGCGGCACATGCTCGACGACGCGCAGTGCCGGGTCGGCCTGACGGTCACCGCCGACGCCGAGCGGCTGACCGCGGCCGCCGGTACCGGCACCGACTGGCTGCTGCTCGACGACGCGGAGCTGATCGCGGACCTCGACGCCCGTGGCGCCGGGGCGATCGGCGACGCCGAGCGGGTGCGGCCGGTGCGGACCACGGATCTGGCGTACGTCATCTACACCTCCGGATCCACCGGAAAGCCCAAGGGCGTCGCCGTCACCCACGCCGGGCTGTCCAACTTCGCCGACGAACTGCGCGATCGGATGCGGATCGAACGCGAGTCGCGCACCCTGCACTTCTCCACGCCGAGCTTCGACGCCGCGGTGCTGGATCTGCTGCTGGCCGTCGGCGCCGGCGCGACCATGGTCATCTGCCCGACGGATGTCTACGGCGGCGACGAACTGGCAGCGCTGCTCGAGGCCGAGGGCATCACGCACACCTTCATCACCCCGGCCGCGCTGGCCACCATCGACGCGGACCGCTGGCCGCTGCCGCGGCTGCGCGCGCTCGCCGCCGGCGGTGAGGCGATCGGCCCGGAACTGGTCCAGCGCTGGGCCCGGGACCGCGCGATGTTCAACTGCTACGGCCCGACCGAGGCCACGGTCGCCGCCTCGATTGCCGGCCCGCTGACCCCCGGCGTCCCGGTCACCATCGGCACCCTGGTCCGCGGCGCCCGCGCGGTGGTGCTCGACGAGCGGCTGCGGCCGGTGCCGGTCGGGGTGCCCGGTGAGCTGTACGTCGGCGGACAGGGCGTGGCCCGCGGCTATCTCGGCCGGTTGGCGCTGAGCTCGACCCGGTTCGTGGCCGATCCGTTCGGTCCCGCGGGCGGGCGGCTGTACCGCACCGGTGACGTGGTCCGCTGGAACGCCGCGGGCGAACTGGTGTACCTGGGCCGCAGCGACCATCAGGTGAAGGTGCGCGGTTTCCGGATCGAGCTCGGCGAGATCTCCGGGGTGCTGACCGGGCATCCGGAGATCCGGTTCGCGCACACCGAGGTGCGCAGCATCGCCGGCGCGGCGCGGATCGTCTCCTTCGTGCAGCCGGTCGAGGCGGCCGCGCTGGATGTCGAGCAGGTGCGCGGCCACGTCGCAAAACACCTTCCCGCACATATGGTTCCGAGCAGCGTCACGGTGCTGGAGCGGATCCCGCTGACCCCGGTCGGCAAGCTGGACCTGGCCGCGCTGCCGCAGCCGCAGCTGACCGTCGCGGTGGCGCGGGAGCCGCAGACCGACGCCGAACGTCTCGTGGCGCAGGTGATGTCGGAGCTGCTCGGCGCCGAGGCCGTGGGCGCCGACGACAGCTTCTTCGACGTCGGCGGCAACTCGCTGCTGGCCACCCAGCTGGTGGCCCGGCTCACCGCCGCCACCGGCACCCGGCTGGAGGTGCGCACGGTCTTCACCACCCCGACCGTCGCCGGCCTGGCCGCACTGCTGGACACCGGTTCCGGCAACGGCGACGCCGGGCCGCGGCTGCGCCGCCGCACCCGCCCGCAGCGGGTGCCGCTGTCGGCGGCCCAGCGCCGGCTGTGGTTCCTGGAGCGGTTCAACGGCACCGGACCGGAGACCGAGGGCATCTACAACGTCCCCGCGGCGCTGCGGCTGCGCGGCGCCCTGGACCCCGCGGCGCTCGAGGCGGCGCTGCGCGCGGTGCAGGTGCGGCACGAGACGCTGCGCACGGTGTTCCCGGAACTCGAGGGCAGCGCCTATCAGCGGGTGCTGACCCCGGCCGCGGCCGCGATCACCCTCGAGGTCGCCGACGTGACCGAGGCCGATATCGACGACGAGGTGCGGCGGTTCGCCACGCCCGGATTCGATCTCGCCACCACGGCCCCGATCCGGGCCCGGCTGCTGCGCCTGGCCCCCGCCGACCACGTCCTGGTGCTGGTACTGCACCACATCGCGATGGACGGCTGGTCGCTGGACCCGCTGGCCGCGGACCTGGCCCTGGCCTACCGCGCCCAGCTGACCGGCGCCGAGCCGGAGTGGGCCGAACTGCCGGTCCAGTACGCCGACTACACGATGTGGCAGGAGGAACTGCTCGGCGGCGAGGACGATCCGGACTCGACGATCAGCCGCCAGCTCGACTACTGGCGCGACACGCTGGCCGGCCTGCCGGAACTGCTCACCGTGCCCGCCGACCGGCCCCGCCCGCCGGCCCCGAGCTACCGCGGCGGCACCGTGGAATGCCGCCTCGACGCGCAGACCCACCGGGAACTGCAGGCCATCGCCGCCGAACACGGCGTCACCATGTTCATGGTGCTGCACGCGGCGCTGACCACCCTGCTGCACCGGCTCACCGCCGTCGACGACATCGCCGTCGGCACCCCGATCGCCGGACGCGGACAGCCGGCCCTGGATCCACTGATCGGCATGTTCGTCGGCACCCTGGTGCTGCGTACCCGCATCGACGCCAGCGCCTCCTTCGCCGAACTGCTGCGCGCGGTGTGGGAGACCGATCTGGAGGCGTTCGCCAACGCCGACGTGCCGTTCGAGCGGCTGGTCGAGGTGCTGAATCCGGCGCGGTCGCAGGCGCATCACCCGCTGTTCCAGGTGATGCTGTCGGTACGCAACCAGCCGGTGCGGGTCCTGGACCTGCCCGATCTGCGCATCGAGCCCGCCGATACCGATCCCGGCATCGCGAAGTTCGATCTGCAGTTCACCCTCACCGAGGAGTGGACCACCGGCGGCGAGCGGCAGCCCGACGGCATCACGGTGTCGATCGACTTCGCCCGCGACCTGTTCGACGAGCCCACCGCGACCGATCTGGGCAAGCGCCTGGTCCGGCTGCTCACCGCGGCCGCGGCGAATCCGATGCTGCCCGTGGGCGATCTGGAACTGCTCGACGCCACCGAATGGTCGAGCCTGGCCCCGGTGCGCGGCGCCATCGCGGACCGCCCGGTCACCCTCGCCGAGGTGTTCGCGAAATCGGTGGCCCTCGCACCCGAGTCGGTCGCGCTGCGCTGCGACGGCACCCAGGTCACCTACGACGCGCTCGACCGCTGGACCAACCGCCTGGCCCGGGTCCTCATCTCGCTCGGCGTCGGCCCGGAAACCCTGGTGGCCGTGGGCATTCCGCGCTCGGCGGAATCGGTGGCGGTGACCCTGGCGGTGGCCAAGGCCGGCGGCGCGTTCGTCCCGGTCGACCCGAACTACCCCGAACACCGCATCGCCCACATGCTCACCGATTCCGGTGCGGCGGTGGGGATCACGATGTCGGCGTACCGCGAGCGGATGCCCGCGGGGGCGAGCTGGACCGTCCTGGACGCGCCGTCGTTCCGGCGGCGGGTGCTGCGCACCTCCGACGCCCCGATCGCCGCGAGCGAACTGCGCGGCGTGGTGCGGGTGGGCCACCTGGCCTACGTCATCTACACCTCCGGCTCGACCGGCGTACCGAAGGGTGTGGCGGTCAGCCACGGCGGCCTGTCGAACTTCGCCGCCGAGACCGCCGATCGGTTCGACGTACGGCCCGGCAGCCGCGTCCTGCACTTCGCCACCCCGAGTTTCGACGCGGCGATGCTGGATCTGCTGTTCGCCCTCGGCGGCGGCGCCACGCTGGTGATCGCCCCGGCCGGGGTGTACGGCGGCGCCGATCTCGCGCGGGTGCTGTCCGAGGAACGCATCACCCACGCGTTCATCACCACCTCCGCACTGGGCACGGTCGACCCGGCCGAGGTGACCGATATGCGGCACATCCTCGTCGGTGGCGAGGCGCTGCCGCCGGATCTGGTGACCCGCTGGAACGTGCCCGGCCGCACCCTCTACAACGTGTACGGCCCCACCGAGACCACCATCGTCACGGTGATGTCGCCGCCGATGCGGCCCGGTGTGCCGATCACCATCGGCGGACCGATCCGCGGGGTGCAGTCGATCGTGCTCGATCCGCGGCTGCATCCGGCCCCGGCCGGCGTCACCGGCGAACTGCACCTGGCCGGACCGGCACTGGCCCGCGGCTACCTGCACCGGCCCGGACTGACCGCGAGCCGGTTCGTCGCCAACCCGTTCGGCAAGCCCGGCGAGCGGATGTACCGGACCGGCGACCTCGTGCGCTGGCTCGAGCACGACGACCGCCGGGATCTGGAATACGTCGGCCGCAGCGACCATCAGGTGAAGATCCGCGGGTTCCGCATCGAACTCGGCGAGATCGACGCGGTCCTGGCCGCGCATCCGGCGGTCGAATTCGTCACCACCGTGGGACACCGCACGCCCGCCGGCGCGACCGCCCTGGTCGCCTACGTGAAGCCGCGCCCCGGCACCGCCGTGACCGCCGCGGACCTCACCACGCACGTGGCCGACCGCGCGCCGAACTACATGGTCCCGCAGGCGATCGTGCTGCTGGACCGGGTACCGCTGAATCCGGTCGGCAAGCTGGACCGGTCCGCGCTGCCGACGCCGTCGTTCGGTGGCGGGCACGACTACCGCGCACCCGGCACACCGGTGGAGAAGGCGCTGTGTGCCGCGTTCGAGCAGGTCCTCGGCGTGGAGAAGGTCGGCGTCGACGACGGCTTCTTCGATCTCGGCGGCAACTCGCTGCTGGCGACCAAGGTGGTGTCGCAGGTGCGCTCGGCCGGGATCGACCTGCCGGTGCAGGCGATGTTCGGCGATTCCACCCCCGCGGCGATCGCGGCCCGGCTCGCCGCGGAGGCCGGTGACGTGCTGGCCGCGGCCCTGCAACCGCTGCTGGCGATCCGATCGGCACCGGCCTCGGCGACCCCGCCGCTGTTCTGCGTGCATCCGGCGATCGGGCTGGCGTGGTGCTACTCCGGCCTGCTGGCACATCTGCCCGCCGACCGGCCCGTCTACGGTCTGCAGGCCCCGCACGTGACCGGCGCCGCCGAATCCCCGTCGATGGCGGCGCTGGCCCGGGAGTACGTGGCGCAGCTGCGCGCGGTGCAGCCGCACGGGCCGTACCATCTGCTCGGCTGGTCGCTGGGCGGCCTGATCGCCCACGAGATGGCGGTCCAGTTGCAGCAGGCGGGGGAGCGGGTCGCGCTGCTGGCCATGATGGACAGCTACGAACTGACCGACCGCTGGGTCGAGCACGCCGTCCCCGGAATCGCCGACATCATCGGCGAATTCGGCAGCGACCTGCTCGGCGGCGACACCGATCTGGATCCGCGGCTGACCCTGCAGGACGCCGCGGAACTGCTGCACAACCGGCCCGGCCCGTTCGCCGCGCTGACGGTCGACCACCTGCAGCGGCTCTACACCGGCTACACCCAGGGCGCCGACCTCGCGCACCGTTTCCGGCCCCAGGTCTTCGACGGCGATCTGCTGTTCTTCACCGCCGCCGACGACGAGATCAACCGGGCCGACCCGGACCGCTGCGCGAAGTCCTGGACGCCCTACGTGACCGGGACCGTCCACGACCAGCTGGTGCGGTGCCGCCACTCCGGCATGACCACGCCCGAGGCGCTGGCGGTGATCGGCCCGGTCCTGCGAGAACACCTGCTCGGCAACGTCGAATCGAAGGAGCTCCGAGGATGAGTCTGGCCGTGGAGGTCGAGGGCCTGGTGAAGGCCTACGGCCGAGTACGGGTCCTGAACGGGATCGATCTGGCGATCCCGTCGGGAACGGTGATGGGCCTGCTCGGCCCGAACGGCGCCGGCAAGACGACCACCGTGCGCATCGTCACCACCCTGCTCAAACCCACCGCCGGCGAGGTCCGGGTCGCGGGCGTGGACGTCCTGCGCGATCCCTCGCGGGCCCGCACCCGCATCGGCCTGTCGGGGCAGTACGCGGCCGTCGACGCGAACCTGTCCGGTTTCGAGAACCTGCGCATGGTCGCCCGGCTGTACGGCATGGGCCCGCGGCGGGCGTCGGACCGGGCGACCGAACTGCTGTCGGCGCTGGGGCTGGACCACGCGGCCGGCCGCCGCGCGGGCACCTATTCCGGCGGAATGGCCCGCCGGCTGGACCTGGCCGGGGCACTGGTGGCCCGTCCGCCGGTGGTGGTGCTCGACGAACCCACCACCGGACTGGATCCCCGCGGCCGCCTGGACATGTGGCAGGTCATCGGCGAACTCGTCGACGACGGCACGACCGTGCTGCTGACCACGCAGTATCTGGAGGAAGCCGATCTGCTGGCCGACCGGATCACCGTGATCGACCGCGGCCGAGTGATCGCGCGCGGTTCGGCGGACGAGCTGAAGACCTCGATCGGCGGCGACCGCCTCACCGTCACCCTGGCCGCCGGCCAGGATCCGGCCCGCGCGGAACAGGTCCTGGCCCAGATCGGCATCGGCGAGCCCGGCCACGAGCCCGGCACCGACGAGGTGTCGATCGTCGTCGGCGACGGCACCCGGACCATGGTCGAGGCGCTGCGCCGCCTCGACGACGCCGATGTGGTCGTCGTCGACGCGACCGTGCACCGGCCCAGCCTCGACGACGTCTTCCTGTCGCTGACCGGCACCCCCGCCACCGACACCGCCGAATCCGGCGCGACCGGCGCCGACGATTCCGAGATCGACGACCTTGCAGAGGAGATCATGTCGTGAAGTCCGCTGACGCGACGGTGGACACCAACACGTTGGCCGAGACGCCGGTGCATCCGGCCCTGCCGACCCCGCCGATGCGGTTGTTCCGCGACAGCGCCATCGTCGCCCACCGCAACCTGCTGACCATCCTGCGGGTGCCGACGCTGCTGGTGACCGCGACCATCCAGCCGCTGATGTTCGTCTTCCTGTTCGCCTACATCTTCGGCGCCTCGCTCGGCGGCGATCAGTACCGGGAATTCCTGCTGGCCGGCATCTTCACCCAGACGGTGGCGTTCAACGCCGCCTTCACCACCGTCGGCCTGGCCAACGACATGCAGCAGGGCATCATCGACCGGATGCGGACCCTGCCGATGTCGCGGCTGGCGGTACTCGCGGGCCGGACCCTGTCGGATCTGCTGGTCAACGTGCTGGCGCTGGCCGTCATGGCCGGCTGCGGCTATGTCGTGGGCTGGCGGATCAACGACGGATTCGCCGATGCCGCACTGGCTTTCGGCGTGATCCTGCTGTTCGCGTTCGCGATGTCCTGGGTGGGCGCGCTGACCGGGCTGTTGTCGCCGAGCGTGGAGGTGGCCCAGAGCGCCGGGCTGATCTGGCTGTTCCCGCTGACGTTCGTATCGTCGGCGTTCATCTCCGCGGAGACCCTGCCCGGCCCGCTGCGCGTGGTGGCGCAGTGGAATCCGATCACCGCGGTGGCGGCCTCGGGACGCAAGCTGTTCGGCAACGGCTCCCCGCCGTCGTTCACGCCGCCGCACGGCTGGCCCGCCGAGCACTGCGTGGCGTACTCGATCGGCTGCTCGCTGGTGATCCTCGCCGTCGCGATCCCGTTGTCGTTGATGCAGTACCGCCGCGTCGCGCGGTAACACCCGAAACGACGAAGCCGCGCCCACCCCGGTCCGGGATGGGCGCGGCTTCGTCGTTCGTTCTCCTAGATCCGCCCGCGGCGGGTCTTGAGCAGTTCCAGACGCTCCTGCAGCAGCTCCTCGAGCTCCTCCTTGGAGCGACGCTCGAGCAGCATGTCCCAGTGCGTCCGCGGGGGCTTCACCTTCTTGGGCTCCTGGCTGGAACCCTCGAGCAGAATGCCCTCCTGGCCGTTGCGGCACAGCCAGGTCGCGGGGATCTCGGCGTCGTCGGCGAAGGGCACATCGAATTCTTCGCCGTTGTCGGTCCGGTACCGCGCCATCCGACGCGGCGCCAGGTCGTGGTCGCGGTCGGTCTCGTAGCTCACCGCTCCGAGCCTGCTGCCTCGGAGTACGCGATCTGCCATGGTGTGCGGTCCTCTCTAGCCTGTTCGGCAACGCCCTACGAAAGTAGAACGTGCCCTGCTATAAAACAGTTCCCGGCGATGGTCAACCCCGACATTTTACTGGGAGGTGTCACCGTGCGGTTGCGGCGACCCCATTCGGCGATCGGGTCGGCGTGCCGCCAGCGTAATGGTTTCGTTCCGGTTAAGGTGTCGGACCATGCCGCGCCGTCTGCTGCTGTCCTGCCTGTGGTGTGGGCGGGAGATCGCCGAATCCGACGTCGGCCGTCGCCGTCGATACTGCCGCCAGTCCTGCCGGCAACGTGCCTACGAGCACCGTAAGGGGTTGGAGGGCACCGGAATTCCCGACGACGCGGTGGTGCTCAGCGCCCAGGAGGCCGCCGATCTGGCGGACCGCTGGTTCGCCGCCCGCTGCGCCGCCGAGGATGTCGCCATCGCCGTCGCCGAGGGCGCCGACGCGCGGGAACTGGCCGTGCTCACCACCGCGCTGGTCTCGCTGACCAAGGATGCCGAGCGATTGCGCTGACCCGCACCGGCCGGGTCAGCGCGGACCCCAGTCGAGCCGATTCTCCGGCAGCGGCTGCGGGGCGTCGACATCCACGCCCCGCGCCGCGAACCACGGCACCGGATCCATCCGGTCGCCGCGCTCGTCGGCCCAGACCTCGTAGTGCAGATGCGGTCCGGTGGAGAACCCGCGGTTGCCGACCGTCGCGATGACGTCCCCGGCCCGTACCGGCTCACCGACATCGACGAGGATCCGGTCGACGTGCCCGTAGACGCCGATCGTGCCGTCGTCCTGCAGCATCCGCACCCACAGCCCGAATCCGGCGGCGGGACCGGCCTCGACCACCACCCCGTCGGTCACCGCCGCGATCGGCGTGCCCAGCGTCTCGCCGAAGTCGATCCCGGCGTGCAGCACACCCCAGCGCATCCCGAAGTACGAGGTCGGCATCCCGGCCACCGGCCGTACCGTGCGCGGCCGGAAGTCCCGGGCCTGCTCGAGCAGCGCATCCGGCGCCTCCGCGGGCGGATCGTCCAGCGGCCGGGTGGCCACGACCAGCGTGTGCCCGGCCGTCTCCAGACCGCCGGTGCGACCGGT
Organism: Nocardia sp. BMG111209; assembly: GCF_000381925.1. Taxonomy (NCBI): domain Bacteria; kingdom Bacillati; phylum Actinomycetota; class Actinomycetes; order Mycobacteriales; family Nocardiaceae; genus Nocardia; species Nocardia sp. BMG111209. Next base: position 1,100,181 of record NZ_KB907307.1, read on the forward strand.
GCCGTGGCGATCCGCCGCCACCAGCGCGGTCACCGACGCGCCGACCACCGCGACGGTGAGGGCCATCGCCCGGGCGGTCGCCCGCGGCCGGGGCGACCTCAGCACCGGCACCGGTCTCCGCGCACACCCGGCAGCGCTCCCCGCAAACATCGTGTGAACATCACAGCGCGGCAACGTACCAGCCGAGGCGTCACGGCGAGATAACGACACGCAGATCAGAACCGGTGCTACCGCTACGGGAAGTGCGAACGCAGCTTGTTGCTGTCCGTTCGCTGTGGCGGATCAGCCGACCCGGCGATACCCCGCCCGGCGGCGCTCGCTGGCCGCGCTCGCCAGCGCTCGCCGATGCAACTGCTCGTCGACCGCCGCGATCACCTGTTCCGTCGTGATCTCCAGCAGCCCCGGATCGCACACATCGGCCTCGGGATCACCGGTCCGACCGGACCACAACACCACGTGCCGGCCCAGCAGATGCGGCGGCGGCCCGCCCCGGCTCGGCGACGTCGGCCCGAACAGCACCACGGTCCGCGTCCCGAACGCGGTCGCCAGATGCGCCACCCCGGTATCGCCGCACACGACCAGCCCCGCCTCGGCGACCGTCGTGGCCAGCTCGATCAGAGTCTGCTTGCCCGCCAGCACCTGTCGCTGCGGCAGGCCGGCCCGCGCGGCGATCTCCAGCGCCGCCGGCCGTTCGAATTCGTCGCCGGTGAGCACGATCTCACGTCCGGCCACCAGCAGATGCCGCACCACTGCGGCGAACCGATCGGCCGGCCACCGCCGGGCGGCCGCCCCCGCGCCCGCGTGCACCACCACGCAATCCCGGTGACTGGTCGTCGAGACCGGCGGCACGAGCCCGAGATTGCGGCGATCCGCGGTGATCCCGTCGGTCTCCAGCAGATGACACCAGCGATCCACCTCGTGCATCTCCGGCTGCCACGCCGGCCCGCCGACCGCCGGAACCGCTGCATGCCGATAGGTGAGGATGCGCGCCGGATCGGTCCGCGCCAGTTCGACGATGCCCTCGGCGCCACCGCTGTGCAGATTCACCGCCAGCTCGGGCGGTTCGCCGTCCCAGCGCAGACTCTCGGCGTCCGCGGTCGGCGTCAGTTCGTCCACCGAGGTGATCAGGTCGACGATCGGCTTGAGCCGGTGGGGCGCGGCCAGGACGATGTGGTCGTGCGGTCTGGCGCGCCGCAACGCCCGCAGTGCGGGCACCGCGGTGAGGAGATCACCGAGCCCGCGCGCACGCAGCACGAGTACAACCGCCACCGCAGCTCTCCTAGCCATCCACAACAGTGACAACGTCCGTCCGACCCGACCTTTCGGTGGACCGCCCGGCCGCCGAAAAGTCACTTCGACAGGACTACCCGACGCGCTCGCCGCCGAAACGCGAACCCATCGGTGATATTCCATCTGTGATATCACGTTCGTGATATCACCCCCGAATCGCGGGGAACGGCCCTAACGGCACAAGCCGCCCTGCCGGTCCGCTAGCCTGGTTTTCACGGGTCGGGATCGAAAGAAATTGGAGGCACAGATGTTTCGTACCGCTGGGTTCGCCGCGGCGGTCGTCGCAGCCGGAGCCGTGGGCGTGCTCGTCGCGGGGCCGGCGCAGGCCGCGGACGGTTCCGTCAGCATCAACGGCAAGGTCTACGACAACCCGACCGGCTGCATCGACACCGGCAACTCGTTCCAGACCATCGTCGGCAACACGACCGACAAGGTCGTGGAGGTCCATGCCGGCCGGCACTGCACCGGTCCGGTCGTGGGCACGGTCGATCCGGCGGGCATCACCATGGTGCCCAACGGCAGCCTGCTGATCGTGGAATAACGGCCCGCGAGGACCGTCGAGCCGCCGCCGCTTCCCGGCGGCGGCTTTTCTACTACTCGGTGTAGTTGTCCCGTCCGGGTCCACTACGCTGTGCATCCATGACAGTCGTCTACAACCTCGTGGTCGTGACCCACCTGCTCGGGCTCGCCGCCGTCATCGGTGGCTACGCGGCCGGACAGCCCAAGGTCTCCGAGGTGATGGTGTGGGGTGCGCGGGCGCAGATCGTCACCGGCCTGATCCTCGTCGGGCTCGCCGACTCCGTCCACTCCCTGGACAAACACCTCGACCTCGCGAAGATCATCACCAAACTCGTGATCGCCGTCGCCGTCGCGGCTTTCGCCGAGATCGGCCGCGCCGACGCCGAACGCGGCAAATCCCTGCCCTGGATGACCCACGCCGCCGGCCTGCTCGCCATCGCCAACGTCTTCGTCGCCGTCCTCTGGCACTGACCGGTCCCCATGCCCGAATCCGATGCGAGCGTGCGGCTTTCATAGCGCATTGACATCGGCGCCGATCTGCCGCACACTCGTCACAGGATCCGGGGCGCTGTCCATCCCGGCGCAACCGGACCGGCATATCGGCGAAAGCTGATGGGGGACAACGATGTCCGGTGATGACGACAACCAGCCCGCGGCACGCGGCGAGGACCCATCGACCCCCGACGGCACCGGAATACCCACACCGCCAACCACTTCCGGCCCACTGGCTGGCGACCCCGCCCTCGCCGGCCTGAATATCCGCCCCGGACAGCGCATCCGGGTCCTGGCCACCTGGCTGTGGTGGCGCCTGGACGACCGGCAGCGCCACGGGCTCGGCCACGCCGACCTCGTCCGCACCCTCCGCCTCGGCCTGTCCGCCGAAACCCTGGCCCGCGCCACCCTGCCGGGCAGACCCCTCTCCGGAGACCGCCCCGGCCGAGTCACCCTGCCCCGCGCCGGATTTCCGTCCGATCGAGCCACCCCGCCCGATCCGGCCATGTCGGCCGACACCGTCCCCTCGGCCCATCACGACGACCCGGGTGACCCTGTACGGGCTGATCGCCACAGTCCCGCGAGCCGGAACGGCAACGGTCGACCCGCCGGCCACACCGGTATCGGAGACTCAGCCGGTCCCGAAAACCTGCTGGCCGAGCTGCTCGCCGCGACCGGCGTCGATGCGATCCCTACCCCGCTGCGCTCGGCCGTCGCCCTGGCCGCCCGGCTGCCCGCTGCGGCCGTCGACCGCCGGCTATGTCACCTCGTCGCCGATCTCCTCGGCGAATCACCCACTCGGGCAACCGGATCCGGGCTGCGACTGCGCGCGGCCCTGCGGCACCTCGACCGCACTCGCACCCAACTCGTCGCACGCACCGTCACCGGGGACCCGATCGCCGACGCGCTGCACGGCTGGATGCTGGCCGCGCTCACCGCCGCTGCCTGCGCGGTCGCGGCCGATCCCGAACGGCATCGCAGCACCGGACTCGTCCCGCCCGGACCGGTCATCCACGACCATCGCTCGGCGCCGCTACCGGCGCTCGCAAGCACACCCGCCACCCGCTGAGCACACGCACCCGCCACCCGCTGAGCACACGCACGCGCCACCCGCTGAGCACACCCACGCGCCCGCTCGGCACACCCGGCGCCGCTGAGCACATCCGGCGCCCGCTGAGCAGATCAGAGCCCGTTGGGCTGGTCAGAGCCTGCTGGGCTGGTCAGGGCCTGCTGAGCGGATCAGGGCCCGCTGCGCGGCTCAGAGCACGTCGATGTCCTCGACGCGCAGCTGGTCCGGGAACACATAGCGCCGCAACGCCCAGAACCGGAACGCCATCGCCAGCAGTACGCCGAGGATCTGCCCGGTCACGAAATTCGACACCGCCTGCGTAGTGGCACTCACATGCGGCACCCGGATGTGGAACAGGTACAGCGCCACCGCCTGCGGGATCAGCGTCACCACGATCGCCAGCGCGCTCACCGCGAAGAACAACGCCGCCTCGTGATGCCGCCGCCGCCCCCCACGGCCGCTGAACGACCACTCCCGATTGAGGACGTACGAGACGACCGTCGCGACCAGCACGCCGAGCGCACGAGCGGTCAACGGCTTGTCCTGCAGCACCGTGAGCTTCAGGCCGTAGACCGTGCCCGTATCGACGAACCAGGTGATCCCACCCACGATCGCGAACTTCATCAGCTCGGAATGCCGGATCAGGGCGGCGCGATAACCGGCCGGAAGCCGGTCGAGCACAGGTTGTACCAGTGACACGCCCCCACCATAACCGTCACCGGCCGTCCCGGCACTCACTCGACGGCATTACCTCCCAGGTCATTGTTCCGCGCACGGGCTGTTCCTACGATCACGGGATGCACAGCCCGACCGCGGGAGATCTGCTGCGCCACTGGCGCACCACCCGCCGCCTCAGCCAACTGGAGCTCGCCGGCCGCGCCGACACGTCCGCCCGACACCTCAGCTTCATCGAAACCGGACGCGCAACCCCCAGCCGGCAGATGATCCTGCACCTGTCCGACAACCTGGACATCCCACTGCGCGAACGCAATCGACTGCTGCTGGCCGCCGGCTTCGCACCCGTCTACGCCGAACCCGACCTCGACACCACCGCCATGGCACCCGTCCGCACCGCGATCCGCCAGATCCTCACCGGGCACGAGCCCTATCCCGCCCTCGCCGTCGACATGCACTGGACGATGGTCGACGCCAACGCCGGCGCCGCGTTGTTTCTCGACGGCATCCCCGCCGACCTGCTCGCTCCGCCGGTGAACGCGCTGCGCCTGAGCCTGCACCCACGCGGCCTGGCCCCCCGGATCGCCAATCTCGCCGAGTGGCGCGGGCATCTGCTCGACCGCCTGCAACGGCAGATCGACGTCACCGGCTCGGCCGACGCCGCGGCGCTGTACGCCGAACTGAGCGCCTATCCCGGCGGCGCCGACCACACCGGTCTGCCCGAGCCGGATCAGGCCGTGGTGCCGCTGCGGCTGCGGCACGAGGACCGGGAGCTGTCGTTCCTGAGCGTCACCTCGGTCTTCGGGACCCCGATGAACATCACCGTCGCCGAACTGGCCATCGAATCGTTCTTCCCCGCCGACACCGCGACCGCGGACTATCTGCACGGCCGCGCGGGACGGTGACCGTGGCCGGCCCCGCCCCGACCGCTCGCCTGGAATCGCTGCTGGGCACGACGATCTCGGCCGTCACCGACCTCGGCCGGTCGCACGCCTGGACACTGCTGCGCGTCCGTACCGCCGACGGCCGCGACCTGTTCGTGAAAGCCGCAATCGGACACCATGATTCGGATGGCGTGCTGGACGCCGAGGCAGCCGGGCTGCGCTGGCTGGGCCGGGCCACACCCGACGGCCTCGTCCCGGCGGTCTCGGCCGCCGACTCCGGCCTCCTGGTGCTGCCGTGGCTGACCGAAACCGCACCCACCGCCGCGGCCGCGGAGCGGTTCGGCCGCGAACTCGCGGCATTGCACACCACCTCGCCGGAATATTTCGGCGCCGGATGGCCCGGCTGGATCGCGACTGTGCCGCAGGACAATCGGATCGAGACCGGAGCATGGGGCGACTGGTACGCGCGGCGGCGGCTCGCACCGCTGCTGCCGATCGCGGCACCGCGACTGGGGCCCGGGGGAGTGCGGACGGTCGAGCGCGTCCTGGCCGAGATCGATCGGCTGGCCGGTCCCGCCGAACCGCCGAGCCACATCCACGGCGATCTGTGGTCGGGCAACGTGCTGTGGACGGAATGCGGTGCGCGGCTGATCGATCCGGCCGCACACGGCGGCCATCGCGAGACCGACCTGGCCATGCTCGCCCTGTTCGGCGCACCCCACCTGGATCGGATCCTCGCCGCCTACCGCGAGGTCGCGCCGCCGGCCGCCGGCTGGCAGGAACGGGTTCCGCTGCACCAGCTGTATCCACTGCTGGTCCACGTGGTGCTGTACGGCGGCTCCTATGTCGGCCGGACGGTCGCCGCCGCGGCTGCGGCGCTGGGGGAGTAACCACCGCAGAGTGTTGCGGGAGCGCGTATTTCGCGAACTCTGCCGCACCGCTCGTCCGGTGGCGCGGGACCCGCCGGTCCGGACCTAAATTTGATGTGTCTATCTAGATATGCGCATCTACGCATTAATAAGCCGTCGTGTCCGACCCGGCGCACCGGCCGAAAAACACACAGGAGAGGAGGGGAGTGTCGACCGGTGACGGGTGTGTCGCCGACTACGTTCGGTACATGGACTTGCGGCGGATCCACCACGTGGCGATCATCGCCTCGGACTACCGGCGGTCGAAGGAGTTCTACACGGAGGTGCTCGGGCTGCGGGTGCTCGCGGAGCACTATCGGGCCGAACGCGACTCGTACAAGCTGGATCTCGCGCTTCCCGACGGCTCGCAGCTGGAGCTGTTCTCGTTCCCCGATCCGCCGGCGCGGCCGACGCGGCCGGAGGCGTGCGGGCTGCGGCACCTGGCCTTCGTGGTGGCGGACGTGGCCGCGGCGCTGGCCGAGCTGCAGGCCAGGGGAGTGTTGACCGAAGAGGTCAGGCTGGACGAGTACACGGGGAAGCGCTTCGGTTTCTTCGCCGATCCGGACGGCCTGCCGCTGGAGCTGTACGAGGAGTGATCACGGATTGTTACAATTTGGAAATGTGGATATGCGCATTGATGCATGTAACGCGCAGAAGTGCGTGTCGGAAGAGTTCCCAGCGCTCCGGTTCGAAAGAAGCAGAGAGGGGAAGGGGAGGGACCGGTCACGGGGTAGTTTCGTATTACCGCAGGCCATGAACTGTTGTCCGGGACCGGTTCCCGGTCCCATACGATGGCCGAATGACCAAAGTGCTGCTGAAGACTTCCGCCGGGGACATCACCCTGGAGCTCGATGAGGCGAAGGCGCCCAAGACCGTCGCCAACTTCGTCGATTACGTCCGGTCCGGCCACTACGCCGGGACCGTCTTCCATCGGGTGATCCCGAACTTCATGATCCAGGGTGGCGGCCTGACCGCCGACATGAAGCAGAAGCCGGCGCCGAATCGGGTGGAGAACGAGGCGAGCAACGGGCTGCGCAACGACAAGTACACCGTGGCGATGGCCCGCACGTCGGATCCGCATTCGGCCAGCGCGCAGTTCTTCATCAACACCTCGTCGAACGATTTCCTGAACTACCCGGGCCAGGACGGCTTCGGGTATGCGGTGTTCGGGCAGGTCGTCGACGGTGTCGAGGTGGTGGACTCGATCGAGGGTGTGCGGACCGGTTCGAAGGCAGGCCACCAGGACGTGCCGACCGAGGCGATCACGATCGTCGAGGCGCAGCTGATCTGAGTCGGTTCCGATGTCGTGTTCGGCGCTCGGCCTGCGGGCCGGGCGCCGGCGGCGTTTTCAGGCGTCGAGGACGCGGGGGCGGTGACGCGCCACGGGCGGCAATACCGACCAGGGGAAGTTGATCCAGCGGTCGGTGTGGCGCCAGACGTATTCGCAGGCGACCTCGGAGCGCGGCTTCTGGTAGACGACCGCACAGCGCACCTCGGCGACCTTGTCGCTGCAGAAGTCGCGCACGAGTTTCAGGGTCGCGCCGGTGTCCGCGACGTCGTCGGCGACCAGGACGCGGGCGCCGGCGAGGTCGACCGCGCTGGGGACCGGGGGCAGCATCACGGGCAGGTCGAGGCGCTGGTCGACGCCGGTGTAGAACTCGACGTTCATGACGTGCAGATTCTTCACGTCGAGGGCGTAGCCCAGGGCGCCCGCGACGAACAGTCCGCCGCGGGCGATGGAGAGGATGAGGTCCGGTTCGAAGCCGTCCGCGGCGACCTGCTCGGCGAGTTCCCGGCTGGCCGTGCCGAACAGGTCCCAGGTCAGTTCTTCGCGGTCGGCCATGCGGACTCCCTCGTGGTCTCGCTCAGGGATGATGGGTGATGGTGTACCAGAGCACCGCGAGCGTACCGGCCACGAACAACGGTGACAGCACCCAGGTTTCGAGCTTGTTGCCGGTGCGGCTGATGATCGGCACGGCGGTCCGGATCTTCAGCGGCCAGAACAGGCGGCAGCCGTGATCGGTGAGACAGTCGCCGAACAGGTGGACGAAGGCGCCGAGTCCGACGGAGAACGGTAACCAGGTCGGTTTGTCGGCGATCCACTGGTCCATGACGAACGTGCCGGCGGCGGCGAGGATGGCGACCGTGGCGTAGGAGCGGAAGCCCTCGCCGGGTGGGCACAGGTTCAGCGCGCGGACCGCGAGCGCCAGCAGGAAGAACACCAGGGCGAGGGTGAACCACCGTCCCAGCCAGTGCACACCGGCCCAGGTGCCGTAGGTGACGGCGGCGACGAAGGCGAACGAGTGGGTGGCGTGCCGGTGGCCGCCGGAGGCCCAGCTGATCGCCTTGCAGGCGGCGTGCGAAATCGGGCCCAGCACATGGGAAATGGTGCCCTCGGGATGGTCGGCGTCGGGCAGCAGCGCTGCGCCCGCGGTGAGGAAGGTGCCCATCACCAGATCGACGGTGCCGAGATGGCCACCGCTGACGATCGGGAAGGTGAGGTACGAAATTGGCAGTGCGGCAGCGGCTCCCGACCATGCGAGCGCGCCGCTCGTTGCGTGCGAATGTCCTAACATCGCCGACGAGCCTAGCCGATCTTGGTCGGCCGAATTCGGGATCGGTCAGGGATGTGGGTGTGGATCCATGATGCGTTCCAGCGCACGGAGATCCGACTCGAGCGAGTAGAAGGCGCGCAGCGCGATCGCGAAGCCGAACAGTCCGCCGACGCACAGTGCGATGATGGCGCCGATGACGGCCTGCTGCTGGCCGGCGGTGAGGAAGACCAGTCCGGCGGGGACGCCGATCAGCGGAACCGACGCGGCCACACCGAGATACCGGCGGCTGCGGCGGACGAGCCGGTGCAGCCCGTCGAGGTCGGCGGCGGTGGTGTGTCCGGCGGCGACCAATTGCGGGTAGTACCAGCGCAATACGAAGAAGGTGACCGGAAAGTAGGTGTAGGCCACCGCAACCGCTGCGGCGATGAGGTTGGAGGCGAGCAGGTCGGTGAGCAGTCCGGCCGGTAGCGGGCCGAGGGTGAGCAGCCGGGCGACCAGGATCGGCAGGGCCGCGATCCAGGCGGCGAAGGCGACGGCGGCGACGCGGTCACCGCAGGCCAGGGTGTCGCTGCGGGCGCGGGCGAGGGTGGCGGCGTCGAAGGTGCGGCCGCGGCGCAGCCCGTCGGGGACGAGGAAGACGCGGCGGCACCAGTAGAGCATGCCGGCGACGGCGATCGGGGCGGCGACGGCGGCGATGAACAGGCCGAGGCGGGCGATGTGCGCGGCGGCGTCGGCGCCGAGTTGCAGGCCGATGAGCCGGGTGTTGTGGGCGCTGAGGTACAGCCCGGCCAGTAGTTGCCCGAAGATGCTGGAGACGGTGACCACGGGCATGGGCCGGCGGCGCAGCCGGGCGCGCAGGCTGTGTGCGGGTGGGTCGACGAGGTCGCGGGCGGTGCGGTCCTGGCTGAGTTCGAGTTGCTGGGCGAGGTCGGCGCCGCGTTCGTAGCGGGCGGCGGGTTCGGGTGCGAGGCAGGTGAGCAGGGCGTGGCGCAGGACGGCGGGGGTGTCGGCGGGTAGTTCGGCGTGGAAGCGTGGTTCGACGGGCCGGTGGCGGCGTTCGATCATGGCCTGGAGGGTCTGCTCGGTTTCGCCGTCGCCGGCCTCGTCGTCGAAGGGGATTCGGCCGGTGAGCAGTTCCCAGAGCATGACGGCGAGGGCGTAGAGGTCGCTGCGGGTGTCGAGGTCGGCGGCGGAGGCGACGCGGGCGGGGTGGCAGGCGAGCAGTTGTTCCGGTGACATGTAGGGCAGGGATCCGCCGAAGTAGGCGACGGGGTTGGCGCCGGGCAGGTGGCGGCTGAAGCTGATGTTGAAGTCGGCGAGTTTGGGGTGGCCGTCGACGGTGAGCAGGACGTTGGCGGGTTTGATGTCGCGGTGCAGGACGCCGCGGCGGCCGGCGTAGTCGAGGGCGGTGGCGAGCCGGCTGCCCAGCCACGCAACGGTTTCCGGCCAGCTGAGGGTGCCGAGTTCGGTGCGGGTGGCCGAGGGTTGCGGTTCGAGGACGCCGCCGGTGACGGTGGCGGCGTCGACGGCCTCGAGCAGGGTGGCGCCGCTGCGGTGGGCCGGTGGGACGTGGCGCAGCAGTCGCAGGACGCCGAGCAGGGTGCCGCCCGGGATGTACTGCATGTACATGAGTTTCAGGTGCCGGTCGGCGAGGTGGCGCTGGTCGAAGACGCGGACGATGTGGTCGTGGTCGAGTTGGGCGAGGGTTTCGGGTTCGACGCCGCGGTCGTGGGAGATCTTCACGGCGACCAGGCGGCTCATGGTGCGCTGGCGGGCGAGGAATACCCGGGCGAAGGCGCCGCGGCCGAGGGGTAGCAGCAGGTCGAAGTCGTCGATGGTGGCGCCGGGGTCGATGGTGTCGAGGGCGTCGAGCGCGGTGGGGTCGGCGAGCACGGTGGTGGGGCCGGTGGCGCGGGTGCGGGTGCGGGTTTCGCCGGAGTGGACGGTGTGGCCGATGCGTGCCATCTGGGTGGGATAGTCGGCGTGGTATTCGTCGAGGTCGACGGCGGTGCGGCGGCTGCGGGCGGTGATCTCCTCGTAGACGAGGTCCGGGGGCAGGGCGGCGGCGTCGAGTTCGGGGAAGCGGTGGCGGTAGTCGGCGAGGCGGGGGGCGTCGTCGCTGCGCTGCCAGCGTTCGTGCAGGTCGATCTTGATGAGTTCGATGAGGGCGGTGCGGCGCAGGGCGGGTTCGGCCGGGAGGTGCGCGGACAGGTCCGGTGGGGTGGGGTCCGCGTGCCATCGTTCGGTGAAGCGGGCGACGACGGAGGTCAGTGCGGTCCGGGTGGCGGTCGCGCGGTCGATGTCGGGGCGTGGTGCGGCGGCATCGTGGTGGTCGTCCATTGTTGCTGCCCCGAACTGATCCGATACGGAAGTTTCCGCGCCCGGTCCTGAGGATAGGCGATCGCCGGGGCCGGGGTGATCCGTTCCGCTCGGGCTGGCTGGCATTAGCGTGCGATAGCGAGCTATGCTTCGGCCGTCTTCGTCGTGGAAGGGAGTTCGTCGTGTCGGTGGTGGCGGCGGTGAAGGATCCGATTCAGCGGATCGGTGGCTCGTTCATGTTCTCGCGGGAGGCGCGGAAGTACGGCGAGTCGACCGGGGTGCCGGGGTTCATCGGCCCGTACGCGCGGGGGCGTGGCGGTGTGCTCGGTGAGGTGGACGCGGATGTGGTGGTCGCGGCGTTCGGGTTCCTGGCGCCGGAAACGGTTCGGGCGGCGTGGAATTCGGTGACCGTGCCGGCGGCGGAGGCGGCCGCGGCGTATCTGGGCGCCTGTCAGGATTTCGGGCGGCGCAAGCTGGCCGGTTTCGCCGGCGCCGAACCGCTGGCGGAGCTGTTGCAGGCGGTGGCCGGGGCGGCCGAGGTGCCCGGGGTGCCGTTGTTCGCGGGCTGGCGGGCGTTGCCGGCGGCCGCGGATGCCCCCGCGCGGGTGTCGCAGTACGCGCATGTGTTGCGGGAGTTGCGCGGTGGGTTGCATCTGATGGCGGTGCTCAGCGCGGGCCTGGCGCCGTTGCAGGCGGTGTTGATCTCGGGGTCGCCGTTGAGTGCCGGGCCGGTGCAGGCGCGGGCATTCGGGTGGGTGGAGCCGTTCGAGGAGATCACCGACGAGGTCCGGGCCCGGTGGGAGGCCGCGGAGGCGGTGACCGATGCGCTGATCGCGCCCGCGTTCGAGGTGCTCGGCGCCGACGGCGGTGCGGAGTTGGTGCGGCTGCTGGGTGCGGCGGAGCAGCAGCTGTTCGCGCGCTGATCGGCCGGGTTGCCGGTGGTCCGGGACGGCAAGCGCGGCAGCGGTTTCGGTGACAGACTGAGCGCGTGTCCTCATCGTCACCCCGTAGCCAGGTCGATGCCATGACCGCCGCGATCGCCTGGGACGGGCTGAGCCCGGCGTTCCGTTCCTTCTGGGATTCCACCTACAGCCGGGACGCGGCGGTGGCGCGCGTACTGGCGGGTCGGTTCCGCAGCTGGGGTCAGATCCTGCGGTTCGTCGCGCTGGGTGCGAGTGCGGTGGTGACGGCGCTGGCGGGTTTCGACGGCAGCATGATCCGGATCGCGACCGCGCTGGCCGGTGGGGTGGCGGTGGTGGCGACCGGTACACCCGGCATCTTCCGGGTGGATCAGCGGGTGGTGGTCAACCGCCGGATAGAGCAGGCGCTGCTGGCGGAGGGGTGGATGTTCGTCGCCGGGGCGGGTGCCTATGCCGGTGGGCCGAATCCGGCGAATGCCACAGCGTTCGTGACGAGCGTGGAGAAGATGTTGTCGGACTACGCCGCGGAGTACACCCAGCACATCGATCCGGCGCCGAGCCAGTCCTGATCCGGTTCCGCGGGCCGCGGGTGCGGACGGGTTCCGATCTGCCGGTGAGTGAGTCTGCGCGGCCGGGCTTTTCGTCGTGAGCGGTTGTGGCGCGACGCAACAGCACTCAGCGATTCGTCGCCTCCCGGGGGTGTCGCGACGCCATCCCGATGTACTGGCTGATGGGGAAGGCGACCCGTGCGGGTCGGTAGGACACCGCTGAGGCGGTGTACGGCGGCCTTGCCTCGAGGCCGGGGAAGGGCCTCCGAGCGGCGTTAGTTGACATAATATCAATTATCGGTAGTTTGGGGCCGGGTGGGGAAGGGGTTGAACTTCACTGTGCGCCATGGTTGTTGGCGTGTGTGGTGCGCTGGGGCCCTGGCCGGGTGGCGGGCTCCGTCGTTTCGGTATGAGCGTGGGTCGTAGCGGGCCCGCGTGTGCAACGGCGTGCTGGCGTCGGGGTGCTGGGTTGTCGGCATCGATCATCTGGCTTCTATTGGGAATAGCCAGATTTGGTGTGATCCGTAGTGTTCGCATGGCGCCGTGTGCGCGTGACGCACGGGTTGAGCTGAGTCAGCTGATGTCGACGACTATCCGGAGGCCGAGTTCGCGGTCGAAGTGGTAGGTGTCGTGGTCGGCGGTGTTGGTGTCGGTCAGTTCGAGGTTCGCGAAATTCATTGCGGGGTCGGTGAAGAACGGTCCGGCGTGCCAGGTGCCTTTCGTCAGTGTGACGGCAACGCCGCCGGGTATGCGGAAGGCTCGAATGTCCGCGACGGTGGGGACGTCGCGGTCGGGTGGGGCGACGGCGAGGAACCATTCGCCGGCGTCGGCGCTCATGAGGGTCTGGGTGCTGCGCCGGTGGCGGGTGATGCCGGTGAAGGCGGGCTTCCGGTCCTCGAGTCGCATGATGTAGAACCGCGGGGTGCCGGCGGTGAGGTCGAGGGTGGATTCGGCGGGGCCGGACGCGGGGGCGTCGGGGGTGGCGGTGACCACTGTCCCGAAGGGGGCGAAATTCTCGGAAGTGATGTTCTCGCAACCGATTTCGGCGACGGATGGGGAATCCAACGGGGCGTCCTCCGGATCGGAAACGTGGGCGGCGCCCTCAGTCGAACACGCGGGGCACGCGGGCGGCAACCGGGACGGTCCGCGCGGTACCGGGTTGTGATGCCGGGCGGGCCGGTACCGCGCGGACGGTGGGTGTGCGTCTATCGCACCACTTCCAGTTCGCCGGTGTGGGGTACCTCGGTGCCGCGGAGGGAGGCGCCGGCGGTTTCGCGGAGGAAGGTCCAGGCGATCAGGCCGATCAGGCAGGCGGCGACCATGTAGTAGGCCGGGAACAGGGTCCAGTGGGTGCGGTCGATGACCCATTCGTTGAGCAGCGGGGCGGTGCCGCCGAAGACCGCGGTGGCGACGTTGTAGGACAGGGCGAATCCGGCCTGGCGGACGTGGGTCGGGAAGATCGCCGGGAAGGTGGCGGAGATCGTGGACAGCTGCGGCACGTACAGCAGGCCCAGGACCACGAAACCGGTGATCGCCCAGCCGGTCGCCTTCCCCATCAGCCAGTACATCGGGATGGCGAGGACCGCGAGGCCGACCAGCGAGACCAGCCACATCGGGCGGCGGCCGAAATAGTCGGACAGGCCGCCGGACAACGGCAGGACCAGGGCCATCACCAGCTGGCCGATCAGCACCATCTCCGTGGTGCGGGAATCGCTGATGCCGATGGTGCCGTGCAGGTAGGTCGGCATGTAGGCCAGCAGCGTGTAGTTGACGACGTTGAGGGCGACGACCAGGCCGGCGAGGGTGAGCAGTTCGCGGCGGTAGTCGGTGATCAGGGTGATCAGGCCGCCGCGGGGATGGTCGTGTTCGGCGATCTCGGTGAACACCGGCGATTCGTCCAGGCGCGAACGCAGGTACCAGCCGACCAGGCCCAGCGGCACGGCCAGCAGGAACGGGATCCGCCAGCCCCAGGACTGCATCTGGGCGTCGGTCAGCGCCACCTGCATCAGCAGCACGATCGCCGAGCCGCCGATGAAACCCCACAGGGTGCCGAATTCGAGGAAGCTGCCGAGGAAGCCGCGGCGGCGGTCGTCGACGCTCTCGGCGAGATAGGTTGCCGCGCCGCCGTATTCACCGCCGGTGGAGAAGCCCTGGATGACGCGCAGGCTGATCAGCAGGATCGGGGCGCCGACGCCGATCGCGGAATGGCTGGGGATCAGGCCGATCAGGCCGGTGGCGCCGGCCATCAGCAGGATCGTGGTGGCCAGGATCGTCTTGCGGCCGACGCGGTCGCCGAGCGGGCCCCACACCATGCCGCCGAGCGGGCGCAGCAGGAACGAGACCGCGAAACCGAGCAGGGTGCCGAGGGTGCCCAGATGGCCGGGGAAGAACGCGTCGGTCAGATAGGTGGCGGTGGCCGCGTAGACACCGTAGTCGTACCATTCCGTCGCGTTACCCATGGCTGCGGCGGCAACGGATCGTCGTTGCTGTCCTTGCTGGTCGGTGTTGCTCACACGCCCTCCTCTGCCCTGTATATCCGGAGATAGCTGGCGTTGGAGATAATTACCCTCCGGCGGGTGTCATAAACAATTCCGGCCGGTGGGAGCCCTGTTTTCCGGGGGCGCTGCCTGCGATTACGTGCTGGATGCGGGCTGCGATTCGAATGGCTCTCCCCCGATATCGCGTGGCGGTCATGAATTCGCAATACGAGTACTGGGTGATTGCCGCATGCGTCATGGGATCGCAATGAATAGTGTGTGGAATGCGGGGAAAGGCGCGGTGTTCAGTGGCGGTGCAGGGTTCCGGTGACGTCGCCGAATATTCCTGTCATCGTGTAGGTCGCGGTGCCGTCGGCGTTCACCTGGACGGTGGAGGGTTTGCCGTCGTCGTCGCATCCCGAGCCGGCGGTGAGGCGGGCGCGCAGGGTGATGTCGGCGGCGCCGACCGCGGCGAGGGTCTCCGCGCGCGAGCAGGTCTGCTTGCTGACCATCCCGGTGTTGCTGGCGGTGCCCAGTTCGTCGCCGACGCGGCCCGCTTTCAGGTCGAGCTGGATGGCGAAGGTGGCCAGGCCGTCGGAGGCGTTGCCGGTCCAGGACCCGACGTAGGCGGCAGGCAGCGTCGCCGAGCCCGGCGCGACCGCCGCGGACGAGGCGCGGCCGGTGGTGGCGCCGGTGCGGGGCGCCACGGTCGTGGTGGTGGCCGCGGCGGGCTGTGGTGAGTTGTGGTGGGCGAGGACGACCGTCACGGCGGTCGCGGTGGCGGCGACGGCGACCAGGCCCGCGGCGAGGGCGATCGGCAGCGCGAGGTTGCGGCGCGCGGGTGCGGGACGGTCGTGGCGCACCGTCGGCGCGAATCGGGACGGGTCCGGATACGGTGCCGGCGGGTAGTGCGGGGGCGGCGTCATCGGGTGCGGACCGGACGGGTAGCGGGTCGCGGTGACCGGTGCGTCGATCGGCAGTGCGGTGGCCTCCAGATCGAGCAGGGTGATCGCGCGGCGGCTGATGTCCTCGAGGACCGGCGCCGGCAGCCAGCCCGTGGCGCCGTTCCCGGTCAGGGCGGCGAAGCGGTCGGCGAGTTCGGTGGCGGTGGGCCGGCGGGCGGGATCCTTGGCCAGGCAGGCGGCGACGATCGGACGCAGACCGTCGGGTACCGCGTCCAGGCGCGGTTCCTCCTGGACCACCCGCCACAGCATGCTGATCGAGTCGCCGTCGCCGAACGGGCCGGTGCCGCCGGCGGCGTACACGAGCAGGCCGCCGAGGGCGAACACGTCCGAGGGCGGTCCGACCGGCGGGTCGCCGGTGATCTGCTCGGGGCACATGTAGCCGGGGGAACCGATCACCTTGCCGGTGGTGGTGAGGGCGCTGTCGTCGGCGGCGCGGGCGATCCCGAAGTCGATCACCTTCGGGCCGTCGATGGCCAGCAGCACGTTCGACGGTTTCAGGTCGCGGTGGATCAGGCCGGTGGCGTGGATCTCGACCAGAGCGCGGGCCAGGCCCGCGGCCAGCGGCAACAGCGACGAATCCGGTAACGGCCCGTAGTTCTCGACGGCCTCGCGCAGTGACAGGCCCGCGATGAAACCGGTGGCCAGCCACGGTCGGGCGGTGTCGACGTCGGCGTCGAGGACGGGCACGGTGTAGCGGCCCTGGACGCGGCGCGCGGCGACGACCTCGCGGTGGAACCGGGTGCGGAACTCGGGGTCGTCGGACAGATCCGGGCGGACCACCTTCACCGCGACCGTGCGGCCACCGCCGGTGCGGCCGAGGTAGACCCGTCCCATGCCGCCGACGCCGAGCACACCGAGTAATCGGTAGGGGCCGATGGCGGTCGGGTCGTCGGATTCCAGCGGCCGCATGAGTGTTCGTCCTTCCGGTGTCCACGCCTCGGCGTCGCCGCCGATTGCCTGTGATCCCACACGAGTCGGCCGGGAATGCGCAACCCGGCGAAAACCGCTGCCACTCCCCTCGTTTCGGCATCACCGTGCCGTGGTCCCGGCACCGGGGACATCGCGGGTATCGCGCGGGACGCAACACGCCGCGGGCCTGGGGTGAGACGTGTCATAGCCGGTGATCCGGCACGACCGGAAACCGTCGAACGTCCGGCTCGCCATCGACGGCCCGAATCGGCGGCCCGACGATGATCGACTTCGGGATCGCCCGGTGGTCGGCCGATCCGGACGGGCACAGCCGCGCGGTGTGCGAAACCGCCCTGCGGAACGCGGCACATCACGTCGGCTTGTCTCGGTGTGGCAGCGGCTCACTTCGCCGCGTACGAGTTCAGGCGGATCGTCGACACGGTGACCGGCTGGTGGGCAGCCGCCCTTCGAGGCAGCGCGGAGTCTCGGAGCAGCGCGGCGTCGGGGTGGTCGGCCGGTTCACCGCGGTGACGGCAACGATGAGTACGCCCGGTGCCTGACGAGTGCGCCCGATATCGACGGGTGCTCTCGGGTATCGACGAGTGCGCCCCGGCAACGACGAGTGCGCCCGATGTCGGGGAGCGCTGGGGAGCCGTCGGTGCTGTGCGCGGGTGTTCGCGTGGCGTTGTAACAGGTTGGGGTGCACGGCGATTCGACGGAGGTCAGGGGTAGCGCGCGGAATGGGGATGCCGATGTCGGATCGACGGAGGTCACGGGGAGCAGGTCGAGCGGAGGTGCCGGTTCCGGATCAACGGAGATCGGTGGAAGCAGGTCGAGCGGGGGTGCCGCTTCCGGATCTACAGAGATTGAGGGAAGCGGGCCGGGCGGGGATGTCGGTGCCGGGTCGGCGGTTGGGGGCGGGTGGGGCGCGGACGCCGTGGTGGCGGATCGCGGTGGCGGCGTCCGCGGCGGTGTTGTTCGTGGTGGTCGGGTTGCTGGTGGCGTTCCGGGTGCCGCCTGCCGCGGCTCCGGCGCCGGATGAGCGGCCGATTGTGCCGTTGCCCGCGGTCACCTCGCTGTTGCCTGCGCCGCCGGTGGCCGGTGTGCCTGCGGATCGGCCGCAGCCGTGGTGAACGCGGCCGCAGCCGTGGGAAAGGGTTGCAGCCGTGGTGAAGAGGTTGCCCTCGGTCGCGTCGTGGTCAGCCGTGGTGACGGCGGTAGACGCGGGCGGCGCCGGGGTGCAGGGGTAGGTCGCTGGTGGCGATGAGGCTGCGGATGTCGAGGAATTGGGTGCCGGTGGCTTCGGTGGGGACCAGGCGGTCGGCGTGGGTGAGCAGGAGTTCGGTGAGGGCGGCGGCGGTGGCGGCGGGGAGGTCGGCGGTGGTGACCAGGAGGTTGGCGACGCCGATGGTGCGGATCGCGGGGGCGCCGGGGTAGGTGTCGGCGGCGATGACGACCAGGTCGTAGTAGTAGCCGTAGCGGTCGTGCAGGGCGCCGGCGAAGTCGCCGAGGTCCAGCAGGCGCAGGGTGTGCGGTACGTCGAGGACGGTGGTGGGGACGCCGCCGGCCCACAGCAGTGCGTCGGCGGTGCCGGTGGCGATGGCGGTGACCGCGTCCTGCAGTGGCAGATGGGTGACGGTGAGGTCGGTGCCGGGTTCCAGGCCGGCGATGCGCAGGATCCGTTCGCCGGTGAAGGTGGCGCCGGAGCCGGGAGCGCCGAGGCTGATGCGGGTGCCGCGCAGGTCGGCGACGGTGTGCAGGTCGGAGTCGGCGCCGACGGCCAGTTGCAGGTAGTTCTCGTAGACGCGGCCGATGGCGAGCAGGTGGTCGGGACGGTCGGCGACGGTGTCGGTGAGGGTGAGGGCGGCCTCGGCGTCGCCGCGGGTCAGCAGGTCCAGGTTGGCCACCGATCCGGTGGTGGTGACCGGTTGGATGCGCAGGGTGCCGGCGTCGGCGGCCGCGGCGGCCAGCAGCAGGCTGAACGCGTGGTAGAAGCCGCCGACCTCGCCGGCGGCCAGCCGGATCAGCGGTGGGCCGCCGCCGGTGCAGCCGGTGGCGGCGAGGGCCGCGGCGGTGGCGGCCGCGCCGAGGAAGGTGCGGCGGCCGATCATGCCGACGTCCGGGTGGCGGCCGATCATGCGGCGTCCCGGCTCTGCCCGATCGTGCCGGTGCTTCGGCGATTCATGATCGTGCCGGTGTCCCGGCGGTTCACGTTCATGCCGGTCCCCCGGCGGTGGGGCCGATCGTGCCGGTCCCCCAGCGGTTCACGATCGTGCCGGTGCTTCGGGCGGTTCACGTTCATGCCGGTCCCCCCGCGGTGGGGCCGATCATGCCGGTCCCCCAGCAATTCACGATCATGCCGGTGCCCCGGCGGTGCCCGGTCATGCCGGTGCCCCGGCGGGGAGTTCGACGATCACCGACAGGCCGTGGGGGTGTACCGGTGCGACGGTCAGGCGGCCGCGGCGGGCGTTGACCAGGGCGGTGGCGATCGGCAGGCCCAGTCCGGAGCCGCCGGTGGTGGCGGTGGTGCCACGGTAGAAACGGGTGGTGAGGCGGTCCAGTTCGGTGGCGGGTACGCCGATTCCGGTGTCGGTGACGGTGAGGGTGACGCGGTCGCCGGTGTCGCGGACCCGCAGCACGGTGGTGGCGCCGGGGCCGGCGTAGCGGCAGGCGTTGCTGAGGGCGACGTCGAGGATCTGGGCCAGCACGTCGGCGGGGATCGCGGTGTCGACCGGCCGGTCGGGGGTGTCGGCGGTGAGGGTGAGGCCGGCGTGTTCGAAGGCGGTGTGCCAGGCGTCGACGCGGTCGGCGGCGACCTGTCCGGCGTCGCAGGCGGATTCGGCGCCACCGGTGGGGTCGAAGTCGGTGGCGCCCTCGGCGACGGCGAGGGTGAGCAGGCCGTCGAGCAGTCCGGTGAGGCGTTCGGCCTCGGCGGTGGCGCCGCGGAAGGTGGCCGCGGATCCGGCCGGGATCGCCGGTTCCAGCGAGTCGAGCCGGATGATCAACGCGGCCAATGGATTACGCATCGCGTGCGCGGTGTCGGCGACGAGCTGGCGTTGGGCGGCGGTGGCGCCGGCGACGGCCAGGGCCATGGCGTCGAAGGATTCGGCGACGGCCCGGATCTCGGCGGGGCCGCCGTGGCGGCGGGTCATCGTCGCCTCCCGGGTGGTGTCGCGTGCGGTGGGGAGGGTGGCGGTGAGCGCGGCGACCGCGGTGGACAGTTCGGCCAGCGGGCGCAGCACCCAGCGGGCCAGTCCGAGGGCGAGGGTGGTGAACAGCACCATCGCCGCCAGTGCGCCGGCGGCGACGATGTCCCAGGTGCGGACGATGTCGGCGCGGGCGTCGGCGGTGGACGCCTCGATCACCACCGCGCCGTCGACCTGGACGCCGCTGCCCATCGGGCGGGCGATGACGACGGTGGCCGGGCTCCACGGCATCAGTTGCGGGACCGTCGCCGGGTACTGGTTGCGGCGGGCGGCGGCCAGGGCGGTCTGGACCCCGGTGGCGGTGGGGTCGACGCCGATGCCGGCGACGGTGGCGCCGCGGGCGTCGACGACGAGAACGTTCTCCGCGTACAGCTGGTGGTAGCGGTCGATCTCCATGGCCAGGGCCCGGTTGTCGCCGGTGGTGGTGGCCGCGCCGGCGAGGGTGGCGAACCAGTCGGCGTCGCCGGAGCGGCCGAGGACCAGTTGCTGGGTGCGGCTG
This sequence comes from Nocardia sp. BMG111209, assembly GCF_000381925.1. Taxonomy (NCBI): domain Bacteria; kingdom Bacillati; phylum Actinomycetota; class Actinomycetes; order Mycobacteriales; family Nocardiaceae; genus Nocardia; species Nocardia sp. BMG111209. Next base: position 1,120,416 of record NZ_KB907307.1, read on the forward strand.
GTGGCGGCGATCGAGCACAACGGCACCGCGAAGGCCAGTACCGCGATGGTCGCGAAGACGGTCAGGGCCGCCAGCAGGCGTCGCCGCATCCGGTCACTGTCCCCAGCGGTAGCCGTAGCCGCGGATGGTGGTGATCAGGCCGGGGCGGTCGAGTTTGTGGCGCAGGCCGGTCATGTGGACGTCGAGGCTGCGGGAGACGGCGACGAACGCGTCGCCCCAGATGCGGTCCATCAGTTGCTGGCGGCTGACCGCGGCGCCGGGCCGTTCGACCAGGGCGGCGACGATGTCGAATTCCTTGGCGGTCAACGCGATCGGTACACCGGCGACCTCGACGCGGCGGGCGGCCAGGTCGACGCGGACGTCGCCGGTCGCCACGATCTGCGGGGGTGGCTGGGTCGCGGCGGCGGCGCGGCGGGTGACGGTGTCCAGGCGGGCCAGCAGTTCGGCGATGCGCGGGGGTTTGATCAGGTAGTCGTCGGCGCCGCCGCGCAGGCCGCGGACGATGGATCGTTCGTCGCTGCGGGCGGTGAGGACGAGCACGGGGATGTCGCTGACCTCGCGCAGCCGGCGCAGTACCTGCTGGCCGTCGGCGTCGGGCAGGCCGAGGTCGAGGATCACCGCGTCGTAGCCGCGGTGCGAGGTGAGCAGGTCCGCGCCGCGGCGCATCCGGTCGGCGTGGTGGCCGCGCGAGGACAGGGCCTCCACCAGAGCATCGCCCACACCATCGTCGTCCTCGACCACTGCCAACCGCACGGGGTGATTGTCCAGGAACGGGTGTTCGCCGGATCCGGGGGGTGCGGGTGTTAAGAAACCGTCAGGAATGCGGGCGCTGTGACGGGCCGGATGCACGGAAAACGTCAGGATCAGGCGGTTGACCGCCGATATCGGTGGATCCGATGGTGGTTTCGGGGCGCTACATTGACCCCGGCGCCGCCGACTGCCGGCGGTCGCCGGACCTGCGAGGGGGATTGAGCACGTGACCACGACCGCCGCACGGCGTCGCCGCTCCGGTTTCTCCGAGTGGCTGTTGGAGGGCGCCGGCGACGATCGCTATTCGCCGCATCCGGGCCCGATGGTGAAGACCGGTCATTCCCCGCATCAGCGGTCGTGGTGGCAGGTGATGTGCCTGACCGGTGTCGACTATTTCTCCACCCTGGGTTATCAGCCGGGGATCGCGGCGCTGGCCGCGGGGGTGTTGTCGCCGCTGGCGACGCTGGTGCTGGTGGCGTTGACGCTGCTGGGTGCGTTGCCGGTGTATCGGCGGGTGGCCGGGGAGAGCCCGCACGGGGGTGGGTCGCTGGCGATGTTCGCCGATATCCTCGGCCGCTGGACCGGGAAGCTGTTCATTCTGGTGCTGCTCGGGTTCGCGGCCACCGATTTCGTGATCACGATGACCCTGTCGGCGGCCGACGGCGCCGCGCACATCGTGGAGAACCCGTTCGTGCCCAGTGCGTTGCACGGCCACACCATGGTGATAACGCTGGTGTTGCTGGCTTTGCTGGCGGCGATCTTCCTGAAGGGGTTCGCGGAGGCGATCGGTATCGCGGTCGTGCTGGTGGGCCTGTATCTGGCGTTGAACGCGGTGGTCGCGGTGGTCGGGTTGTGGCAGGTGTTCACTGCGTCGCATCTGGTGGTGGACTGGGGGCATGCGATGACCGCGCAGCACGGCAGCGTGTTCGCGATGATCGGGGTGTCGCTGCTGGTGTTCCCGAAGCTGGCGCTGGGCCTGTCCGGGTTCGAGACCGGGGTGGCGGTGATGCCGCAGATCAAGAGCGCGCCCGGCGAGTCCGAGGCCGATCCGGTCACCCGGATCGCCGGGACGCGGATGCTGCTGACCACCGCCGCGGTGATCATGAGCGTCTTCCTGCTGATCACCAGTTTCATCACCGTGGTGCTGATCCCGGCGAAGGAGTTCGACGCCGGTGGGCAGGCCAACGGGCGGGCGCTGGCGTATCTGGCGCACCGGTATCTCGGTGACGGGTTCGGCACGGTGTACGACGTGTCGACGATCGCGATCCTGTGGTTCGCCGGCGCGTCGGCGATGGCGGGGCTGCTGAATCTGGTGCCGCGGTATCTGCCCCGGTACGGGATGGCGCCGGAGTGGGCGCGGACCACCCGGCCGCTGGTGCTGGTGTTCGCGGTGATCGCGTTCGGGATCACCTGGTATTTCCGGGCCGATGTCGACGCGCAGGGCGGTGCGTACGCGACCGGTGTGCTGGTGCTGATCACCTCCGCGGCGATCGCGGTGACGTTGTCGGCGGCCCGGAAACGGCAGCGGCTGCGGGTGGTCGGGTTCGGGCTGGTGGCGGCGGTGTTCGTGTACACGACGATCCTGAACATCTTCGAGCGGCCCGAGGGGGTGCAGCTGGCGTCGCTGTTCGTGCTGGCGATCATCGTGGTGTCGCTGGTGTCGCGGGTGCGGCGCGCGTTCGAGTTGCGGGCGATCGAGGTGACCTTCGACGACAAGGCCGCGTTCCTGATCGACAAGATCGCCGCGCACGGCGCGATCCGGATCGTCACCCACGATCTGGAGGAGTATCGGCGGCCGGAGGAGTACCGGGAGAAGGAGGCCGCGCAGCGGCTGGAATCGCACATCCCGGCCAAGGAACCGATCCTGTTCCTGGAGGTGGTGGTGCAGGACGCGTCGGAATTCTCCACCGATCTGCATGTGACCGCCGTCGAGCTGGACTGTTACAAGATCCTGTCGGTGGACGCGGCGGCGATCCCGAACTCGATCGCGGCGATCCTGCTGGCCATCCGTGACCGCACCGGGCTGATCCCGCACGTGTATTTCGAATGGACCGAAGGCAATCCGCTGGCGAACCTGCTGAAGTTCCTGTTCGTCGGTGAGGGTGAGGTCGCTCCCGTGACGCGGGAGATCCTGCGCCGCGCGGTCCCGGACATCGCCGAACGGCCGCACGTGCACGTCGACAGCTGAGCGACGGGATGGTCCCGATGCCGCGTGGCCGAGTGGGCCGCGCGGCATCGCCGTTTCCGGGGGCGTTTCCCTCTTCCCCAACCCCATCGGTAAGTCTACACTTACGGTTCGTGGGGACTTACCAAGCGGAGGCGCTCGACGCGCTCGGCGACCCGACCCGGCGCGCGATCTTCGAACGCCTGGGCCGGGGACCGTGCGCGGTCGGGGAACTGGCCGCGGAACTGCCCGTCAGCAGGCCCGCGGTCTCCCAGCACCTCAAGGTCCTGGAGAAGGCCGGGCTGGTGACCTGCACCGCCGTCGGCACCCGCCGCGTCTACCGGCTCGACCCGCGCGGCATCGACGCCCTGCGCGCGTACTTCACCCACTTCTGGTCGACAGCCATGTCGGCCTACCGCGACCAGGTGCACCGGCAGACCCGCACCGGCACACCGGCAACCGAACAGGAGCAACCATGACCCAGCACACCGCCGACTCCACCGGCACCGACAGCGCCGCACCGGCCGACAGCGCCGCCGTGCGGGTGGAACTCACCGTCGACGCGGGCGCGGACACCGCCTTCGACGTGTTCACCACCGGTATGGACAGCTGGTGGCCGCGCGGCCACCACATCGGCTCCGGGCCGCTGGCCGAGGTCGTCGTCGAAGCACACACCGGCGGGCGGCTCTACGGCCGCGAGGAGGACGGCACCGAATGCCCCTGGGGCCGCGTGCTGGTCTGGGACCGGCCCACCCACTTCGCGTTCAGCTGGGACATCTCCCTGGACTGGCAGTTCCAGCCCGACCAGGCACTGACCAGCCGCGTCGACGTCACCTTCACCCCGGTCGACGACGGCCACACCACCGTCACCCTCGTGCACTCCGAACTCGACCGCCACGGCGACGGCTGGGAAACCATGCGCGACTCGATCGCCTCCCCCGGCGGCTGGCCCATGATCCACGACAACTACGCGCACGCCGCGCGCGCCGCCGCGGCCTGAACCCGCGAAACCCGGCCGCCTACAGGCGGATACCGAGCAGCGCGTCCACCGCGTCCGCGACCAGGCCCGGCGCCGACACGTCCGGGCCCCCGTACGCGAGCGCCTGCTGCACCCAGGCATCCACGGCCGCAAGGGCTTTCGGGGTGTCCAGATCGTCGGCCAGATGCTGCCGCACCCGGGCCACGGTGTCCTCCGCGGCCGGCGCCGACGCCAGCGTGGCCGCCTGCCGCCACCGGTCCAGCCGCGACAGCGCGTCGGTGAGGATGTCGCCGGTCCACTGCCGGTCCTGCCGGTAGTGGCCGGCGAACAGACCCAGCCGGATCGCCGACGGATCGGTCCCGCCGCGCCGCAACCGCGACACGAACACCAGATTGCCGCGCGACTTCGACATCTTCTCCCCGTCCAGGCCGATCAGCCCGGCATGCACGTAGTGCCGGGCGAACCGCCGATGCGCCACCAGCGCCTCGGCATGCGCCGCGGAGAACTCGTGATGCGGGAAGATCAGATCCGACCCGCCGCCCTGGATGTCGAACTCGGGCCCGATCCGGTTCAGCGCGATCGCCGCGCACTCGATGTGCCAGCCCGGCCGGCCCGGCCCGAACGGCGCGGGCCACGACGGCTCACCCGGGCGCGCGGCCCGCCACAGCAACGCGTCCAGCCGGTCCCGCTTCCCCGGCCGGTCCGGATCGCCACCCCGCTCGGCGAACAACCGCTCCATCGTCTCCCGGTCGTAGCCCGACTCGTACCCGAACTGCTCGGTGGCGTCGTGGCGGAAGTACACATCCGGATACCGCGCGTCGTCGACCACATAGGCCGCACCCCCGGCGAGCAGTTTGTCGACCAGTTCCACCACCTCGCCGACGGATTCGACCGCGCCGATGTAGTCCGCCGGCGGCAGCACCCGCAACGCCGACATGTCCTCCCGGAACAACTCCACCTCGGTGGCGCCGAGATCGCGCCAGTCCACCCCGTCGCGGGCCGCGCGCTCGAACAGCGGATCGTCGACATCGGTCACGTTCTGCACGTAGTGCACCCGATGCCCGCCGTCGCGCAGCACCCGATTGACCAGATCGAAGGCCAGATAGGTGGCGGCATGCCCGAGATGGGTGGCGTCGTAGGGGGTGATGCCGCACACGTACATGCCGGCGGTCGCCCCCGGGGTCACCGGGCGCACCTGCCGGTCGGCGGTGTCGAACAACCGCAACGGCGGTCCTGATCCGGGGACGGTCGGGACAGCGATTTCGGACCAGGACTGCATGAATCGAGGGTAAAGGTGTGATCGGCGCCCGTTACCGCCGCCCCCGCTACAACCCCGTCACCGATCCACCGCACCACCGGGCCCGACCTGCGCCGACGCCGCCCACCGGAAATGTCAACCCTTGCAATCCCGCCGGTGCGATCACCACGCCCCGGCGGCGGCGGACGGCCGGATCAGAACGCCGGCCAGGGGATCGGCCGCGAGGACCGCGGCAACGGCATCACCGGATCGTTGAGCAACCGGCGCGCGCGAGCGGTCAGCGCCACGATCTCGGCCTCGGTGATGTGCTCGGCCAGCGCGTCACCCACCGCACCCGAGAGCTTCGGCACCAGCGCGGCGACATCGTCGAGCAGCGGCGCGTCCACCGGGGAACCGGCCCAGCCCCACAGCACCGTGCGCAATTTCGGCTCCGCGTGCAGGCAGATCCCGTGATCGACCCCGTACACGTGCCCGTCGGTGCCCTCCAGCGCATGCCCGCCCTTGCGGTCGGCATTGTTGATCAGCACGTCCAGCACCGCCATCCGGTGCAGGCGCGGATCGTCGGCATGGACCAGCGACACCTCCGCACCCGTACCGTCCACCGCGCGCAGCACCTCCAGGAACCCGGCCGGCACCGCGCCGGCGGGGACCAGATCCACCAGATCCGGGCGCGGGTCCTGCTCGTCGGTGACGGTGTCGGGCGAGTCGACCCAGCGTTGCACCATCCCCGGCCCGTACGGGCCGTCGCGCAGGATCGTCTCCGGGATCACCGTCCAGCCCAGCGCCTGCGACACCAGATACGACGCCACCTCCCGCCCGGCCAGCGTGCCGTCGGGGAAATCCCACAACGGCCGCTCCCCGCGCACCGGCTTGTACACCACGCGCGCGGTCGACTCGCCCGCCGTCGCGCGGTACACCCGCGGCCGCGACCGGCGGTCGCGCACCACACCGTCGGCGCCGATCTCGCACACCAGGGTCAGATTGCTCGCGGTGGAGACCTGTCCGAGTACGGACAGATCGCCGGTATAGAAAGGATCGGCGGCCCCGTCGCCGATGGGGGCCGTGACTGCGTTCATGATCGCCGGGTCAGTCTTCCTCGAGGTCGGTGGCGCCGAAGATGTCGCCACGCTTGTAGCCGTTGGTGCGGACACACATATGCCCCTTCGTGGACAGCGGCTCCCCGCACAACGGGCACGGCGGCCGGCCGGCCGCGATCACCCGCGTCGACCGCAACGCGAACTCCCGCGCCTGGATCGGGGTCAGGAACACCCGCACCGCGTCCGGGCCCTCCTCGGTGTCGTCGAGGACCACCGACTCGTCCACCTCGGTCTCGGTGATCGCCAGCAACTCCACCACCACCGCGCCGGCGTCGGCGTCCCAGCCCAGGCCCATCGTGCCGACCCGGAACTCCGCGTCGATCGGCGTCTGCAGCGGTGCGGTGTCGTTGACGTCGTCCGCCTGCGGCGGCACCTCCGCGCCGAACCGGCGCGCGACCTCGTCCAGCAACAGACCCATGCGGTCCGCGAGCACTTTCACCTGCTGCTTCTCCAGCAGCACACTCACCACCCGCGGCTCCTGCACAGCCTGTAGGTAGAACGAACGATCGCCAGGCTCACCGACTGTTCCGGCGACGAAACGATCGGGGGTGCGAAACACATGGATTGCTCGGGACATCTGCACCTCCTGAAACCGACTGCACTACGTCCACTACTCGACACGTCCTATGAAGGAGAATCGGGGCGATCCGCATTCCCATTATCCGTATCAGGACCGGATTCGGTCGCGTCGTCACCGGTGGGTATTTCCCCGCCGGGGATCGGTGCCGCCGCCTGACCCGAATGTTGCTCCGGTTTTGCCGCCAGGGCCGACAGATCGGTGCCGGTGTCGTTTACCCGCCACACGGACGGGCCGGTCGGGGCATAACGGACCACACTGATCGACGCCGGTTCCACCGCGAAACGCTGGAAACCGTCCAGATGGATCGCGAACGCGTCCGCGAGGATCGACTTGATCACATCGCCGTGCGTGCACGCCACCCACAACACGTCCCGGCCCGCGTCGGCCGCGAACCGGTGATCGAGCTCCCGCACCGCGGCCACCGCCCGGAACTGCACCTGCGCCAGGCCCTCCCCGTCGGGGAACACCGCCCCCGACGCGTGCTGCTGCACCACCCGCCACAACGGCTCGCCGAGCAATTCCCGGATCGGGCGGCCGGTCCACTGCCCGTAGTCGACCTCCAGCAACCGCGGTTCGGGCACCGGTTCGAGACCGAGTTTGCCCGCCAGCGGCGTCACCGTCTGTACGCACCGCTGCAACGGCGAATGCACGATGTGCTCGATCGGCAGCGCCGCCAGCCGATCGGCCACCGCCTGCGCCTGATCCCGACCGCGGTCGGTCAGATCGACGCCGGGGCTGCGGCCGGCCAGCGTGCCGGCGACGTTGGACGTCGACACCCCGTGCCGCAGCAGGATCACAGTCATGACGCCCAGCCTAGGCGATCACGGGAAGTTCACCACCGTCGTCGGCCGACACCATCGTGAACGGCAATCCCGCACCAGGCCAACGGCACTGACGCCGGGAGGGCGGGAACGGTTGCGCCACACCGCCACCGCGCGGGTGTGCCGGGGATGTGCCCGCCCGGTGGTGTCGCCGAGCGGTGAAACGCCGCACACGCTTTACGCTTCGGTACGTGACGGAAGTGCGGACGTTGTGATGGAGCAGCGGGCGGTGGGACGCAGCGGGCTGCGGGTGTCCCGGATCGGCCTGGCGACGCACACCTGGGGCAGGGAGACCGCCGCCGACGCCGCGGCCGTGCAACTGGTGGCGTTCGTCGAGGCCGGCGGCACCCTCGTCGACACCTCACCGGCCTACCACGGCGGCGGCGCCCAGCGCATTCTCGGCGACCTCATGGGTGAGGTCGTCGCCCGCGACGAACTGGTCCTCAGCGGCTGCGCCGGCCTGGTCCCGGTACCGGCGGTCACCGACCCCGACGGCGTGCCCGTCACCCACACCGGCTGGATCCCCTGGACCGTCGACGCGTCACGGCGCACCCTCATGCGGCAACTCGACGCCACCCTCGCCACCCTCGGCACCGACTATCTCGACATCTGGAGCGTCGCCGCGTGGGATCCGTACACGCCGCTCGAGGAGATCGCCGCCACCGTCGAATTCGCTGTCCGCTCCGGGCGGGTCCGCTACGCGGGGGTGCGTGGCTTCACCGCGTGGCAACTGGCCACCCTCGCCGCGGTCGCCCCGATCACCGCCGCCCAGACCCCCTACTCACTGCTCGGCCGCGGCCCCGAACGCGATATCGTGCCCGCCGCCGTGCACCACGGGGTCGGGCTGATCGCCGCCAGCCCCCTGGCCGGCGGCATCCTCACCGGCAAATACCGCGACGGGGTGCCCGCCGACTCCCGCGGCGCCGACGAGGCCACCGCCGCCGAGATCACCGACCGGCTCGACGAGAACGCCACCCGCGTCGTGGACGCCCTCGTCACCGCCGCCGACGGCCTGGGCACCTCACCGCTGGCCGTCGCGCTCGCCTGGATCCGCGACCGGCCCGCCGTCGCCAGCATGATCGTCGGCGCCCGCGACATCGCCCAGCTGACCGGCATCCTCGCCGCGGAAACCCTGGAACTGCCGCGCGCCATCGCCGCCGCCCTCGACGACGTCAGCCGCCTCACCGTCACCCGGGTCTGAACCCGGCACCGGACACGACTTAGGCTTCCCTCATGAGGTGTGTCGCCCGTTCCCGGTCCCCGCGGACCCTGCTCGGTCGCGCCGTGCTCGCGACGCTCGCCGCCGCCCTGCTCGCCGGTGTCACCGCCTGCGGGCCCACCACCGGCGCCGGCGGCGCCACCACCGCGCACGGACCGGCCACCGCCACCCTCACCGACCTCGACCCCGTGCCCATCGGCCCCGCGCCGGTCCCGGTGCTGCCGGCGACGGTGCACTCCTTCGACGGATCCACCGTCACCGTCACCGACGCCTCCCGCATCGTCGCCGTCGACCGCTACGGCACCCTCGCGCAGACCGTCTGGGCCCTCGGCCTCGGCTCGCACCTGGTCGGACGCTCCACCTCCGCCGCGTTCCCCGCCGTCCGCGACGTGCCCAACGTGGCCGGCGGCAGCGGCAGCATCAACATCGAAGCCGTCGCCGCGCAGCGCCCCACCGTATTCCTCACCGACACCACCAGCGCCACCCCCGCCATGCGCGACCAACTGAAGGCCCTCGGCATCACCGTCGTCTACGCCGACCCGAACCGATCCATGGACACCGTCGGCCCGCAGATCGAGGCCGTCGCCGCCGCCCTCGGCGTCCCCGCCGCCGGGCACGCGCTGGCCGGGCGCACCCACGACGAGATCACCGCCGCCACCGCCGCCATCCCGAAACACGACCCGCGCCCGAAGATCGCGTTCGTCTACCTGCGCAGCACCGCCATCACCATGCTCGCCGGACCCGGCTCCGGCGCCGACGCCCTCGTCACCGCCCTCGACGGCACCGACGCCGGCACCGCCTCCGGCCTGAAGGAACCGTTCACCCCCATCACCAGCGAGGCCATGATCGCCGCCGCCCCCGACATCCTGCTGGTCATGTCCGACGGCCTGGCCTCCGTCGGCGGCCTCGACGGCCTGCTGAAGGTCCCCGGCATCGCCCAGACCCCCGCCGGCCGCGACCGGCACGTCGTCGACATGGCCGACTCGGTGATCCTCAGCTTCGGCCCCAACACCGGCCGCGTCGTCGCCGCCCTCGGCAAAGCCCTCTACGGCACCACCCCCGCATGACCGGACCCGGACTCCCCGGCGCAGCACACCGACCCGCCACCGAACCGATTCGCCGCGACCACGAGACCACCGCAGGCGGATCGGGCACCGAGACCCCCGATCCCCTGCCGGTCACCGGACCCCGCACCACGCCGGAGCTGCGCGAGCCCGCCACGCGAACCGCCGACGGCGACCGCCGGACCGACGCGAGCGCCGATCGCGTCGCCACCACGGCGAACGCGCGACCCGCCGACGGCAGTGCAGCAGCCGACGAGACATCGGCGGACAGCCCGGCGGGCCGGGTCGAAACCGGCCCGGCCGTCGCCACCGGCGCGGCGGATCGGGTCGCGACCGGCGGGCCGGTCGCGGGCACGCGGGACGCCGGTGCGGCAGCGGTGGACCCGGTCACCGAGGGGGTCCTCACCGCGGCCACGGACCACCCCTTTGCCGCCGTCATGGCAGCGGATGCGTCCCGGCAGCCGGTGCCGAATCCGGGCCCGCTCGCCGCCGGACCTGCCGAAGGTTCGACACCGACCGGCGGAGTTGTCGCGGGGCCGGCCGAAGGATCGGCGACGGGCGGCGGCGGTGCCGTCGAGGGCTTTGCCGAGAGATCGGCGACGGCGGGAGGCGAGGGCACAGCAGGTCCCGGCGAGAGACCGGCGCTGGGGGATGGTGGCGGTGCCACGGCTAGGCCTGCCGAGAGTTCGGCGACGGCTGGCGGTGACGGCGCTGGGGGGCCCGGCGGGCGGAGGCGGTGGTCGCGGGTTGCGATCGCGTTCACGGTGGCGGTTGTCGTGCTGGTGGCGCTGGCGTTGTTCTCCGCTGCGGTCGGGCAGGTGCCGACCACGCCGGCGGAGGTCGCCGGGAGTGTCGCGCATCGGATCGGGCTGGACTGGGGGCCGATGCCACACCATCCCGCCGGGGAAGTGACGCTGTGGCAGGTGCGGTTCCCGCGCGTGGTCCTCGCGATGCTGGTCGGGGCCGCGCTCGCGACAGCGGGTGCATTGTTGCAGGGCGTGTTCGCCAACCCGCTCGCCGAACCCGGCGTGATCGGCGTGTCCTCCGGTGCGGCCGTCGGCGCGGGCATCGTCATCGTCACCGGCGGCGCGTTCGCCGCCGCCTGGTCGGTCGCCGGCGGCGCGTTCGTCGCGGGGCTGGGCACCACGCTGCTGGTCTATCTGCTGTCGAGGTCCGGCGGGCGCACCGAGACCGTCACGCTCGTGCTGACCGGTGTCGCCGTCAACGCGTTCGCCGGTGGACTGATGGCGTTCCTCATGTTCACCGCCTCCCCGGCCGCCCGGGACCAGATCGTGTTCTGGCAGCTGGGCAGCCTCAACGGCGCCACCTGGCAATCGGTCACCGTCGTCGCGCCCCTGGCCGCCGTCGGTATCGCCGCCGCGATCCTGCTCGCCCCGCGCCTGGACCTGCTGGCCCTCGGTGAATCCGCTGCCCGCCACCTCGGTGTCGATGTGGAACGCCTGCGCCGCAACGTGATCCTCGTGGTCGCCGTCCTCGCCACCGCGGGCGTGTCCTTCACCGGCGTCATCCTGTTCGTCGGCCTGGTCGTCCCGCACGTCGTCCGCCTGCTCGTCGGACCCGGGCACCGCGTCCTGATCCCGCTGTCGGCGCTGCTCGGCGCGATCGTGCTGCTCGCCGCCGACGTCGGCGCCCGCACCCTCGTCGCCAACGCCGACCTTCCCCTCGGCATGCTCACCTCTCTCGTCGGCGCCCCCTTCTTCTTCTGGCTGCTGCGCCGCACACGCGCCCGCTCCGGAGGCTGGGCATGACCGGCCCCACCCCACCGGCACCGGCCGACACGGCAGCGACCGGACCGAGCGACACGCAGGCCACCGGGTCATCCGCGCCCGAGCCGGCGCGTCGGCACGACGACCGCAACCGGGTGACGCGCGCGTGGCGGCGTATCGCGCGCCGGACGCACGACGTACCGCCCGCGCCGGACCCCGGGACGATCACGCTGCGGGCGCGTGGCGTCACGATCACCCGAGGCGGCCGCCCGGTCCTCGAGGATGTGGACCTGGAGGTGGTGTCCGGGCAGATCCTGGCGCTGGTCGGGCCGAACGGCGCCGGGAAATCCACCCTGCTCGCCGCGCTGGCCGGGGAACTGGACCCGATCTGCGGCAGCGTCGAACTCGACGGCCGCCCCCTGACCGACTGGACCCACACCGACATGGCCCGCCGCCGCGCGGTCCTGCCGCAGAGCCACAGCGTCGGATTCCCGTTCACCGCCCGCGAAGTCGTCACCATGGGCCGCGCCCCCTGGGCCCGCACCGCCCGCCGGGACGGTGACGAGGCCGCGATCGCCGCCGCCATGGCCGCCACCGACGTCGGGCACCTCGCCGACCGGCCGTTTCCCGCGCTGTCCGGCGGGGAACGGGCCCGCGTCGCCCTCGCCCGCGTCCTGGCCCAGGACACTCACACGATGATGCTCGACGAACCCACCGCCGCACTGGATCTCGGCCACCAGGAACAGGTCCTGCACCTGGCCCGCCGCCGCGCCCACGCCGGCGCCGCGGTCGTCGTGGTCCTGCACGACCTCGGCGTCGCCGCCGCCTACGCCGACCGCGTCGCCGTCCTCGCCGACGGCCGCCTCGTCGCCGCCGGTCCCCCGCGCGACGTCCTCACCACCGGCCTGCTCACCGACGTCTACCGCCACCCCGTGGAAGTCTTCGACCACCCCCGCACCGGCACCCAACTCGTCCTCCCGGTCCGCCGCTGAGCCACCCGACCGGCACCGGGTCCGGATACGAGCACCGCGGCGTCCCGGGCCCGGTCCAGACATCGCCGGCGACGTACTCGGAACCGGCATTCCCCTCGAGGTCGGCGATCGTGGTCCGGCCGGGACTTTTCCGCAGGCCGCCGCCGGTCACATGCTCCGGTGCTCCTCGAGACGATCGACGGCGATCGGATATCGTCATCGACGAAACCGGTTTCCGCCCCGCGCGGCCCGGGGGTCGGCGCGTAGGGTCGGCGGCGTGGCAGATTCCGAGCGGGATTGGCGGCAGCACGGGGTGCGGGTGGTGCCCGGTGACCGGCTCGACCCGAACACCGCACAGACACCCGGCATGCATCGGGAGGCCGCGATCAGCGCCGCGACGGTCGGCGCGCAGAAGATCTGGGCCGGCACCGTCGCGATCGATCCCGGCGCGAAAACCGGCGCTCACCACCACGGCAGCCTCGAGAGCGTGATCTTCGTCGTCGAGGGCCGCGCCCGGATGCGCTGGGGTGCGCGACTGGAATACGTCGCCGAGGCCGGGCCCGGCGACTTCATCTTCGTCCCGCCGTACGTGCCGCACCAGGAGATCAACGCCGAGGACGACCACACCCTGCGCTGCGTGGTGGTCCGCTCCGACCAGGAGCCGATCGTGATCAACCTCGACATCCCCGAGGTCGAGACGAACCCGCAACCGGTGCCGTGGGTCGACCCCCACCACCCGCACCCCTGACCGGTCAGCGCCGCCACACCAGTTTCAGGATCGCCGGGGTCAGCAATAGCCGGATCACCGTCGCGTCCAGTACCAGCGCGGCGATCATGCCGTAGGCGATGTACTTCATCAGCACCAGATCCGAGAACCCGAACGCGCCGGTCACCACGATCAGGATCGCCGCCGCCGAGGTGATCACCCCACCGGTGTGGGCGACCCCGAACCGGATCGCCTCCGCCGGTGCGGCGCCCGCGTGCCGGGCCTCGGCCATCCGCGACTGCAGGAACACCTCGTAATCGGTGGACAGCCCGAACAACACCGTCACGATCAGCACCAGCACCGCGAACATCAGCGGACCGGGCGTGAAGTTCAGCGCCCCCGCACCGTGACCCTCCACGAAGATCCAGGTCAGGATGCCCAGGGTCGCCGCCAGCGACAACGTGCTCAGCAGTACCGCCTTGATCGCCAGCACCAGCGACCGGAACGCCGCGTACATCAATGCGATCGCCGCGGCCACCAGGATCGCGCCCAGCAGCGGCAGCCCCTCGATCAGACTGTGGATACTGTCGCGTTCCAGCGCCGGAACCCCCGCGACCATCACCGTGACCCCCGGCGGGGACGGGATCGCGCGCAGCGTCGCGATCGCGGTATCGGTGGCCCGGTCGTCCACCAGGCCCGCCGAGAGCACGTTCACCCCGTTCTTGGTCGGCGCCGCGGCCTCGAACTTCCCGGTCAGTCCCGGCGTGAAATCGGCCTGGAACCGGATATCGGACAACTGCTGCGAATTCGCGCCGACCACAACGAGTTTCAACGGTTCGGTGCGGAAACCGGGGAACAGGGCATCGAATTGCTCCTGCGCGACCCGGGCGGGATTGTCGCGGGCCAGATACCGTTCCGACAGACCACCGAACTCGATGTGCCGGAACGGGATCAGCAACACCAGCAACCCCAGCACGATCGGCGCGATCACCAGCACCGGCCGCCGCATCGCGAACACCGCCAGCCCGGAGAAGAACCGCTGCCCCCGCTCGCCGTGACCCGGAACCGGTTGTGCCGCACCGTGTTCGCGGTGCCGGCGCAGGGTGCGCCAGTTGAGCAGATCGATCCGGTCACCGGCGATGCTCAGCATCGCCGGCAGGGCCGTCACCGACAGCACCGCCGCCAGCAGCACCGAACTGATCCCGCCGTAGGGCACCGACCGCAGCACCCCGATCGGGAAGATGAACAGCGCGCCCAGGCTCACCGCGATGATCGCCGCCGAGAACAGCACCGTCCGGCCCGCGGTGGCGACCGTCGCGGCGGTGGCCTCCTCCACGCTGCGCCCGCCGGCCAGCTCCTCCCGGAACCGGGTCACCGCGAACAATCCGTAGTCGATCGCCAGTCCCAGGCTGACCAGCGTCACCACCGCCGACGCGAACACGTTCACATCGATCACCGTGGTCAGCAGCCGCATGATGCCCTGACTGCCCAGGATCGTCATCCCGCCGACCAGCACCGGCAGCGCCGCGGCCACCACCCCGCCGAACACGAAATACAACAGGATCGCCACCAGCGGCAACGCGATCACCTCCGCGCGGTGGATATCGCGCTGCATCCCGGTGTTGATGCCCTCCACTACCGGTTGCAGACCCGCCAGCTGCACCGTCGTACCGCCGGGCCCGCACCCGGACGCCGCCGCACCCCCCGCGGCGTCCACCGGCCCGTGCGCCGCGGGCGTGTGCGCGGTGGCGCCGGTGCAGCCGCCGCGCAGCGCGTCCTCGATCGCGAGATAGTTGTTCACCGATTCGGTGTCCGCGCCGCGCAACCCGACACTGGCGAAGGCGTGCGTGCGGGAGGCGTCGGCGAACCGGCCCATCATCGAACCGTCGAAATACGAGTCGATCTTCTGGATCCGATCGGGGTAGCGGGCGCGTAGCTCGGCCAGTGACGCGGTCACCGCGGCGCGCACCGGCGGATCGTCGACGGTGCCGCCGGGCGGGGCGGTGTAGACGATGATCACGTCCGCGTCGGTGTCGCGGCCGAAGGTCCGGTCGGCCAGCTGCGACGCCGCCACCGACTCGCTGTGCTCGTCGAACCAGCCCCCCTGCGCCAGCCGCGACCCCAGGTCCAGGCCGTAGAGACCCGACGCGGCCACCGCCACCAGGAACACCGCGCACACCAGGAACCGACGACGGTGGACCCATCGCCCCCACCGCGCCAACTGCCGATCGAACATCCGCCGCTACCCGCAGGCCGGGGTCTTGTAGTCGGCGGTGCGCAGGATCCCGCACAGGTCGGTCCGCGACAGCTTCCACACCCCACCGGCGTCGACGAAGTGCACGATCGTGGTCCGGATGTTGCTGCCGGTTCCGTCCTTGTCCAGCCGCAGCGTCGCCGTCAGCGTGCCGTCGTGGTTGTCGAACACCGGGTCGGTGACGCCGTAGATCGCGTGCGGATTGTCGTGCATCGCCTGGTACATGTCGGGGATGGCGCCGGTGAACGCGTCCCCGTCCTCGATCAGCGCGGTCCGGTCACTGTCGGGCAGTGCGGGATCCAGGGCGCGTTTGATCTGCGCGTCCAGCTCCGCGGCCGTCGGGATCGGCCGCGGCGCCGCGCGACCGGCCTCCGGCGCGTGTGCCTGCGCCTGCGCCGACGAGGTCAGCGCCGCATAGGCCGAGGACCGCGCGGCGGCCACCGCCGCCTCGTCCGGGCCACTGGCGCAGCCGGTCACCGCCGCCACCAGGCCCGCCGCGCACAGCCCCCACACCGGCGCACTCAGCGCCGATCGTCGCACCACCATCTGCCGTCCCTGTGCCCGTTTCGAGAAGTTACCGGTAAGTCTCGTACAGTCTCGCACGGACGCCGCGATCCACCTGCCCCTTTCCCGCCGCCGGTTCACCACGCCTGCGCACGAGAGCGGCAGCCAGCCGCGACACGCCACGCCGACGCCACGACCCCGGCGCGTCGGGCCGCAGCGCGACCGTGGTCAGATGATAGGGAAGAGGTTCGCCGGGGCGGCCCGGTGAGCAGGCGTGACGGTGGCGAAGGAGTTCGGTGCATGCGTGGTGTCAACGGCCCCGCTCCGCTCGGCGCAGCGGCACGCCCGGCCCCGGCGCGTCACGCTCCCCACGGCACCACACCCGACGGCACACCCACGCCACCCCGGCCCGCAGACGCCACCCCGTCGGCCCTCGCACGCCGTGTCCGCTGGACCGGGTGCGCGCTCGCGGCCGTCGCCACCGTCGGCGTGCTCACCGGCTGCTCCACCCAGAACTCCGGTGACAAGACACCCGCCGCCGCCCCCGCCTCGGCCGCGGTCTCCCCGCCGACGACCGTCACCCCCGCCGGCACCGTCACCCCCGCGGCGCCGATCGCCGCCCTGCTGGCCGTGCCCGGCGCGGGGCGGCTGGCCGAACTGGACACCGACGGCAGCACCGTCCACCTGCTCGACCTCGCCCCGCCGACCGGCACACCCGGCAATCCCGCACCCGGTGCACCCGCCGGTTCCGCCCCCGCCGCGGCCGCGAGCGGCGCGGCGAACCCGGCAGCCCCGGGCACGGCCGGCACCCGCACCGTCACCCTGCCCGCCCGCACCGCCGGCCTGACCCCCGGCGGCCCCGGTGAGATCCTCGCCGCCGCCGGAACCCAGATCCTGCACATCGACACCGCCACCGGCACCGTCCGCGCCACCCCCGTCGGCGCCGCCGCCCGCGCGGTCGCCCGCCGCCCCGACGGCACCCTGGCCGTCGCGCTCACCGACCACCGGGTCCTGATCGTCGCCGACGACGGCCGGATCCTGCACACCGTGACCGGCCTGACCGGCGCCGATTCCGTCGCCGCCGCCGGGGACACCGTCGCCGTGCTCGACCTCGCGCAGACCAGCCTCACCGAACTGGACCTCGGCCACGGCAAGCCCCGGCTGGCGCTGCGCGCGGGCACCGGCGCCACCGGACTGATCGCCGACCACTATCAGCGGCTGCTGGTCACCGACACCGCCGGCGGCACCTTGCTGGTGTACACTCCCGATCCACTCGTGCTGCGGCAGCGTTTCCCGGTAGGCTCTTCGCCCTACGCACTCGCCTACGATCAGCGGTCCGAAACCGTCTGGGTGACGCTGACCGGCAGTAACGAAGTCGCCGGATTCGATCTGTCGACGGGTATACCGGAAGAAGTGGGTCGCTTCGCGACCGTACGTCAACCGGATTCGGTGACCATCGACGACCGCACCGGCGACATGTTCGTAGGATCCGCGACCGGCGACGGTCTGCAGCGGATCGGCGCGGACGACAGGAAGAGAGGGCAGTGATGGCTCCGGCCCCGGGTACCGGTTCGCACCAGCCGCACCGTTCGCGTCGCAACGCGGTTCCAGCAGGGTGGGAAACCACCAGTGACGAGGGAGAATACGAGTACGTGCCGTTACGACTGCCACCGGATGTCAACCGGGTGACCGCGTCGATGCGCCTGACGATCCAGGCCGAATACGGCGGCTGGGAACTGTCGCGGGTGCGCGCCTACACCGACGGCAGCCGCCGCGTGCTGCTGCGCCGCCGCAAGACCAGCCACCCGGTCCCCGAACCGGGAATGTGAGGCGGGCATGTACTCCTTGTTGCTGCGCCTGATGTTTCTGCTGCCCCCGGAACGCATCCATCACCTCGCATTCCTCGCGATCCGGTGGGCGACCCGGTTCGCGGCCGGCCGCAGGCTCGCGGCGGCACTGTTCGCCGTCGACGACCCGATCCTCGCCGTCGACGCGTTCGGGGTGCGATTCCCCGCGCCACTGGGCCTGGCCGCCGGATTCGACAAGAACGCCGAGGGCGTCGACGCCTGGGGCGCGCTCGGTTTCGGATTCGCCGAGATCGGCACCGTCACCGCGCAACCGCAACCCGGTAACCCGGCGCCGCGACTGTTCCGGCTGCCCGCCGACCACGCCCTGATCAACCGGATGGGTTTCAACAACGACGGCGCCGCCGCGGCCGCCGACCGGGTGCGCGACCGCCGGCCCGGTGGCGTGCCGCTGGGCGCCAACATCGGCAAGACCAAGATCACCCCGCCCGAACGCGCCGCCGGCGACTACGCGCACAGCGCCGGACTGCTCGGCCCGCTGGCCGACTTCGTCGTGGTCAACGTGTCCTCACCCAACACCCCCGGACTGCGCGACCTGCAAGCCGTCGAATCGCTGCGCCCGATCCTGGCCGCAGTCCTCGCCGAAACCGACAAACCGGTCCTGGTGAAGATCGCCCCCGACCTGTCCGACGAGGACGTCGACGCCGTCGCCGACCTCGCCGTGGAACTCGGCCTGGCCGGCATCGTCGCCACCAACACCACCATCGCCCGCCGCGGACTGCGCACCCCCGAGGTCGAGGTCGAGACCATCGGCGCCGGCGGCCTGTCCGGCCCGCCGGTTGCCGCACGGTCGCTGCAGGTGCTGCGGCGGCTGTACGCGCGGGCCGGGGACCGGCTGGTACTGATCTCCGTCGGCGGTATCGAGAACGCCGACCAGGCCTTCGAACGCATCCTCGCCGGCGCCACCCTGCTACAGGGCTACACCGGATTCATCTACGGCGGCCCGGCCTGGGCCCGGCACATCCACCGCGGCATCGCCCAGCGGCTGCGCGCCGGCGGCTACACCGGCATCGCCGACGCCGTCGGCGCCGCCCACGGCGCCAACCGCGCCTGACCCGGTCCGCGGGCCGCCGGCGCGGCCCGCGGACACCGATCACCCCAGCAGATGCAACGACCGCGGCGCCGGACCGTACCCGGCCACCCCCTCCGCCGCGTCGGGGCCGTCGTGCGCCCGGGGCCGCCGCCGCGACCGGTTCTCCATCCGCCGCCACAACACGATCACCGCCTGCTCGTATCGGATACCGACCGTGGCCGCGTGCTCGGCGATGCGATCCACTGTGACCGCGTCGTGCACCACATCCGGATCGCTGAGCAGTTCGTCCAGCCGCATCCCCGCCAGCGCCTGCGCCCGCGACAGCGACTGCGGCAGCCAGGTCAGCCGCCACCGGTCGCCGCCCCCGGCGCGATAGGCGTACTCCGGGGAACGGTCGCTGGTCATGATCCGGTCGGTCGCGTGGATGGTCACGACTGCCTCCTCTCGCGGGCCCATCCGGTGCAGCAAGGACACTGCATCCGCCGGACGGACATCCGCAACATCGGTGGGGACAACCCCCGGGCGGCGGACCGGGCGAGCACGCCCGGCCCGCCGCATCGCAGCGCCGGTCACGACGACCGCCGCTGCTGCGTGCGATACAACAGAGCCGAAAGAGCCTGCGGCACAGTAATGTTCAACTGCCGTGCGGATCGCCCCAGCTCGTCCCACACCGCCGGATCGGCCAATGTGCGTGGCGCGGCCAGAATTTCGGCGATCACGACCCCGGCGCGGGCCTGATCCCCGCTCAGCTCCGCCTCCGGCAGCCAGCTCAGCCGCCAGGACGAACCCCCGCGACCGGCCCGCGTGGCCCACTCGCCACTGCGGGCACCGGTGATCGTGCGGCTGTTCTCGTAGAGTGTCACGGCTGCCTCCGGAAGGGGCGGGTCGCGGCGCGACGTGTTGCGGGGATGACGAACGCCCCGCTCGGCGCCGGCACGGGCCGGACGGGGTGGCCGCACCGGGGCGGCGGACGAAGCAGACAGGGGTCAGGCGGCCGAACCGATTGCGGCCGCGTCGGTCTCACCGTAACCGGTCGCGCGAGCGGGACCGCCGGTGACTACGCCACCCCGAGAGGACCACTCCCGACATTCGGGACCTCCCGAGGCACTCGGCGTACGAATGCCGTTCCACGAGGTGGTATTTCCCGGAGGATACTGGCAAATGCCCCCTCGTGGAGAAAATTTCCCCGAGTGAGACCAGGATAAACCCGAAGGTGAACGGAAATATGCCGCGATCGCGTCTATCGTCTGCAACGATAGTGACACGGAGGTGACGGGCCCGATGACCGGAGACGAGGCGGCGGTCGCCGCGATCCGAAGCGTACTCACCAGTCTGCGCAAACGCGCCGGCCTGCAACCGGATCGCTTGCACCGCACCGAGATCGATGCCGGGATACTGCTGGAACTGCCGGTCATCCGGCGTTACGCCGATCATCACCGGGTAGCCCCTCGGCAGGCCGTGCTGCCGGTCGTCCGGGAACTCGCCCGCGACCTGCCGCCCACCGAACGGCTGATCGTCGATGCCGAACTGAATCTCGGCCTGTTACAAGATCTTTTGACATCCGAGGTGGATCCGGCGGCGCTGTACGCCACCGACCTCGGCGCACGCCGTACCTACCTGTGCGCCCGATGGGTGGAGTTGCACCATGTCCTGGCCGTCGAACGGATTCCGCTCCCGCCGACCGTGCGTACCCTGCGCGGCGCCCCGGAAGATCGGGCCTTCCTCGAACTGGCCCGGCGACTGTCGGAGCATCCGATCGCCCGGGGCATCCAGGTGGTGGTCATCGGCGACGCGGTCCACGACCATGTCTACGACGTCGACCGGCACCCGGCCCCGGGTACGGCGGTCGACAGCCGCCGTACCACCCATCCCGGGGGCAAAGGACTCGGTCGCGCGGTCGCCATCGCCAACTGGGGCGTATCGGTGGGACTGCTCGGCGCCGTAGGCGGCGACGAGGCCGGCCGGTTGCTGCTGCAGTATCTCGCCGGACACGGCGTCGACACCTCTCTGATGAAAACCGTTGCGGGCGCCCCGACTCCGATCACCGCAGTGATCACCGGCCCCGACGGCCCGGCGATCGTCGCCGACAAGAACGAGCAGATGGCCCTGGATCCCGCCGATCTCACGAGTGCGGCCGTGCAGAACGCGATCGACCACGCCCGAGTGCTGTTGCTGACCTTCGAGCAGCCCGAGCCCGTCCTCGCCTGGGTGCTGGCCCACGTACAGACACTGGCGCGACGGCCGATCGTGATCGTGCACGCCTCACCGACGCTCAAGGACCCGCAGGCCCTGTATCCGTTCCTGCACGCCGTGGACTTTCTGGTCGGCACCGAGGCCGAACTCGGCCGATTGCTGTTCGGCGCAGGCGCGGCCACCGCGGACCCCGCGCAATGGCTACAGGTCATGGGCGCTCGAACCGTCTGCACCATACGCGAATTCGGCTGCACGGTCCGCGCCGGCAACGAAACATACGACATTGCACCGTATCCAGCGGTGTTCCGCAGCAAACCCGGTGCCACCGCACTGTTCTCGGCGGCCCTGACCTACCGGGTCCTGAAGGCGGGCTGCCCCGCCGACGAGTCCGACTTCGCTTGGGCCACAGCCGCGATGGACATCGCACCCGGATCGCTCTACGCGGTACCGGACCCGCTCCCGACCGTCGAACAGGTCGATCAGATGGTCCGATTCGGGCCCGTTCCGAACTGATGAGATCCCGGTCTGTCCAGGTGCCGGAACATCGCACTCGGAGTATCTGACATTCACGTCCAGGCTGTGGCATTATACCCCCTGGTGTACGCAGACCTGGTGAGTTCCGGGCGAATCGAGTGTGCGCCGACAGGTGTTCGGCGTCCGTGCACTCGTATCGGAGGAATGGGTCTGTGAAGACGGCGGCATCCGCTCTCGATGACACCGGGCATACGCTCACGCGCAAGGGGCGCGATATGAGAGTCCGGGTCCGGGAGTGGGCCGTCGGGGACGATCGGGGCACGATGATCGTCGTCGGTCCGGTCACCGACGGTTGTCTCGTGCGTATCCATTCGCGGTGTATGTACGGGGACGTGCTCGCCTCCGACGATTGCGATTGCGGGCCGGAACTCGACACGGCGATGGACCGGATCCAGGCCGCAGGGTGCGGGGTGCTGGTCTATCTCGACCAGGAAGGCCGCGGCGCCGGGCTGATCGTCAAGGCACGCAGCCTGCGACACAGCGAAGAGCACGGCGTCGATACGTTCGCCAGTTACGCTGCGCTGCAGCACGAACCGGACGTCCGCAGCTACGAGCAGGCGGCGATCGCGCTGTCGGAACTGGGACTCACCTCGGTACGACTGCTCACCAACAACCCGGACAAGATCGAGGCCGTCCATGCGGCAGGTATTGCCGTCGAACGAGTGCCGCTGATCACCGAGGCACGAAGTGAGCGGGCCCGTGCTTACCTCGACGCCAAGCGCCGCATCCGCGGGCACCTGCTGCCCGGCGTCTCATTCGACGGCATAACGCGATTCCCGGATGTCGAACGGTTCGGTGAATCGCAGATAGAACCCCGATGGGTCGATCATGCGGAAGTCGCGGACGCCACACCACGGCTGACGCTCCAGGGGCTGAACGACACGCTCGTCACCGTGCACCCGGCCGAACAGCTCGTCGATATCGTCGACCGATAACACGATCTCCACGCCGAATCCCGGCGGAGTGTCCCGGTGGAAGCGGCGAAAATGGCTCTGGTCGTACACGTGATCGTTGCCGCACCAGAAGCACAGGATGTTCGCCCCCAACTGTGTGACGAGGTAGCCCTTCTTCTCCTCCGGAGGTCGCTCCCACAACACCTTGAAACCGAGGTGGGTGTAGAAGGTGCGGACCGGGTCGAAGTCGGGGACGTGCAGCTCGACCCATGTGCCCAAGGGTGCCGGTGCATCTGTCATGAGGTTCCTCCCCGGGAATCCCGCCGTGCAGGGAGCAAGCGATCGCGCGGCGGAATGCCGGCACGCATCCGCCCAGGATGCCTCATCGCCGGCGTCCGAGCGGCCCGGATGCGCGCGGTGATCTTCCCGATGTAAGACGCATCACATTCGACGCGCCGAGCCGATCAGGCGTCACCCGGTGGTCCGATGTCGGGGCTCGCCGCCGGCATCGTGGCGTTCGAGCCACATCCGCACCATGGACAGGTTCGGCACGATCAGTCCCTCCGGCTGCCCGTTCGCGACGAAGTTCGCAGCCTGTTCCGAGCCGCTGAGAACGGCTATGAAGGTGACTGCGGTTCGGCCGAGCGGGTGCGACCGCGTCGTCATGAGATCGCGAACGCTGTCGCCGAGGTAGACGATTCCATCGTGAATTCCTCTGCCCGCGAGGTACGCGAGCGGCCGGTCCAGCACCTCCGGGTCCGGCTTGGAAAAATACTCGGCAGGTTGTCCCGCATGCGGCGATGTGGGTCTCGGGCTGCTCTTCTGATCGAATATCTCGTCGAAGAGCGTGCGAATGTTCAATTGATCGAGATCCTGCTCGATGAGATCTCTGCTACCGGAACTGATGATGATCTGCGGAATGTCCAGGCGATTCAGCCTCGTCACCAACGGAATCGCGCCGACCGTCGGTACCGGTTTCGTCTCCAGCATGGACAGCTTGTAGATTCGCTGGAATTCTTCCACATCGATACTGTCGTCGGGAAACAGTTCCGAGAACATTTCGTCCAGACGCCGCCCCCAGACCTTCTTGATCTTGTAGTCGTTGAGCCGGACGCCGAATTTTCTCGCGGTATCCCGCATCACCGGCCATCGAGTGTGTGCGGTGGCCGCTATCGTGTCCTCGAAGTCGAAAATGACTGCTCTGCAGTGCCGCAGGACAGTGGACAGCCGGTCCGAGTTGTCCGCGTTCTCCGCTGCCAGATTCTCGAGGATCGAGCGTGCCTCGGTCGCCTCTGCCACTCCCAGCCGTTCGAAGATGCGCCGGGCCGCCGAGGCATACGACTCGGCCTCCCGGTCGGCACGGTTCAGCACGCCGATCTTGGCGAGACCGAGGAGGCAACGCCCTTCGGTCATGGGCCGGTCGACCTGGGTGGCCATCGCCCGGCCACGTTCCCAGCAATGCCGTGACCGCTCCGGATCCCCTGCCTCGTACGCCGCGTTCCCCAGATGACTGAGTGTTACCGCAAGGCCCTGCACTGCGTTCTCGTCTTCGTTCTTCTGCTCGGCTCGCGTCAGGGCCGCTATGGCGGCTTCGAAGTCGCCCCGTGAATACATGCAGATGCCCAATTCGACCAGCGTGGCGGTTTTTCCGTTCGAGTCGATACTGTCGGGGGCCACGGCGAGAACTTCCTCGAACAGCGACTGGGCCGTACCGTAATCGCCGAGGGCGAAGGCCAGATGCGCGCGCAGTCGCGTCGTCTCACGGCGGGTGTCGGCCGCGGCACCCCTGGGCAAGGATCTCTTGCTCCACCGCAGGTACTTGCGCGCCAGCGGAATATCGCCGGTCCTGATGTGCATCCGGCCGATCAGTGCCAGTTGCCCGGCCAGCTCCGCACGGTCGCCCAGCAGTTTCGCGGCCCGCGCCGCGTTCGTGCAGAGCGTAATTCTGTCGCGCCAGTATCCACGATGCCACAAGAATTCCGCCAAACCGTTGGAGTACCCGATCGATCGGCGAAGGGCATTACGCGAATTCGCACTCGCGGGGACGGTATGAGCCGAGCGAACGGCGAAATGAAGAATATTGCGGTACTCGCGCTGCAGTACACGCAGCTTGTCGCTGTGCCCCGGCGGCTCCGGGCCGCCGATCAGATCGAGATAGTACTCGATCAGTGAGTTCTCCAGTTCGAGAGTCCGGATATCTCCGCGAACCTTGGACAGGATGTATGCACGGACGAGGGGATGAAGACCCAGCCGGGGTGCGCGGGGGCTTTTCGAGTGCACCAACTCCACCAGAGACGAATCGGCCAGATACGCGATGTCGTCCCGAAACCGGACGTACGCCGGATTCAGTGCCGCGGTCACGGCGCTCGGTGAGGCGGATGCCGGATGCAGTGCCAGGACGGTCATGATCTCGAGATAGGCCGCGTTCCGGGCACTGAAAACTATTCTCCACGCGTGTTCGAAGATCGGATCGAAAAACACCTCGAGGTCGGCGCCGGAATGCAGTCGGTCGATCATCTCCGCCAACCCGCCGGCACTGTATCGTAATTGTCCGATGGTGAGGCGGATCGCAAGCGGATTTCCCCCGGTTGCGTGGGAATAGGCGCGCAGCAGGACATCGCTCTCCGGTACCTGTGCGGTCATCTCCAGTCGATCGATCTCCTGGAGATCATGCTCAGGCGTGCCCGGTTGTTCAGCGAGCCGATTCGCACGTGCCAGGCGTCGTGGCTGTAGACGGTTCGCGACGTGATCATGACCTTGGAGCGCGATCCGATTCTGGCCAGGAAATGCCGGAGGTCACTGTTGTAGCGGTCGTCGAAATTGTCGACGACGAGGAGGCATCTCTCGCGATTGAGGTTGCGAGCTACATGTTCGACCTTTCTCGCGACCGGGAGCAAGGGTGCCCGCGTGTCTTCGAGCACGAACGAGATCGTATTCAGGATCTCGTCCAAGGTCATATGACGTGCGGACTGATCGCACCATATGACGGCGTCGAATGCGGGCGCGGCCCGCGTCGTTGCGTGCGCATCACCGCGACGGGACCGGATCGACTCTCCCGTCAGCTGCCATGCAATCTTGTTGGCGAGTGCCGACTTACCGATCCCGGCCATGCCGTATATCGAGATGATCGCACCGCGCTTCCGAAGTCCGCGATGGATTCTCGCCTGTTCACGCCTGCGGTCCACGAAGTCCGCGAACGGGGGCGCGACATTGTGCCGAACGAATTGCTCGGTGGACAGCGAACCACCCTCGGCGGCACCGGAATCCACGCCGGACGCACTCGCATCGGCGGCGCCGGCGGCCGGATACGGGAAGTAGTTGTGTGTGGTGATGTCACGGCCTGCCCGCACATGCGACATCGAGGTGGTGGTCGGCGCGGTATCGGATACGGCTACCGCGCCTCGGGAGGGTGTGGCGGCTCCGGCGCGCCCGCACGGACTTTCCCGATATCAATATCGCCGGTGATCTGTGCGTCCCTGACTCGTACGCCGGTCCCGTCCGAGTCGACGCCACCCACCCGCAACATTCCCGCCGCGATCCGAGCGAGGTCGACCCCGAATGTCGCCCCCGCGCTCGGCTCCGCATCGATCACCGCGGCAGCGAGTCGCGCCACGATTTCCCCCAGTTCGATATCGTCGCCGGCGCCCGCCGCCGCCAACTGTTCGGCGAGCGCGTCGCGCCTGGTCACCGAATCCGGATCTGCTTCGATCGCAACGAGATCGACTCTCTCGTACCGGCTGGACATCGTGTGTGCCAGCCGGGTATAGGCATCCTGGACAGCTTCTGCCGCTGCATCTTTCAGTCCAGCGGTAGCGCCCGCCGCAATCGTCGCGGCGATGAGGGTCGGGTCCATCGCGAAGTCCTCCCACCCGTGGTACCCCGTCGTCAACACTGGTGCAGCCGAACCGGCCTGTCAACGCCGTCCATCGCACAGGAACGCGCCGACGTGCGTACACGGTCCGGGCCTCGCCCGAATATGTCGGCACGGATGCGCGCGGTGATCTTCCCGGTGTAAGACGCATCACATTCGGCGTGCCGCGCCGATAGGATGGGTGGGCCGCGTCACTGGGTGGCGCGACGCCGGCGGTGGGCCGATGCTCGCCGGTGGCGCAGCGTTCCCGAGGCGATACGGCACCGCACGGATCGGGAACAAGGACGTATGAGCACAGAGATCGGCTTCACCCATCAATCCGGCGTCACGGTGGACACCGTGCCGGCGGCGTTCCAGCAGACCGCGACGCTGCGGCCGCATCAGGTGGCGCTGCGGACCGTCGGCGGAAATCAGCAGATCACCTGGCGGGAATACGCGCAGCGGGTCGCGGCGATCGCGGCGGGACTGGCGAAACTCGGTGTGCGGCACGGGGACACCGTGGGCCTGATGCTGACCAACCGGCCCGAGTTCAACCTCGTCGACACCGCCGTCCTGCATCTGGGCGGCACCCCGTTCTCGGTGTACAACACCAGTTCCCCGGAACAGATCGCGCACGTGTTCACCAACGCCGGCAACCGGGTCGTGATCACCGAACAGGTGTTCCTGCCCGCGATCCAGGGTGCGGGGGTGTCGCTGGACCATGTCGTGGTCGTGGACGGTCCCACCGCCGTGGGCGTGCTGTCGCTGCACGACATCGAGGACGATCCCGCCGCCGACTTCGACTTCGCCGCCGCCTGGCAGGCGGTGCGGCCACAGGATCTGGCCACCCTCATCTACACCTCCGGCACCACCGGGCCGTCGAAGGGCGTGGAACTCACCCACGCCAACATCGTCGCCCAGATCTCCGCGCAGCAGCACGACATCATGCGGGCCGGATTCGACGACCGCGGCGTGTCCTATCTGCCGGCCGCGCACGTCGCCGACCGGATCTCGGGGCACTGCACCAACCTGTTCACCGGCATGACCATCACCTGCGTCGCCGATGCCCGCGAGATCGCCGCCGCCCTGCCCGACGCGCGGCCCACCACCTTCTTCGGGGTGCCGCGGGTGTGGCAGAAGGTCAAGGCGGGCATTGAGACCCGCCTCGCCGAGGCCGGCGCCGTGCAGCATGCACTGGCGCAGTGGGCGATCGGGGTCGGCGTCACCGCCGCACGCCTCGGCGTCGCCGGGGGACGGCCCGGCCCGCTGCTGACCGTGCAGCACCGGCTCGCCGACACCCTGGTTCTCGCGAAACTGCGTGCGGCACTGGGCCTCGACGAACTGCGGTTGGCCGCCTCCGGCGCCGCCGCGATCCCGCCGGAAACCCTGGAATTCCTGCTCGGCCTCGGCTTCACCGTCACCGAGGTGTGGGGCATGTCCGAGACCAGCGGCGTCGGCACCTTCACCGACCTGCGCACACCGCGCCCCGGTTCGGTCGGCCGCGCGCTCGGCGACCTGGAACTGCGCCTCGGCGGCGACGGGGAATTGCTGGTCCGCGGCTCGGTGGTCACCCACGGCTACCGCGGCACGCCCGAGAAGACCGCCGAGGCCCTCGACGCCGACGGCTGGCTGCACACCGGCGACGTCGCCACCATCGACGCCGACGGCTGGGTCACCATCGTCGACCGCAAGAAGGAACTGCTGATCACCGAGGCGGGTAAGAACATCTCCCCCGCCAACGTCGAGAACGCCGTGAAGGCCGCGTCCTCGCTGGCCGGGCAGGTGGTCGCCCTCGGCGACGGCCGCGCCTACCTCACCGCACTGATCGTGCTCGACGCCGACCTGGCGGCGCTGCGCGCCAAATCCCTTGGCATGCCCGGCGCCGACGCGGCGATCCTCGCCGAACACCCGGAGATCATCGAGGAGATCCGCGCCGCGGTCCGCTCCGGCAACACCCGCCTCGCGCGCGTCGAGCAGATCAAACGCTTCACCATCGTGCCGCAGGCCTGGGAACCCGGCGGCACCGAACTGACCCCCACCCTGAAACTCAAACGCGCCCCGATCGCGGCGGCCTACGCCGCCGAGATCGAAGCGCTCTACACCGATCCGCAACCGGTGGACGTACATTCGGTCTGATCACACCGCAAAAGCCTGCGGCACAGCCGGATCCGGCACGGCGCACGGCCGTGCCGGGCCCGCCGGTGTTACTCGGTCACCTCGAACGTCGCCACGAACTGCGCCCGCGCGAGGGTGTGGAAGAACAGGTTGAAACCCAGTACCGCCGCACTGGTGTCGGCGCCGAGCTCCAGCGTGTCGACGTCGACGGCGTGCACGGTGACGAAATACCGGTGATAACCGTGCCCGGCCGGCGGCGCCGCGCCGACGAAGCCCGGGAAACCGGCATCGTTGCGCAGGGTCACCGCACCGGCGGGCAGCGTGCCGCCGGCACTGCCCGCACCGGAATCCAGCACGGTCGTGGCCACGGGGATGTCCAGCACCGCCCAGTGCCAGAAACCCGACGCGGTCGGCGCGTCCGGATCGTACACGGTGACCACGAAACTCTTGGTCTCCGAAGGGAATCCGGACCACGACAGCTGCGGCGACACATCCTGTCCGCCGGGCACGCCGAAGGCCTTGCTGGCCTGCGCGATCGCGAACGGCGCCCCGTCGGCGACGTCGGTGGAGGTGACGGTGAACGTCGGCACCTGCGGCAGGGCCGCGTACGGGTTGTAGGAGTAGTCGGGCACGGAGGACCGTCCTTTCGTGGAATCAGCTGTGCAGTAGGAAATGTTCGAGCACCCGGGTACCGAATTCCAAGGCCGGCACCGGCACTCGTTCGTCGACACCGTGGAACAGCGCGGAGAAGTCCAGATCCGGCGGCAACTGCAACGGCGCGAAACCGAAGCAGCGGATCCCCAAGCGCGCGAACGCCTTCGCGTCGGTACCACCGGACAGCATGTAGGGCACGGTACGGCCGGCCGGATCGTGGGCGAGGATCGCGTCGTTCATCGCGTCCACCAGATGCCCGTCGAACGTGGTCTCGTACGAATCGAGTTTCGTGATCCACTCGCGCTCCACATCGGGCCCGATCAGCTCGTCCACCTCCCGTTCGAACGCCGCCTGCCGGCCGGGTACCACCCGGCAGTCCACCACCGCCTCCGCGGTCTGCGGGATCACGTTGGCCTTGTATCCGGCCTGCAGCATCGTCGGATTCGCGGTGTCGCGCAACGTCGCACCGATGATGCGCGAGATCGTGCCCAGCTTCGCCAGCTGTCCCTCGATGTCCGGGCTCGCGGGATCGAACGCCAGCCCGGTCTCCTCGCTCACCGCGGCGAGGAATTCGGCCACCGAATCCGACAGCACCAGCGGGAAGGTGTGCGTGCCCAGCCGCGCCACCGCCTGCGCCAGCAGCGTCACCGCGTTGTCGTCGTGCAGGAACGAGCCGTGCCCGGCACGGGCCTTGGCGCGCAACCGCATCCAGCCCAGACCCTTCTCCGCGGTCTCCACCAGATACAGCCGCCGCTCGCTACCGTCGGGCCGCGGCACCGTCAGCGAGAAACCACCGACCTCGCCGACGGCCTCGGTGATCCCCTCGAACAGATCCGGCCGGTTGTCGGCCAGCCACTGCGAACCCCAGCGGCCGCCGTTCTCCTCGTCGGCGAGGAACGCGAACACCAGATCCCGCGGCGGGACCGTGCCCTCGATCTTGAACTGGCGGGCCACCGCCAGCATCATCCCGACCATATCCTTCATATCGATCGCGCCGCGGCCCCACACGTACCCGTCGCGCACCGCCCCGGAGAACGGGTGCACGCTCCAGTCGGCGGCCTCGGCGGGCACCACGTCCAGATGCCCGTGGATCATCAGCGCGCCCCGGGCGGAGTCCGCGCCGGGCAGCCGCGCGAACACGTTCCCGCGGCCGGGCGCGCCGGATTCCACGTACTCGGTGGTGTAACCGGCCTCGTGCAACTGCTGCGCCACCCACTGCGCGCACTCCCGCTCGCCCTTGGTGGTGGACAGCTCACCGGTGTTGGAGGTGTCGAACCGGATCAGCGTGCTGACCAGCTCCACCACCTCCGACACGGCACGCGACGGGGACGGGGATCGGAGTTCTTCGCCGGAGACGGACACGTCCTAGTTCCTACCATCCGGTCGGCCCGGCGCCAGGGTTGGCCGCAGCGTGGTTGGAAGGCCGCTATGCCGGGGACGTGTGGCGCCATACCGGATTGTCATAGACCGAACGGTCAAGATCGGGTGTCACATTTGAGGAGAATGCCGTTACCATCCAGCGAGAATGAGATCTTGATCACCGCGTGTGACCGGGCTCGTTCCATGTTGTCCTCGAACCGGGAGCACTACCAATGTCCACCTCACTCTCGAGCCCGTCCGGCGTCGACGTCGACACCGGCCGCCTCGACGGCGCCTCACGGTTACGCATCTTCACCGTGCTCGCCGTGATCGTCCTGTACACCGAGATCGCACCGTTGCAGTTCACGATGGTCGGCGCCGCCCTGCAGAAGATGGCGAAGTCGTTCCCCACCGTGGGCGCCAACATCAACTGGGCCGTCATCATCCTCGGCCTCATCGGCGCCTCGGCCACCCCGCTGCTGGGCAAGGCCAGCGACATCTGGGGCAAGAAGAAGCTGTTCCTGCTCTGCGGCGTGCTGTTCCTGATCGGCTGCCTGATCGACGCGCTGACCACGAACTGGACCTTGTTCCTGATCGGCCGCGGACTGCAGGCCCTGGCCATCGCCAGCCAGTTCATCTCCTACGGCCTCATCCGGGACCTGTTGCCGCGCAAGTACATTCCGCTCAGCCTCGGCATCGTCGGCGCCGGCCTCGGCTTCTCCGGCGTGATCGCGCCGTTCATCAGCGGCGTACTGATCGACCACTTCGACTGGCCCGCGATGTTCTGGTTCCTCGGCGCGTTCACCCTGGTCCTCACCCCGCTGGTGATCGCGGTCGTGCCGGAATCCCCGCTGCGGGTGAAACAGCGCATCGACCCCTTCGGCGCGGTGATGCTGTCCGGCGGCGCGCTGCTGATCCTGCTGTACCTGGACAACGGGCAGACCTGGGGCTGGACCCGCCCCTCGGCGCTGGCCTACGTGATCGCCGGTGTGGCGCTGCTGGTCGGCTTCTTCGTGGTGGAACTGCGTGTGGCGCAGCCGATCATGGATATGAAGCTGCTGCTCAACCCCAAGGTCAGCATCGTGCTGCTGATGACGTTCTTCGGCATCGGCCTCACCGCGGTGCAACCGGTGGCACTGGGCTACATGAGCCAGACCCCCGACCAGGACCACCTGCGTGACAGCGTCGTCGACGGCGTGGTCACCCAGACCCACCAGATGACCGGCCAGACCCTGCCGGCCTCGCTGGTCAAGGTCGCCTTCGACCCCGGCTACACCTACGGCAACGGATTCTCGATGGTCCAGTACGCCGTGCACCTCGGTATCTGGGCCGGTGTCATGGGCATGATCGTCGGCCCGCTGGCCGGCGCGCTGACCCGCCGCATCGGCGCCCGCACCCCGGCCATCATCGGCCTGGCGCTGCTGGCCGTCGCCGCGCTCGGCTACACCTTCGCCTCCTACAGCTGGCCGGTCTACCTGCTGATCTCCGCGATCGGCGGCATCGCCTTCGGCTTCGTCTACGCCGCGGTGCCCAACCTGATCGTCGAGGCGGTCCCCGCCGAACAACAGGGCATCAGCACCGGCATGCTCGGCGTGGTCCAGAACATCGGCACCTCCGCCGCCGTGGCGGTCATGACCGCGATGCTCAACGCCAACCCGGTCAAGGCCCACCTGGACGTGGCCGGGCACCGCAGCGAGCAGGTGATCCCCCAGGTCTTCGCCGACCACGGATACCACACCAGCTTCGTATTCGTGCTGGTCACCACGATCATCGGCCTGATCATCGCCCTGTTCATGCGCCACGGCCGCACCCCCACCACCGGCGGCGCCGCCGGTGACAACCTGATCGCCGACGCGGGCGCCGGCGCCGGGGACGGCATCGTCGCGGTCGGGGACACCCCCGCCACGACGCGGACCGGCACCGAGGAGGCCCCCGCCACCGCGTGACCCCCTTCCCGGTACGTCCCGCACCGCCACTCACCGGCGGTGCGGGACACCGCTTTTCGATGCCGCCACCGGCCGCCCGCCGCGGCGAGCGCGACGCGAAGGCCCGCGGATCACTGCGCTCCGGCCAGCGCCAGCAGCGTC
Source organism: Nocardia sp. BMG111209 (assembly GCF_000381925.1). Classification (NCBI taxonomy): domain Bacteria; kingdom Bacillati; phylum Actinomycetota; class Actinomycetes; order Mycobacteriales; family Nocardiaceae; genus Nocardia; species Nocardia sp. BMG111209. The sequence continues at coordinate 1,153,093 of NZ_KB907307.1, forward strand.
ACCGCGTCCTGGTCCGGACTGCCCGGCCGCGGCTGGAACGCCACGAACCGCTGCCCGTCCGGCGCGGTCAGGATCTCCGAGGTCAGCGTCAACCGCCCCACCGACGGATGCCGGAACACCCGCTGTGCCCCGGACTTGACCCGCACGTCGTAGGTCCGCCACAACTCGTCGAATTCCGCACTGGCGGCACATAATTCGCCGGTCAGCGCGGCCAGCCCCGGATGTTCCGGATCGGTGCCGTGCACCGTGCGCAGATGCGCCACGCAATCGCGCGCCATCGCCGGCCAGTCCTCGAACACCTGCCGCGCCGGATCCGCGGTGAACACGTACCGGATCAGGTTGCGCCGCTGCGGATCCGTCGCCGCCAGCCCCGACAACAGATGCAGCCCTTCGGGATTCGCGTCGAGCATATTGCTCACCTGATCCAGCACGAACGCCGGCGTCGGCCGCACCGCCGCCAGCAACGTCGCCAGTCCGGGGCGCACCGCCGATACCGGCGCCGCCGCCACCGCCCGGCGTCCCGCCACCACTCGCGCCAGATCGTAGAGATGGCGACGCTCGTCCGCGCTCAACCGCAGCGCCGCCGCCAGCGCGTCCAGCACCGCCAGACTCGGATTCGTGTCCCGGCCCTGCTCCAGCCGGATGTAGTAGTCCACACTCAGCCCCGCGAGCGTCGCCACCTCCTCCCGCCGCAACCCCGGCGTCTGCCGGCGACCGGTCCCCGCCGGCAACCCCACCTGCCCCGGCTGCAGGCGATCGCGGCGGGTCCGCAGGAAATCCCCCAGAACACGACGTGCACTCACCACCCCAGTCTGCCCCGCGCCGCCGCGGCCGGGGTGGCCCTACCGGGACCAGGCCACACGGGGTCTCCCCACCGGCGCGATGTCGGCCGACGCTGAGCGTCATGACCGACATCGCACACACCCTGATCATCGGCGGCAGCTCCGGCATGGGCCTCGCGCTGGCCCGCCGCCTGCTCGCCGCCGGCGAGGAGGTCACCCTCGCCGCCCGCTCCCGCACCGGCCTCGACGACGCCGTCACCGCCCTCGGCGGCGGCGACCGCCTGCACCACCGGCAGGCCGACATCGCCGACGAAACCTCCGTCGCCGGCCTGTTCGCCTCGCTGGGCCCGCTCGACCACGTCGTCGTCACCGCCGCCGACATGACCCGCGGCTACGGGCCGATCCGCGACCAGACCCTCGACGGCGCCCGCAGCGTCGTCGACGTCAAGGTGCTCGGGCCCTGGCTGGTCGGCAAGTACGCCGCCGGGCAGGTCACCGGCTCGCTGACGGTCACCTCCGGCATCGCCGCCTATCGGCCCGCCACCGGCGGCGCCGTCGTCGCCATGGCCAACGCCGCCCTCGAAGGACTGGTCCGCGCCCTGGCCCTGGAACTGGCGCCGGTCCGCGTCAACGCCGTATCCCCCGGCTGGATCGACACCCCCATCTGGGACGACTTCGCCGGCGACGCGAAAACCGAACGGCTGCAAGCGATGGCCGCCCGCCTGCCCGCCGGCCGCATCGGCCGGCCCGACGACATCGCCGCCGCCTTCCAGGCCGTGATGACCAACGAATTCCTCACCGGCACGGTCGTCCACGTCGACGGCGGGCACCGCCTGGTGTAACCCGCTGCGCGGCAACGCGACCCGGCGATCCGGCGGCCCGGCCCCACCACCCTCCCTATAGTAAGTGAACGCTTTCTTTATTGAGGAGGATGATGAATATGGCCGGGCCGTTGTCGCAGGTGAAAGTGCTGGAACTACGCGGCCGCGGGCCGGGGCCCTTCGGCGCCATGGTGCTGGCCGACCTCGGCGCACAGGTGATCGCCCTCGACCGCCCGGAGGTCGCCGACACCCGGCACGCCGCCGACCGTCCCGCCGCGCCGGGCGAGACCGGCACCGAGCGAATGATCAACGGCCGCAGACAGATCGACCCCGTACAGCGCGGCCGCCGCACCCTCGCGATCGACCTCAAGACCCCGCAGGGCCTCGCCGCCGCGCTACGACTGGCCGACCACGCCGACGTCCTCGTCGAGGGCAACCGGCCCGGGGTCGCCGAACGGCTCGGCATCGGGCCGCAGGTATGCCTGGCGCGCAACCCGAGACTGGTCTACGCCCGCATCACCGGCTGGGGACAGGACGGCCCGCTGGCCCGCACGCCCGGCCACGACCTCAACTACGTCGCACTGTCGGGCACCCTGGACCTGTTGCGCCACAACGACGGCCGCCCGGTACCGCCGCTGAATCTGCTCGGCGACTACGGCGGTGGCGGCATGCTGCTGGTGATCGGCATCCTCGCCGCCCTGCAGGAACGCACACACTCCGGCCGCGGCCAGGTCGTGGACGCCGCCATGTCCGACGGGATCGCGCTGCTCACCACCGTCGTCCACGGGATGCGCGCCGAGGGACTCTGGTCGGACACCCCCGGCGGCAACGTCCTCGACCTGGCCGCACCGTTCTACAACGTCTACCGCACCGCCGACGACCGCTGGGTCAGCGTCGGCTGCGGCGAACCCCGGTTCTACGCACAGCTTCTCGACCGCCTCGGGCTCACCGATGAACTGCTGCCGCACCAGAGCGACCCCGCCACCTGGCCCGCCGCGACCGCCCGCATCGCCGAGGCGTTCGCCACCGGCACCTTCGACCACTGGTGCGCACTGCTGGAAGGCACCGACACCTGCTTCGCGCCGGTGCTCACCCTCGACGAGGCCGCCGCCCACCCGCACCACCGCGCTCGCGGCACGTTCACCACCGTCGACGGCGTCGTCCAGCCTGCCCCCGCACCACGTTTCGACCGCACCCCCGCCGCACCCCCGCGCCCACCGACCGCGCAGGACCCCGCGGCCGTACTGCGGGACTGGGGCATCGCGACCACCGATATCGACGAACTGCTGCGCGGCGGGGCGGTCACCGAGGGTTGAGCCGTGCGTTCGATCGGACATACGATCGTGCGCATGGCTACACGGATGACCATCATCCTGCCGGACGAGATCGCCACGCGACTGAAGTCGGTCGCGGGCGAAGGCAAGATGAGCGACTATGTCGCGAAAGCCGTCCGGCAGAAGATGCTCGAGGACGACCTGCGGCACCTCGCCGCATGGGAGGCCGAGCACGGCGGGCCGGACCTGACGTTCTACGAGGAGAGCGAGCGCGGGTTCGACGATGAATGAACCGACCAGTCAAGGCGAGATCTGGCTCGTCCACACCATCGCGGGCCGGCAGTTCACGGTCGTGGTGGTCGACTCCACCCACATGGTGCGCCAACGCCCGGCCGTCCTCTGCGCCCGCGTGCTCGCCGCCCGCGAAGTCCCCTCCAGCCTCGCGCTGCTCACCGTGCCCCTCGGCGACAACCAGGTCGTCGGCGTCCACGAGGTCTCCGCGTTCACCCGCTGCAGCTTCCTCGAACACAAGGGCAGGCTGTCGGACCCCGAACTGGAACAACTGAACGTCTGCCTACGCGCCCGCTTCGAACTCTGAACCGGCACAGGAGATCTCGGCCGCGAGACACGGCCGAGGTCTCTCGCGTGCGGCACGCCGCACGCCGTGCGCCGTGCGCCGAACGGCTCGGCGATTCCGGCACGGTGCCGCCGACCCCGGGTGACCGATCGCTCGGAGGTGTCGGCCCGGGTCGGTCGATCAGGTCGGTGGCAGTGGTGTGGGAGCCGCCACTGTTGCGTTGCCGATCAGCTCCTCGATCTCGGCGTCGTCGAAACCGGTCTCGCGCAACACGTCCCGGGTGTGTTCACCGAGCCCGGGGATGCCCGCGCGGGCGCGCGGTTGTGGCGCCGGGCCCAGCCGCGGCGGGAAGGACGGCTGCGAGACCCGGCCGAGGTCGTCCCACCGGTAGCCGGTCACCCGGCCCAGCCGCCGGTTGACCGGATCGTCGACGAAGCCGCCGGCGAACGCGCTGCGATCGGCGTCGGGTACCGGCTCCACCGGGACCGTGGCCGCGCGCAGCGCCGACACCCACCACTCGGCGTCCTTGGTCGCGAAAATCTGTTCCAGCACAACCTCTTCCGGCTGCGGCTCACCGGATTCGGTGCGCAGCGGCGGCGGCGCAGCGGGCAGATCCGCCGACGTGACCACCGCACGCAACCGCTCCCAGGCCGGCCGATCGGGGATCGCCAGCGCGAACCAGGCGTCGTCACCGCCGCGATACAGGCGATAGGCCGCACCGTATCCGGTCTGGCCCGCGTCCAGCACCGGACCGCCGAGCACCCGGTCACCGGCCAGGAACGCGCCGGACTTCATCGTCAGCGCCGCACCCAGCAGACTGCTGCGCACCACATGCCCGCCCCCGTCGCGGCGGCGCGCGTACAGGCCCGCGATGATCCCGCACGCGGCCAGCCAGCCGCCGGTCACATCGATCGCGCCCCACACCAGATATGTCGGCGGCTGCCCGTGCCCGCCCTGCCCGGCCTCGATCCCCGCCAGCGCCTGCATCAACTGATCGTTGGCCGGCAACAGCGCCCGCGGGCCCTGCTCGCCGAAACCGCTGGCGAAACTGTAGACCGCCGCCGGATTGGCCGCCCGCACCGCCGCCTCGTCGTAACCGAGCCGCTCCGCCGCGCCGACCCGCGAATTGTGGTGCACCACATCGCTGTCGCGGAACAACCGGCGCAACACCTCCGCCGCGCCGGGCGCCTTCAGATCCAGCGCCAGCGCCCGCTTACCCCGCTGCCCCGCGGCGAACATCGGCTGCATCGCGCGATGCGCGTCACCGGTGCGCGGCTCCACCTTCACCACATCCGCGCCCAGCTCCGCCAGGATCAGCGGCGCCACCGGCCCGGCCAGATACGCCGACAGATCCAGCACCCGCACATCCGACAGCAACCGGGTGCCCGCCGCACCCGGGCGCGCCGATGCCTCGGCCGCCCGCTGCACCCGCAGCACCGGCCCCAGCATCGTCACCGGCCCCAGATCCGGATCCTCGCGGTCGACGGCCAGCCCGATCTCACGCACATGCCCGTCGCGCAGCGCCTCACCCGGCCGCCACACCGGCTCGCACCGGAACTGGTGCCCGGCAAGGCTTTCCAGCCACCGATCCCGATCGCGGGTGGCGAAGGTGGCCGCCCAGCGCCGGCCCCGCTCCACCATCGCACCGCTGATCAGATCCGCGTTGTACCCCCGCTCCGAGGGGGGATCGCCGATATGTTCGAGGAACTGCTCGTAGGCGCCCTTCGCGCCGAACCACAGTTGCAGATACTCCCCGTCGGCGCACCGATACGACAACGCCTCGGCCGGACCCTGCTGCTGCCACAACAGCCTCGTCGACGGCGAATGATGTTCCACGCTACCGATGATCATCGGCAGGATCGCCTGTAACCCGTCGTACAGCGAGGTCTCCGCCCAGCCGCCGGCCCCCGTCGCCTCCCGCTCGTACAGCAGCGCCAGCGCCCCGACCGTCGCCGACAACGCCGCCCCCAGCCCCGCCACCGCCGGATCCCCGAACGCCGGCCCGCCCCGATGCGCCCGGATCTGGGTCAGCAGCCCCGCCCGCGCCTGCACCAGCAACTCGATATCCGGGATCTCGCCGAGCGCATGGAACGCCGGCCGGATCCGCGACACGATCAACCGCGGATTCGCCTGCGCCAGAGCCGAATACCGCACCCCCCGCCGCTCCAGCGAATCCTCCCCACCGGACAGCACCAGCACATCCGCCGCCGCGGCCAGCTCGGTCACAAGCCGCACCGCCGCATCCGGATCGTCGCCGAGCTCGACCGATTCCTTCCCGCGATCCCACGCACGCTCGTACTCCACCCCCGCATCCAGCGTCGAACGCCGCGACGGCCGTACCCGCGTCACCTCCGCCCCCAGATCACGCAGCAGCGCCCCCGGCAAACTCCCGGCCGGACCGGCCGCCACCGCGCCCGCCCCGAGCGCCACCTCGACCACCCGCACACCTGCCAGCGGCGTTCCGCTCGATTGCATCGACACTCCGATCTGTCCGGCCCACGAGCACCCTAACAGAAGCAAACACTCACTAACATGCGATCCACCGGCGCACCCGACACACCCCTGCCGCCGATCCGATCCCGCCCCCGACCTCCCGTTCCGAGTGGCGACCTGGGAAAGGTCCAGTACCCTGAGAGCGCCGACGACGAGCAGCGCGTCGCGCCCAGCCAGACCGTGTGGGGAAAGACAAAAGTATGACCATCGCCGACCGACCCGACGACTCGGCCGTGCCGACCGACCCGGCAGCCGCGTCCACCGAATCGGGTGCCGCGCCGGACGATTCGCGCAACCAGCCGACCGACCCCGAGCCCGGCGCAACCCCACCGCCAACCGGCGCCACCGCCCCGGCCGCAGCGTCGACCGAAAACCCCGCCGCCACAACCGAACCCGACGGCGAACGCTCCACCCAAGCCCCGGCCGAACCCGACGGCAACCCCACCGCTTCCCCCGCGGCCGAACCCCACGGGAACGCCACCACCTCCGCCACGGCCGAATCCGAAGAGAACGCCACCACTTCGGCCGCGACCGAGCCCAAGGGGAACGCCACCGCTTCTGCTGCGACCGAATCCGAGGAGAACGTCACCACTTCGGCCGCGACCGAGCCCGAGGAGAACGCCACCGCTTCTGCTGCGACCGAATCCGAGGAGAACGCCACCGCTTCTGCTGCGACCGAGTCCGAGGAGAACGCCACCTCGGACGCATCCGCTGATCCGGACCGTGCCGCTGGGGAAACCGATCCGGATACCCCGGATACCCCGGATACCCCGGATAGCGCTGCCGCGGAAGCCGATCCGGTCACCCAGGCCGGTGACGGCGAGGCCGACCGCTCGGACGCGGTGCCGGGTGCCACCCCGCCACACTCGGAAACCTCTGACGCTGCCGACGGAAGTGCCACCGCGTCACCCGCGCCGGACACCACCGCCCGAAGCGCCGCACAGTCACCCACGTCGGACTCCCCGGCGGAGTCCGACCTCGACCCCGCCGAAGCGGGAGCGGCCGCCGCAGTCGCCGACTCAACCGCCGCTCACGGATCGGAAGCAGTTACACCGGGGGCGGAAGCGAGCACTCCGACCGAATCCGGTCACCGGTCCGAGTCCGAGTCCCCGGACGACACCGCCGACGGCAAATCGGAGACGAAGCGCGCGGCCCCGGCCGCCGAGGTCGCCGCAGCCGCTGCGGGCGGTGCGACCACCGATGCCGACGGCTCGAAACCGACTGCGCCGGAACCGGAAACCGGCGACGCAGCGACCGACTCGAATGCCGGCACCGCGCCGACTGCGGGGGTCGCAGCGGCAGTTGCAGGGGCACGATCGAGCAATCGGGCCGCGGCCGCAGCCGACACGGCTTCGACCGAAGGTGTTGTGCCGCAGCCGGAAACGGGCGAGGCTTCCCCGGCTTCCCCGGGTGAACCCAGCGCGGACGCGACACCGACGGTCGTGATCCCGGCATCGGCATCGGCATCGGCATCGGGTAACCCCGCTGCGCAGACACCGACTGCCGGATCGCCTCGAGGCGCGCAAGCGGATCCGAGCCGGGCACAGTCCGCCGCACAACCGAAACCGACCGGGGGAGCCGACGCGCCGACCGTCGTGATCCCGGCGGCCGCACGCCCCGCCGGTACCCCAGATCGTGCTGCCGCACTGTGGGAAACAGCGCGAACGCGGCGCGGAATGTGGGTACTCGCCGGGGCCGCCGCGGTAGTGGTGGTCGTGATCGTGGCGCTGGTGCTCGGCCTCTCCGGGGGCAGCAACACCACCGCGCCCGCGGCGCAACGGCCGGGAGCGCCGGCCTCGAGCACTCACCCGGCCGTCCCCGCCGCGACGATCACGGTGCCCGCCGCGCAGCCGGGACCCGTTGCGCCACTGCCGATCACGGTGCAGGCCGCGGGCGGCACCCTGGTCGGTGTGACCGTGCACGGCCCGCACGGCGACGTCGCGGGCGCCCTCGCCGGAGACAAGACCTCGTGGACGACCACCGAACCGCTGGACTACGCCGGTAGCTACACCGTCGTCGCCGACGCGGTGAACTCCGCGGGCGCGCACACCCAGCAGAACTTCACCGTCACCACCCTCGCCCCCCGCCGCACCGCCTACGCCAACGTCGTGCCCGCCCCGGACGTGGTGGCCGACACCGGGATCGGGGTCGGGCAGCCCATGGTGTTCCAGTTCACCGCGCCGGTCGCCGACAAGGCCGAGGTGCAGAAACACCTGCACGTGACGATGACCCCGCCGCAGCCGGGCGCCTGGTACTGGGTCGACGACCGCGACGTGCACTTCCGCGGCCCCAACTACTGGCAGCCGGGCACGAAGATCCACATCCAGGCCGATGTGCTCGGCGTGGACCTGGGCGACGGTATCTTCGGCGCCGAGAACTACGGGGCCGACTACACCGTCCACGACGCCTGGGTCGCCAAGGCCGACGGCAACACCGACCAGCTGACCATCTTCCAGAACGGCGTGCAGGTCAACGACATGGTGATGAGCCTCGGTGACCCCGGGCACCCCTCGCACGAGGGCCCGCACGTGATCTCCGGCAAACAGCCCTCGATCGTGATGGACTCCTGCACCTACGGGGTCTGCGCGGGCCAGTCCGGCTACTACAGCGAGACCGTCTATCTGGACCTGCGCATCTCCAACGACGGCGAATTCGTGCACTCCGCGCCCTGGTCGGTGAATCAGCAGGGCTCCAGCAACGTCTCGCACGGCTGCGTGAACCTGTCGCCCGCCAACGCGCAGTGGTTCTACGACCACTTCGGCATCGGCGACGTCGTGGAGATCGTCAACTCCGGCGGCCCGACGCTGCCGGTCTGGGACACCTACGGCGACTGGGAGGTCCCGTGGGACGTCTGGCAGGCGGGCAACGCCACCGACTGACCGGAACATGCCCGCAGGGAAAAATTGCCCTGTAGGAAATATTGCCCAGCGGGCACCCGAATGCCTATGCTGGGGGACATGGCCGCATCGGTGCCTCCCGGTCTGCGGGAGCGCAAGAAACTCGACACCCGGATGGCGCTCAGCGATGCCGCGCTGATCCTGATGTTCGAGCGCGGCCTGGACAATGTGGTGCGTGAGGACATCGCGGCACAGGCCGGGGTGTCCGTCCGCACCTTCACCAACTATTTCGCCAACAAGTACGAGGCCCTGGCCTACCGGCAGATCGAGCGGATGCGCCGCACCGTCGAGGAGTTGCGCGCCCGCCCGGCCGGCGAACCGCTGTGGGAGGCCGTCACCGCCGCGGTCCTGGCGCCCCTGCTGGCCGACGGCGTCAACCGGCGGCCACCCACCCGCGAGCAACTGGCCGAGGCCGCCAAACTCACCGCCGTGCCCGAGGTGCACGCCGCGTTCACCCGGGAGGTGACCGGCGATCTCGTGGCCGCCGTCGCCGAACGCACCGGCACCGACGCCGAGCGCGACCTCTATCCGCGGCTGGTCGCGGGCGCCGTCGTCGTCGCCTACCAGGCCGCCATCGAGGTCTACATCCGCGCGGAACCGCCTGTGTTCCTGACGGTTCCGTTGCAGGAGGCCTTCACCCGCATCGCCGCCGGGCTGCCCGACCCCTCGGCCTGACCGTACCCGGTCCCCGCGCGCCACCGGCCCGCCGGTCGCTGCGCCGTGCCCGGAATCACCGAAAACCCCTGCCCCACTGGAAAGGTGGCTTCGCCATGCCCGAAAACAGCTGTGACATCATCATTTCCGGAGCCGGACCGAACGGCCTCATGCTCGCCTGCGAGCTCGCCCTCGCCGGGGTCGTGCCGATCGTGCTCGAACGCACCCCCGGGCCCAGCACCGAGCAGAAGGCCAACGGCCTGGTCGGCTCGGTGGTCCGCGCGATGGACATGCGCGGCCTCTACCCCGGCACCCCGCCGCATCCGGTGCCCTCGCACCTGTTCAGCGCGATGACCCTGAATTTCGAAGGCCTGCACGACAATCCGATGTACCTGTGGCCGATCCCGCAACCCGCCCTCACCGCACTGCTCGCCGAACGGGCCGCCGCCCTGGGCATCACGGTCCGCTGGGGACACGCCCTCACCGACGTCACCCAGGACGCCGACCGCGTCACCGCCACCGTCGCCGGGCCCACCGGCAACCGGACACTCACCGCCGCCAACCTGGTCGCCGCCGACGGCGGAAAGAGCCCGGTCCGCAAGCGATCCGGCATCGGCTTCCCCGGATTCACCGCCACCGACCGGATCTCGCGGCTGGGCAACGCCTCGGTACCCGCCGAACTGCGCACCGCCGACGGCGGCCTCGACGTGCCCGGCGCCGGTCGATTCCGCTTCGGCCACAACCGTGTCGAGCGCGGCATCTTCGTCTTCGCCGAACTGCAACCCGGCCGCGCGATCGTGTCCACCGTCGAACACCACGCCGACCCCGTCGACGAGAACACCCCGATGACGTTCGAGGAACTGCGCGACAGCGTCACCCGCGTCCTCGGCGCCGAACTCCCGATGCAACCGCTGCCCCCGGACATGGCCCCGGTACTGCGCCGCGTCGTCGGCCAGAACACCCGCCTGGCCGACCGCTACCGCGACGGCCGGATACTGCTGCTCGGCGACGCCGCCCATGTGCACTCCGCGATGGGCGGACCGGGCCTCAACCTCGGCCTGCAGGACGCGCTCAACCTGGGCTGGAAACTCGCCGCCGAGGTCCGCGGCCGCGCACCGGCTGGCCTGCTCGACACCTACGAGAGCGAACGCCGTCCGGTCGCCGAACGGGTCATGATGCAGACCCTCGCGCAATCCGGGCTGGTCAACCCCGGCCCGGAGATCACCGCCCTGCGGCAGCTGTTCACCGAACTGCTCGACATCCCCGGCGTCGTCGAGCACCTCGCCGCCCTGATGGCCGGCGCCGACACCCGCTACGACACCGGCTGCGCCCACCCCCTGGCCGGCCACCTGGCCCCCGACCGCACCGTCGCCACCCCCGACGGCCCCCGCCGCCTCGCCGAACTACTGCACCCCGCCCGCCCCCTGCTGCTCGACCCCACCGGCACCGCCCCCGCCACCGCCTGGTCCGACCGCGTCGACACCGTGACCGTCACCGGCGCCCCGGCCATGCTGATCCGCCCCGACGGCTACATCGCCTGGGCCGCAACCGAATCCGACACCGACGGCCTGCACACGGCCCTGACCCGCTGGTTCGGCCCGGCCCACCACCTCACCGCCGCCGGCTGAACCGCCGCGCCGCCGGTGGACGTCACCCGGACCACCGGCGGCGATGCCCGCCACGCGGTCCCGGTGAGCTGCGGTCGAAAACCGTTGCCCGACAGCCGATACGACGTCACGCCGGAGGCCGCGCAGCGCCGCGCGGCACCGATCACGCCGTGCGGAGTTGCTCACCGATCACCGGTACCGGCGACCGCGCCGATCACATGCATCAGATCCCGCAGATCGGCCTCGAATTCGGCGGTCAGGTCCACCGGCAGCCGCAGCCAGGGGGTCAACCGAGCGTGGCCGGTCAGCGGGCCGTCCGCCACCGCGCCGCGGCGGATCCGGCGATCGTCGGCGGCGGCGAACCGCCCGGACGCCTCCGAGGCCACGAACCCGAGCACGAAGGTGCTCACCAGCCGCTCCAGCCGCGGAACCTCCGCATCGGGCACCCCCGCCGCCAGCAACGCCGTATAGATCTCGTCGACGACCCGGGCGCCGTCGGGGGTGGTGGCCGGGCGGCTGAACAACAGCTGCGCCGCCCACGGATGCGAGCGGGCCAGCGCGCGGGCCGCGTGCGCGAGGGCGGTCAGCCGCCGATCCCACCGCAGATCCGCGGCGTCGGCGGGCAGCAGGCTCGCCAGCAGCCGCCCGACCAGCCCGTCCAGCAGCGCCGACTTGTCCGCGATGTGCCGGTACAGCGCCATCGGGGTCACCCCGACCCGGTCGGCCACCGCCCGCATCGACACCGCGTCCAGACCGTGCTCGTCGGCGATCGCGACGGCCGCGTCGAGGATCTCTTCCCGTCTGCCACTCATGCGTATACAGTGTAGACGTATACAGCGTAGACATGAGGAAACGGGAGGCTGCCGTGCTCGTCGCGGAAGGTCTGGTGAAGCGCTACGGCGCCCACACCGCACTCGACGGATTCGACCTGACCGTGGCGCCCGGCGAGATCGCCGGGCTCATCGGCCACAACGGAGCCGGGAAGACCACCTTCGTGGAGATCGTCACCGGACTCGTCCGGCCCGACGCCGGGCAGATCCGCGTCGGCGGGCGCGACGCGGTGCGGGACGGACGCGCGGCCCGGCGGCTGCTCGGCGTCGCCCCCCAGGAATTCGCCCTCTACAACCGCGCCACCGCACGGGAGAACATCCGCCTGTTCGCCGGGCTCGCGGGCCTGCGCGGCCGGCGGTGCGAGGCCCGCGTCGCCGCCGTCCTCGACGAACTGCTGCTCGGCGAGGTGGCCGACGAACCCGCCGGCGTCCTGTCCGGCGGGCAGCGGCGGCGGGTGCAGGCCGCCACCGCCATGGTCGCCGCACCCCCGCTGCTGCTGCTCGACGAACCCACCGCCGGTGCCGACCCCGACACCCGCACCGCCCTGCTCGCCGCCGTCCGGGCCCGCGCCGCCGCGGGCACCGCCGTCCTCTATACCACCCACTACCTGCCCGAACTGGCCGACCTCGGCGCCACCCTGGCCCTCGCGCGCGCCGGGCGCATCGTCGCCCGCGGCACCCAGCGCGAACTCACCGGCGACCTGCCCGGCGAACTGCGCGTCACCTTCGCCGACCCGGCCGAACCCGCACTGCGCCTGCGCACCCGCGACCCCGCCGCCGACCTCGCCGCGCTGCTGGCCACCGGCCGCACCCCCGCCACCGTCGACGTGCGCCGCCCCGACCTGGACGACCTCTACCGCGCCCTCGCCACCGATCCGGAGACCGACCGTGCCGTTGCCTGAAACCTTCACCCGCACAACCACTCTCGTACGCCACAACCTCCTGCTGGTGCGCCGGGAACCCGGTCCGATCCTGAGCCGGATGATCCTGCCCCTGGTGTTCCTCACCCTGCTGCGGCCGCTGTACACCGCCGCCCAGGGCCCCGGCGCCGGCACCGAACAGGCCGTCGTGGGAACCGTCGTCACCTTCTCGCTGCTGGCCCTGAGCATCTCCGGCAGCGCGATCCTCACCGAGCGGCTCGCCCGCACCTGGGACCGGCTGCGCGCGGGCTCGGCCCATCCGGTGGAACTGTTCGCCGGCAAGGCCGTTCCCGCGTTCACCGCGCTGCTGGCCCAGCAGGCGCTCATCGTCGGATTCGCGATCGCCGTGCTGGGCCTGCGCCCGCAGCACTACGGCCTGCTGGCCGCGGTGCTGCTCAGCTGGAGCGTCACCCTGCTGGGCCTGGGCACCCTGCTCGGCGTACTGGCCCGCAGTATGGGTGAACTGTCGGCGGCCTACGACATCGGCGGCATGCTGTTCAGCAGCCTCGGCGGGGCACTGGTCCCGCTGGCGGTCCTCCCGCACTGGGTCGCCGTCGTCGCCCCGATCTCACCGGGCTACTGGGCCGCGCGCGGCCTGCACGCCGCCCTCGCCGGCGACGCCACCGCCACGCTCACCACCTGCGCCACCCTGCTCACCCTCGGGACGACCTGCGCGATCGCCGCGGCGCTACGGCTGCGCGGCCGCAGCAGCCGGCTCGTCGCCCTCTGAACCCGGTGACCGCGATCACTGCGCGGGCACCGGCGGATCGGTTAGCCTGTTCCGGTGCGGCGGTGGGGCTCGCCGCTTCCGGGTATCTCCGGAACAACCGTGACGGTGTCACCAACAGTCCCTACTTGACCAGCAGTCCTGTGTTCGAGTAGGAGTCCGTCGTGCCCGAAAACCGTCCGCCCCGGCCCGTCGATCCCGATATCGACCTCCACATCCCCGCCCAGCGCGGCGAACTCGCGCGCGAACACGGCGCGGTCCTCGCGGTGATCGCCGTCGGCGGCGGTCTCGGCGCACTGGCCCGCTTCGGCATCGCGCAACTGTTGCCCACCCGGCCCGGCGCCTTCCCGTGGGGCACCTTCGTCACCAACGTCGCCGGCTGCTTCGCCATCGGCGTGCTCATGGTGTTCGTCACCGAGACCGCGTCGGTGCACCGGCTGGTCCGGCCGTTCCTCGGCGTCGGGGTCCTCGGCGGATTCACCACCTTCTCCACCTACGCCGTCGAGACCCGCGGCCTGCTGCAACCCGGCACGGCGCCACTGGCATTCGGATATCTCGCCGGCACCGTCGCCGCCGCACTGCTCGCCGTGTACGCCGGGGTCGCCCTCGGCCGCGCGGTCCTGCCGATCGCCGCCGGCCCGGACCGGCTCACCACCCGCACCGAGGAGAACGCCTCGTGACCGTCGTCCTCGTCCTCCTCGGCGCCATGGTCGGCGCACCCGCCCGCTACCTCACCGACCGGGCCGTGCAGGCCCGCCACGACAGCGTGTTCCCGTGGGGCACCCTCACCGTCAACGTGATCGGCTGCCTGATCCTCGGCGCACTCGGCGCCGCCGCCGGCCGCCCCGAACTGGCCCTGCTCGGCACCGGATTCTGCGGCGCGCTCACCACCTACAGCACCTTCGGCTACGAGACGATCCGGCTGCTGGAACAGCGCAGCCACTTCTACGCGGTGATGAACGTGGCCGTCAGCATCATCGCCGGTCTCGGCGCCGCGCTGGCCGGCTACGCCGCCGCCGCGGCGATCGCGGGCTGACCGGTCGCCCCCACCCGCGCCGATCCTGCATTACCCTCGAAACCACTGTCGGTGGCGGGCGGCAGCCGATCACCGTGCCGCGCATGCCGATCGATCCAGGACCACGAGGTGTGCCGATGACGAGTCCGTTCGCCCGCGTATCCCGCGCATCCCAGCCCGCCGTGGACCAGCCGCTGTCGCCACTGCCGGCGGCCGGGCACATCTTCGACCGCACGCTGCGCCTGACCCCCACCGATCTGGACGGCGGCCACTGCCTGCGCCCCGACGGCGTCGCCCGGCACATGCACGAGACCGGTATCGAACACCTCGCCGCCAAACACCTGCTCGCCGGCAACCCGCACTGGACGGTCCGGCGCACCGTCGTCGACATCATCGAGCCGATCGTCTACCCCGCCGAATTACGGCTGCGCCGTTGGTGTTCCGGCCTGGCCTCGATGTGGTCGGCGATGCGGCTGCGCCTGGACAGCGACACCGGCGGCCTGGTCGAGACCGAGGGCTTCTGGGTGCACCTGAACCCCGACACGCTCAACCCCGCCCGCATCTCCGACCGCTACCTGCAACTGATGGCCACCACCGCCGCACCGGATCCGCTGCTGTGGCGGCCGTGGCTGCGCCCCCCGCTGCCGGCCAGCATCGGCGACCGATTCCCCTTGCGGCGCAGCGACTTCGACCATCTCGGCCAACTCGCCGCCGTCACCTACTGGGCCGCGGTCTACGAATACATCACCGACGCCGCCGATGTCACCGCCCGCCCGCACCGCTACATCCTCGAATGCCACAAACCCGTACGCCTGGGCGAACACGTCGACATCTACACCGACCGCGGCCGCGACGGCCTCACCATCTGGTTCGCCGTCGACCGCGACGTCCGCGCCCTCGCCCAACTACGCCGCGCCCCCTGACCGGCCGGCCCGCCGTCCACTCGCGAACCGCCCGGAATTCCGGGCGGTCCGGGCATTCGGACACAGAATCGAAACCCCGTGCCGCCGAAGTGATCCCTATCATGGATATATCGCCTGGTCGGTTGCGCAAGGGGACACCATGGCCAAGATGTCCATCGAGGAACTGCTCGATGTCTTCAAAGATATGACGCTGCTGGAACTCGCGGAGTTCGTCAAGGCGTTCGAGGAACAGTTCGGCGTCACCGCGGCCGCCGCGGCCGTGCCCGCCGCGCTCGCCGCGCCGGCCCCCGCCGACGCCCCCGAGGAACAGGACGAATTCGACCTGATCCTGGAATCGTTCGGGGACAAGAAGATCCAGGTGATCAAGGCGGTCCGCGAGATGATCACCGGCCTCGGCCTCAAGGAGGCCAAGGACCTCGTCGAAGCGGTCCCCAAACCGATCCTGGAACGCGTCGACCGCGACGCCGCCGAGGCCGGCAAGTCGAAACTCGAAGCCGCCGGAGCCCGCGCCGTCGTGAAATGACCCGGCCCACAACGCATCCGGCCCGGCCCGCGACGGCGGATCAGACGCCGGGACGCCGGGGCGCGCGCAGTCCCAGGATGCGCCGGCCGGTGTCGAGCAGCGCGGCGGCGAGGGTGTCGTCGTCCAGATCGGCGGGCGCGCCGGAGGCCGCACCGGCCAGGCCGGTCAGCACCGTGGTGGCGTGCACCAGGCCCAGCGGGCCGGGATCGGCTTCGGACAACAGGGCCGGGGGACGGGCGATGACCTCGCTCCACTCCGGATGGTGGCGCAGCACCCGCAACACACTGGGATCGGTGGTCAGCACCGACGACGTCGAGCGGCTGGCCGCCACCAGCGCCGCATAACCGGTCAGCATCGACTCCGCGCGCGCCCGCGCGGTGCGCTGCTGTTCCGCGGCCCGGATCACCTCCCGCAACCGGGTCAGCATCGGCTCCATCACCGCCACCAGCAACTGGTCCCGGGTGCGGAAGTGGTAGTAGACCGCGGCCTTGGTGACACCGAGATCGTCGGCGACCATCTGCAGCGAGGTGCCGGCGAAGCTGTGCCGTACGAACAGCGCCACGGCGGCCTCGAGGAAGCGCTGACGGGAGTCGTTGTCCCAGGCGGTCGGGCGCGCGGCGGTCGTCATGCCCGCATCCTACTGGTCGACCGGCGTATCTCTACTTTACGATCGGCTAGTAATTTACTTGCCGAACGGCTAGTGTCACGGATAGTTGTGACGCGCCCGCCGCAGCAGCCGGCGGCAGTGGAAAGGACACGGGATGCCACATTTCGCGAAGCCCGCGGAGGGGTCGTGGACGCAGCACTATCCGCACCTGGGCACCGGCCCGATGTCGTTCGAGGATTCGATCTCGCCGGAGCACTACGCCCACGAACAAGAGGCGATCTTCGCCCGCACCTGGCTCAATGTCGGCCGCGTGGAACAACTTCCGCGCAAGGGCAGCTACTTCACCCGGGAACTGGCCGTCGTGGCCGCCTCCCTGCTGATCGTGCGCGACGCGCAGGACGAGATCCGCGCCTTCTACAACATCTGCCGCCACCGCGGCAACAAACTGGTCTGGAACGACTACCCCGGCGAGGAAGTGTCCGGTACCTGCCGGCAATTCACCTGCAAATACCATGCCTGGCGTTACGGCCTCGACGGTGAACTCACCTTCGTCCAGCAGGAACAGGAATTCTTCGACCTCGACAAGAGCACCCACGGCCTGAAATCCGTGCGCTGCGAGGTGTGGGAGGGATTCGTGTTCGTCAACCTCGACGACGACGCCGCACCGCTGAACGACTATCTCGGCACCCTGGCCAAGGGCCTCGAGGGTTACCCCTTCGGCGAGATGACCGAGGTCTACAAATACCGCGCCGAGGTCGGCAGCAACTGGAAGCTCTACATCGACGCGTTCGCCGAGTTCTACCACGCGCCGATCCTGCACGCGAAACAATACGTCTCCGGCGAATCGTCGAAATTGCAGGGTTACGGTTTCGAGGCGCTGCACTATGAACTCGACGGCCCGCACGGCATGGTCTCCTCCTGGGGCGGTATGGCCCCGCCGAAGGACCTGAACATGGTCAAGCCGATCGAAAGAGCCCTGCGCAGCGGCAATTTCGGCGCCTGGGACCGCCCCGACATCCCCGCCCTGGACAACCTGCCGCCGGGCCTGAACCCCTCCGGGCATCCCGCGTGGGGCCTGGACTCCTACATCTTCTTCCCGAATTTCATGATCGTGGTGTGGGCGCCGGGCTGGTACCTGACCTACCACTACTGGCCCACCGGCCCCGACACCCACATCTTCGAGGGCACCTGCTATTTCGCCCCCGCGCGGACCGCCACCGACCGGCTGCGCCAGGAACTGGCGACTCTGACGTTCAAGGAATTCGGCCTCCAGGACTGCAACACCCTCGAAGCCACCCAGTCCATGCTCGCCTCCCGCGTGATCACCGAATTCCCGCTCAACGACCAGGAGATCCTGCTGCGGCACCTGCACGGCAAGGCGATCGAATACGTGAACGCCTACGTCGCCGCCCGCACACCGGCCGCCACCACGACCGGGTAGCCGTTCAGGTCAGATGATCGAAATCGCCGCGGACCCAGCGGATGTAGCGGTCCGCGGAGCCGCGGATCACCGCGCGGGCATCGCCGTCGACCGTGTTGCCGAAATTGTCGTAGACCCGGTCGAAGGCGAATTCCGACACCACACCGGCCACCCGCTCGACCACCGCCGCCGACAACGGGATCCGGTTCGGATAGCTGCGCATGAACGCCACCGATGTCCGATCCGGATTGGCCTGCACGGTATCCGCGCTGAACAACACCCCCGCACCACCCGCGCCCGCGGCCCAGTGCGCCACGGCACTGCCCGGGAAATGCCCGCCCACCTGCCGGATCGTCACCCCCGGCACCGGCTCCAGCCGATCGCGCCACGGCTGGATCACCGGATCGGGGCGGGCCACCCACTCCAGGTCGGCGGCCGCGGCGAACACCGGCACGCCGCCGAGCGACCGGCTCCACTGCACCTGCGTCCCGTAGTGGTGCGGATGGCTGGCCACGATCGCCACCACCTCACCGAGTTCGCGCACCGTCGCCACCGCCGCCTCGTCGACATAACCGACGACATCCCACAACACGATGCCCGCCGGCGTGCGGATCAGATGCGACTGCTGGCCGATCCCCACCTTCGGGGTCACCGTCAGCCCGAACAGATCCGGCTCCAGCTCCCGGACCGCGGCACTGCGGCCCGAGGCGAGCAACTCCGCCGGCTCGATCCACCGCTGCCCCGCCGCCGGCACCCACTGCCGCTCGTCCGCGCAGATCCGGCAGATCTCCGCCGCCGCATCGTGTTCCACCGCGCAGGTGGCACAGATCTTCCACATGTCGCCCTCCACCGCCTCGGTCCGGCCCCGCGTCACCGTACCCGCGGTCGTGACCGGAATGCGAGCACGGGTTCATCGCCGGTCCCCCGCGCGCCGATAGGCTGACCCCGACCCGACTCACGACCGGCGGGAGCCGACGGTGGAACTCAGGCTGCTGGAATCGTTTCTCGCGGTCGCGGAGGAATTGCATTTCGGCCGCGCCGCCGCGCGGCTGCACCTGGCCCAGCCCTCGCTGAGCCAGCAACTGCAACGCCTGGAACGCAATCTCGGTGCGCGGCTGGTGGACCGCACCTCCCATCAGGTCCGCCTCACCGCCGCCGGCGAGGCGCTGCGCGACCACGCTCGTGTGTTGCTCGCCCAGGCCGAGGAGGCCCGCGCCGCGGTGCGCGCCGCCGCCGCGGGCTACGCCGGGACCCTGCGCGTCGGCTACAACTTCGCTGCGGGACAACGCATCCTGCCCGCCGCGCTGGCCCACATGACCACCGTCGCCCCCGCCGCACAGGTGAATCTCGTGGAACAGCGCACCGGCCCGCAACTGGCCGCCCTGTCCACCGGCGAACTCGACGTCGCCTTCGTCTACGGCCGCCCCGCCCTCGCCGAACACCGCTGCCGCCCACTGCTGCGGATCCCGCTGGTCGCGATCGTCGGGCCCGGCCACCGCTGGGCGGCACGGGCCCGAATGTCGTTCCGCGAGTTGGCCGATCAGCCCTGCGTACTGTTCCGGCGGGAGCAGAGCCCGGCGATGTACGACGCGCTGTTCGACGCCGCCGGCCGCAGCGGCATCACCTTGAATGTGGCGCACTGGCAAGACGATTCGAATGCGACCGCGATCCTGGTGTCGGTGCAGCCGCTGATCGGGTTCGCCTCCGCGCTGCGCGCCGGATTCGCCACGGCCGCCGGAGGTTACGCGCCCACCGCGGCGCTGACCCTCGACGATCCGGTGCCGACGGTCGAACTGTGCGCGGTCTGGCGCGCCGACGAGACCCGCCCGCTGGTGCGCACCTTCCTCGAATGCCTCACCCCCGAACCGATTCCGGATACCGCCACCGGTGGGAATGCCTCATAGTCATCCGTAGCCGGGAATCGGATGGGAGGCAGGTGCGGGAAGTCGATGGCGACCACGGACATCAACCAAGCCAAACGCGATGCCGCCGATCTGAGCGCCCCCGCGAACGCCTCCACGGGCCTCACCCAACTGGTGATCGCCGTCCGCAGCTACATCACCTGGTGCCTGGATCTGCTCGGATCCGGTGACCCCTCGGCCGCCCCCGACTTCTCCGACCTGATCACCAATCCGGCCACCAGCGAGCACGACAAGGGCAACTACAAGAACCTCGCCGACAACACCGACACCTCCCAGCTGTCGACGGTGTACAACCAGAATGTCAAACACGTCGAGAACGTGAACTCCGATCTGGTCCGCTACGACAAGGGCGTGGGCGGGCAGGTGTCCGACGTCGCCGGCATCGCGGGCAACGCCTGCAAGAACATCGACGGATCGATCGGCGACCTGCGCGCGGCCATCCCCACGAGCCTGCCCACCCCGATCTCCTACAAGGACGAGGGCCCGATCATCCACGCCTGCTTCAAGGCCGTGGACGACGTCTACACCGACATGCAGGACGCGGCCACCCAGATCCAGCGCCACGCCGGCCAGGTCGACGGCACCCAGCCACCGGTCGTCCAGACCAGCTACCACGGTGGCGACGGGGGCGCCGGCGCCGGCGCCACCCCGACCTACACGACCCCGCTGTCGGATTCGCAGATCCAGGGCCTGATCGGTGGCGTCACCGACTCCACCAAGAAGAAGTTCCTCGACACCGCGCTCAAACAGGCCGGCGACCCGTACGTGTACGGCGCCGAGGGCCCCAACGCCTTCGACTGCTCCGGCCTGGTCCAGTACTCGGCCCAGCAGGCCGGCATCAAGAACATGCCGCGCACGGCGTCCGAACAGTACTACGCGACGAGGAACCACCCGGTCAGCCCCGCCGATCTGCAACCGGGCGACCTGATCTTCCCGGACGCGCAATTCAACGAGGCCGGCGGTCCCGGCCACGTCATGATCTACGTCGGCAACGGCCAGGTCGTCGAGGCGCCGCACACCGGCGACCACGTCAAGGTGATCACGCTGTCCTCCGTCGGCGGCTACCACGCCACCCGCTTCTGAGTCACCCCCGACGCGGCCGGGTCCGGCCGGTTCCGTATGGTGGGGCGGCGGTTTCGCGGGATCGGTCCGCATCCGGTACCGCCGGGCGCCGGTGGTGCGTTCACCACGACCGGACGGAGAGGGTATGAGTGCGATCACCCGGCTGACCCTGATCACCCACGCGATCACCGACGCGGTCCAGGCCGCACGGTTCCCCGCGGACGAACCGCTCAACGCGCTCGGGCACCGCAGCGTCGAACGGTCCGAGGGCCTGCCCGACACCACACGGCCCGAGCTGGTCACGCTGGGGCCGGAGGCTCGGGTGACGGAAACCGCTGCCGCACTGGATCTTCCGGGTGACATCGATCCCGCGCTGGCCGACCTGGACTGCGGCCGATGGGCCGGTGCTGGAATGGACTCGATCCCGGCCGCGGACCTCACCGCCTGGCTCACCGAACCCGAATTCCACGGCCACGGCGGCGAATCCCTCGTCGATCTGATCGCCCGGGTCCGCGACTGGCTCGACCGGACGGCCCGGGAACCGCGGCGCGTCGTCGCCGTCACCCATCCCGCGATCGTCCGGGCCACCGTCCTGACCGCGCTGGACTCTCCCCCGAAGTCGTTCTGGCGGTTGGACATCCCGCCGTTGAGCGCCACCACCCTGCACCACCGCGGCGGCGCCTGGACCGTGCGCGGCACCGGGCATCCGCTGTAATCCGGTTCAGTCTCCCGGCGGGCCGGCACCGCGATCCGCGGCCGCACCGCCGGTGTCGCGGGCCGACCGCCGGGCGGCCATCAGCATGCCGACCGCCTCCAGCCATTGCGCGAATCGCATCTCCCGGTTCAGATCCGGGCCGGCGGCGGCGTGCGCGGCACTCATCCAGCCCCGCACCGCCACGACCGCCTCGTCCCCGATCACCGGTTCCGGCAACCGCAGTGCGGCAACGATTCCCATACTGCGCACGCAGGCCGACAGGAACACCATCGGATACGGGCCGACGCCGAAATCCTCCGCGTCCCGGGCCGCCGCGATCGCCGCATCGCCGAACAGGAACTCCCGGGCGGGCTCGTCGTCACCGAGCCCCGCGCGCACCGCGGCCTCGACATCGAGCTCCCACAGATCCTCGTCGGGGCGTTCCGGTATCGACGTCATTGCGGCAACAGGACCTGATACGCGGTGGGCAGCCCATCGGTGGGTGATTTACCGGTCAGATCACCGAGTTGCCCGTCCACGAACTGCTCCTTGGTCACCCATTCCGTGAAACCCCACGGATTGTAGATCTCCAGTTTGTCGCCCTGCGCGGCGAGAATCATCATCTGATGCGCGTCCCCCTTCGGGCCGACCACATCCACCGGCACGGGTTTGCCCTGATTCAGCGCCGCTTCCACCCGCGGCAGCACCGACTGCCGATCGGTCACCGAATTCGTCGAGACGGTCGTATAGGTGCTGCCGGTGGTCGTATTCAGCAACACCTTGGCATTCTGGGCCGGATCCGTACCCGAGGCCGCGAAATTGCCCCGGTACGCGTCCTGCACCCGCTGCGCGACCGTACCCGGCCGATCGTCGCCGGGATGCGAACCGCCCAGCGGCCCCTGCCCGGTGGTCAGGCTCAGCATGTAGACCGGATCGTTGCGCGCCCGCGCCATCACCGTGGACGCCGCCACACAGTCGCCGACATCCTGCTGGTTGTAGAACTCCCAGTCGTACACGTAGCCCGGCTTGTCGTGATCCGGTGTCGTCGTATGCGTCTGCCCCAGGTAGCCGGGGGTGTATTTGCCGTCCGGGCCCGGGGTCGTGTTCGGATCGTCGAGATGGGGATTCAGATGATCCGACAGCCAGCCGAGATCCTTCCCGTGCGGATGGATCACGGTGTCGAACTGCTGGATCTGTTTCAGCGAATATCCCGCCGCCAGCGACTTCCACAGATACGCGGCCTCCTGCGGGGATCCGGCGGCGGCGAGCATGGCCTCGAACGCCGCCCGGTCTCCCGCCGACATCCCGCCGAGCAGTTGCGAGGCGCGCTGTAACTGTGCGGGCGTGAGCAATTGGGACAGGGCATCCGCGGAGGGACCGTAATCGCCGGTATAGGACAACACGACCGCCGTCAGCGGATCGACACCGGGCGCCCGGACGGTGTGGGCCCGCGCGTCCGCGGCCAACTGGTTCAACAGGGTCGTCAGATCGTCGGCGGCGCCGTCGCGCAGCAGCCGGGCGGTCAGGCGACCGTGGCACCCGGTCGCGGCGTCGGCGAGGATCTTCACCCACTGCTGCTTGGACACCGACCCCGCCGTCGCCTGCCGCGACGCCGCCTGCAACGTGGACACCCCGGCCGCATCCCGGTTCTGCGCGGCGGTCAGCTTCACCGCGAACGTACTCAGCGCACCCGCGCCGGAATGATAGGAACCGATCGCCTCGGTCATCTGCCCGCCCAGCGCCGAGATCGCCTGCGCCGCCGTCTCCCCGGCGCCGCCGCGCCACGCGGCGGGCAGCGACGAGGTCGAGACCGCCGAAAGATCCTCGGCCGCACCGGCGGTCGTCCGTTCCGCCTTGTGGTACCGGCTCGCCAGGTCGGCGACCTGCGCAGGATCACCGCCGGGTCCCGGTGGCCGCAGGGCCGCACCGATCGCCTCCCGGCCGAGGTCCGGAAACCAGTCCAGCATCCAGAGATTCGCGCGCAACTCGTCCAGGATCGACAGGATCGAATGCAGGGCCTTGGCCGTCGGTGACGTCGGGGTCGCCTCGGCCATGGGTCCCCGCCCCGCTCAGCGGGTGGGCCCGATCGTCCCGCCGACGACCCGGCCGCCGGCCTCGTCACCGGCCCGGTACGCGGTGTTGCTGTCGGACACCAGCTTTGCCGCCTCGGTGACCGCCGCCGCCGAGACGCCGGTCTCCGCCAGCCACGCCGTGTGATAAGAGCGCCAGGCGGATTCGACGGTCGAGTCGCCGAACGTGCCCTGATCCGAACCGGGGAACACGAATCCGAGCAGACCCCACACCGGCAGCATCATCGCCAGCTGGGTGCGCAGATCGCCGAGGTGGGTACCGGCTGCCGCGATCGCCCGGGTCGGGGTCTCCAGCTCACTCGGATCGACGTACAGGGGTGCGCCCGAACCGGTTCCGACAGCCGGCGGGGACACCGTCCCGCCGGTCTCGTTCTTCCCGTCGGAGCCGCCGTTGCCGCCCCCCGTCGCCACCGCCATGCCGTCTCCCCGTCGCCGACCGTCTCGATCTTCGCACGCGGCTGTGGAAACGCTGTGGACGCCGGTGTTCCCAGCACCGGTGAGTCCGCGCGGACGATCAGCAGCCCTGCAGGACCCCTGCCATCGCGTCGTGCTCGGCCTGGGTCACCCACAGCCCGTAGATCGACTTCACCTGGATCTGCCGCTCGACATACGTGCAGCGGTACCCGGCCTGCGGCGGCAGCCAGGTCGCGGCGTCACTGTCGCCCTTGGACTCGTTGGTCGGCCCGTCGACGGCCTGCAGATTGCGCGGATCGTTGGCGAGATCGATGCGCTTGTCCGGCGGCAGCTGCTGGGCGCCGGACTGCCAGGCATCGCCGAGCGGCACCATGTGATCGATCTGCACGACGGTACTCTTCGGCCCGCGGGCGAAGGCGATGGTCTTGCCGGTGTAGGCGTCGTGCAGGGTGCCGGACTGGACCTGGCAGCCGGTGACCGGCTGGATGTCGGACAGATCCCGGCGCAGGATGTCGTCACGGGTGTCGCACTTGTTGTGGCCGCCGGGGGCGTCGTTGTCGTCGGTCCACGCCTGCCCGAACTGGTCGCGGCTGTAGCCGCTCATCGGCGCACTGCCCTTGATCACCAAGGTGGCCAGCATCTTCTGTGCGTCGGCGCCGCTCATCGGCCCGGGCTGACTCGGCCCGGCGGCGGGCGCCGGCGCGCTCACCGGTGTGGTGCTCGGCTTGCATCCGCTCAGCAGTGCGGCGACCGCCACAACACTCATGGACAGCTTGGTGACGGACCTCATCGAACATCCTTCGGCGTGCAGCAATTCGGCTCCCGGAGCGCCTTTTTCGCAGCGCACTCCGAACAGCTCCAATTGTGCATCACACCAGTGGGATTCGACCCATCGTTGCCCGATCCACCCCGGCCTCAGGCCGAACGCCGCCAGCCGGACTCCTCGAACACCCAGCGTTCGCCGGATCCGTCGAGCGCGAGATAGGTGGCGCCGACCGGTAATTCGACCACTTCACCGGCGATTTCGGCGCGGCGCAGCGAGTCCGCTGCCAGCCAGTAGGCGTGGTGCGCACCGTCGGACTCCCACTGCGCGGGTTCGATCGCGGCCGTGAAATGGTCGTCCCGCCGATACCCGTCGCCGCGGGCGCAGGTCCAGTGCAGTACCCGGCGGGTGGTGCCGGGAGCCCAGCCGCGCGGCGCCAGTTCGCGCTCATCGCCGCACACCGGGCACGGCCCCACCGGCCGCGGCGCGTACCGGAACAACAGCCAGTGCAGATCGATGACACTGTGCTCGGTGTCGGCGGCGGTGTCCGCGCCACCGGGACACAGGCAGTCCGGGCAGCGCAGATCCCGCAGACCGCTGCCGGTGCCCGGCCAGCCGCTGGGCCACTGCGCTCCGCAACGCCCGCAACCGTATTGGTGCCGGCCCGGCCCGGTCACATCGAATGCCGAACGGAAATCCGGCCTTTCGCGCAACGGCCCGAGATAGCCGGGATACCGGCCGAGCCGCCGCGGCCACTGCCCGCGGCCCTCCGCCGGCCACAGCAGGCCGATGCACCGCATCGCCTCGCCCGCGTCCCAGACCGCACCCGCCCGCGGCGCCACACTCTCCTCGTTCAGCCGATCGGCGAGATCGGCCGGATCACCGGATGTTTCGGCGTCGAGCGCGGCCAGCCGCCGGGCCGCCGCGTCCTCGAATCCGGCCGCGCGGGCCGCCGGGAAATCCGCGCACTCCAGCGCCGCGTCCCTCCGCGCCCGCGCCAGCCGATCCCGCTCCGCGCGTACCGCCAGCGCCGCCCGCTCGTCCGCACTCCCGGGCCACCGCTCGATCGCGGGGTTCCCGTACATTCGCCGTGGCACGACATCAGCATGCCAACAACCCCCGGATTGCGGAACCGGCGTACCGGTGGCGGGATCGTGCACCGCCGCAAGCGGTCCCGGGCGAGCGACTCAGGCGGCGATGTCGAACAGGGTCAGCTCGGCGCGCGCGGCCGCGCGTTGTTCGGCCCGTTCGCGCATCGCGCAGGTCGGGCCGATGCCGTCGGCGACCGAGGCCGGCGAGACGAGCCAGCCGTGACAGCGGCGGCAGTGGGTGACCAGCCGGACCTCGGGGTGGTCTTCGGTGTCGGCCATGTCGATCTCCTCCGGCCGTGGTGCTACTTCCCGAAGGATCGCACACGGTACCGACATGTTTCCGGCGCCGATGCGACCGCGCGGGGCGCACCGGCGCGGGACCTACAGCCGCTCGATGACGGTCGCGTTGGACATGCCCGCGCCCTCGCACATGGTTTGCAGCCCGTACCGGCCGCCGGTGGCCTCGAGGTGATTGAGCAGGGTGGTCAGCAGGCGGGCGCCGGACGCGCCGAGCGGGTGGCCCAGCGCGATCGCGCCACCGCGCGGGTTCAGCCGCTCCGGATCGGCGCCGAATTCGCGCTGCCACAGCAGCGGCACCGGCGCGAACGCCTCGTTCACCTCGTAGGCGTCGATATCGGCGATCGACAGGCCCGAACGGTCCAGCGCGCGGCGGGTCGCGGGGATCACGCCGTCGAGCATCAGCATCGGATCGCTGCCGGTCACGGCGAAGGTGTGGAACCGCGCCCGCGGGCGCAGACCCAGCGCGGCGGCCCGTTCCTCACTCATGATCAGCACCGCGGCGGCGCCGTCGGTGAGCGGGGAGGCGTTCCCGGCAGTGATCCGCCACTCGATCTCGGGAAACCGCTCGCCCAGCTCCGGATCCCGGAACGACGCCGGCAACCCCGCCAGGCCCGCCGCGGTGGTGCTCGGGCGGACCGTCTCGTCGACCGTGCGGGCGACGCCGTCCACCTCGACCGGCACGATCTCGGCGTCGAAACCACCGGCCGCAGTGGTGCTCGCGGCCCGCGCGTGCGAGCGGGCGGAGTACTCGTCGAGCGTCTCGCGGTCCAGCTTCCAGCGCGCGGCCAGCAACTCCGCCGAGATGCCCTGATTGACCAGGCCCTCCGGATACCGGGACGCGACCAGCGGCCCGGCGGCGTCGCGGCCCATCGACGCGGTGCCCATCGGCACCCGGCTCATCGACTCCACACCACAGGCGATCGCGACGTCGTAGGCGCCGGCGATGACACCCTGCGCGGCGAAATGGGCGGCCTGCTGGCTGGAACCGCACTGGCGGTCGACCGTCGTGGCCGGCACGTGCTCGGGGAATCCGGCGCCGAGCACCGCGCTGCGGGCGATGTTCAGCGCCTGCTCACCGGCCTGCCCGACGCAGCCGCCGATGACGTCGTCCACCAGGCCCGGATCGATGCCGGTGCGCGTGACCAGCGCGGTCAGCACATGCGACAGCAACGCGGCGGGATGGATACCGGACAACTGCCCGCCCGGCTTGCCTCTACCGGACGGCGTGCGCACGGCATCGACGATGACAGCGGTGGTCATGGACTCCTCCTCGAGTTCGGCAACACGCCGACAGTTCCCTAACGATCGCTAGATAGAACGGGAGGGTCAAGGCGTACGGTGGCGATCGAGAGATGGGTCACAAACTATCTAACGCTCGCTAAATTCCGGCTACTGTCCGGTGATTGATGACGCCGCACGAAACTCCCGCGCCGACCGTCGCCGACTGGCGGCGGTACGAGCCGCTGGAATTGACCCCGTTGCTGACCGCGGCGCTGGATGCGTTCTACGAGAACGGTTTCCACGGCACCACGGTCCGCGACATCGCCCGCCGGGTCGGGCTGACCGTGCCCTCGCTGTACTACCACCACGAGAGCAAGGAGGGGGCGTTCGTCACGCTGCTCGAGGTGGGCACCGGTGAGGCCGCCGGGCGGGTGCGCGCCGCCGCGGCGGCCGGTGCCGGCCCCCGGGAACAGTTCGCGAACGTGATCGAGGCGCTGGTCCTGCACATGACGCACCGGACCCGCCTGGCGGCGCTGGACCAGGAACTGCGCCACCTGTCCCCCGACAATCGCAAGCGTTACGCCGCCCGCCGCAAGGAGATCGAGACGGTCCTGCGCGACGTGCTGACCGCCGGCGTCGCCGACGGAACCTTCGCCACCCCCCATCCGGACGAGACGGCCCGGGCCCTGCTCGGCATGTGCCAGTCGATCGCCCGCTGGTATCAGCCCGACGGCCCGCTGGAGCCGCGCGAACTGGCCGGCCGCTACGTCGGCATCGCGCTGGCCGCCGCCCGCGCGGACGGCCTCTGACACCGGCTCACGGCGTCACGATCAACCTCCTGCTGTTCGATGTGGTTCGCCGCCAAGCGGTTTCGATATCGCTGAGCGGGACCACGTCCACCGCGAAGACCAGCCGCCCCGACCGCGTCCAGTCCACGATCCGCTCGTACACCGTGCCCATCGTCGCCGCGTCCAGACCCTTTGCCGCGCCGTAGATCTCGACACCGGAGGTGCGCAGGCTGTCGGCGGTGACGGTGAGCGCGGATCCCGCCGCCTCACCCACCTGCACCAGCCGGGTCGGCCGCGGGAACGCGAACGACCCGGGAACCAGTGTGCGCAACAGGATCTCGGTGGGCCGCCCCCACAGATAGTCCAGCACCACGTCGTAGCCCTCGCCGCGCGCCGCGGTGAACGCCTGCGCCAGTTCGTCGTCGGGGACCGCGGTGTCGATCACGATGTCGGCGCCCAGTTCCCGCAGCGCCGCCAGCTTGCCCGGATCGCGGCCGGTCGCCACGATCCGGCCCGCGCCGAGCAACCGGGCCACCTGGACCGCCAGCCGCCCGGCCACCCCGGTCGCCCCCTGGATCAGCACCGTCTCCCCGGCCGTGAACCCCGCGGCGGTGACGATCGACATACCGGTGAAGGCCGAGGCGATCACCGGCGCGATCGTGGGCTCGATACCGTCGGCAATCGTGGCGTACGCCCCGACGGGCACCACGGTCCGCTCGGCGAGCGCACCGTAGGGCGCGCGCGGATTGCCGAAGCCGACCAGCGTGCCGTCCGGTAACGTGCCCACCCCGTCGAAGGCCGGGATCATCGGCAGCTGCCCGGTGAATGTCGCACTCGCATAATGGGTTCCGGCCGCGATCGCCCGGTCGACATTCTCGACGGCCACCGCCCGCACCGTCACGATCACCTCCCCCTCGCCGGCCACCGGATCCGGGAAGTCCTCGTAGCGGGGCACACCCCCGAGCTCGTGCAGAACGGCTGCCTTCACAGCTCCCGCCCGAAGAATGCCGCGATCCGGGCCTGCCACCCGGCGAGCACACGCGGCGGACGCGCCGGCGAATGGTTCCACCGCCCCTCGGCATGCCGACGCCGCTCGCCCGGCAGCCGCGTCTCGTGCCGGACCGTGCCCTGATGCCCCGGCCCCCGATCGACGTGCGCGGGTACCCCCGGAATGCGATGGGTCGCCCGATGCAGCCGGTCCGTCATCGACTGTCCTTGTGCCATAACCGTTCTCCTGTGCCGTGCGGCGACCGCGGCCGCCGCGTCCCTATCAGTGATAGGGAAAACTCTATCACTGATAGACTGCCGGGGGAGGTGCGGAATTTGGCATTGGATCGACAGCGGATCGTCGCCGAGGCGATCACCCTGCTGGACGCCGACGGACTCGAGGGCGTGACGCTGCGCAAACTCGCGGCCCGCCTCGGCGTGCAACAACCGACCCTGTACTGGCATCTGCCCAACAAGGCGGCCCTGATCACCGCGCTGGCCGACGAGATCCTGGCCCGCGAGTTCGGCGACCCGGCCCCGCCGGAGCCGGACCGGCCCTGGCAGGACTGGCTCACCGGCTTCGCCGAACGCCTGCGCCGGGCCCTGCTCGCCCACCCCGACGGCGCGCGCGTCTTGTCGGCGGCGCAACTGTCGCGCAAGATGGCCGAACTGTCCGAACTGGCGATGAGCACCCTGGTCGCCCGCGGCGTCCCGTTGCACCGCGCCCGCGTCATCGTCCTGACCGTGGAACGGTTCACCGTCGGCCACGTCCTCGAGGAACAGGCCCCCCGCCCCGACGCCGCCGCGCTGCAGGACTTCGACATGGCGACCTTCACCGCGCAGCACCCCACCGTCGTCGCGGCCATCACCGAATACTTCGCCCCCGGCCGCACCGTCGACGACCTGTTCCGCGACTGCCTGGAGGTGGTCGTCGCCGGCGCCGTGACCCGCTCCGGAACCGACTGAAAGCACGGGCGCCTGTGCTGTCGCCGGCTGTGACAGTCCCGGCGACCTGTGGCATGGTGGCGGTCGCGGCAGCGATCGCCGGTCGTTGCCGCGGACCCGCGGCCGCCGCACCCGTCGGTCCGGCACACGCGGCACAGGATCGGCAATACCGAAGGCCGGGAAGAGGTTTCGATGACATCGCGGACAGAGCACACCGGGCGCAGATATGTGGTGACCGGTGCCGCCTCCGGGATCGGCGCGGCGACGGCCGCCCTGCTGCGCGCCCGCGGTTTCGAGGTGATCGGCTGCGATCTCGACGACGCCGACGTGATCGCCGACCTGTCCACCCCCGACGGCCGCCGCACGCTGGTCGAGCGGGTGGCCGAGCGCGGGACCGTCGACGCGGTGCTCGCGATCGCCGGCGGCGGCCGGACCGGCCTGCTGGAAACGAACTACTTCGGCGCGGTGGCGACACTGGAAGGCTTGCGGCCGTTGCTGATCGGCAGCCCCGCCCCACGCGCGGTGGCCATCTCGTCGACCTCCTCGCTGGCCCCGGCCGACGCGAAGATCGTGCAGGCCTGCCTCGACGGTGACGAGAGCACCGCGGTGGCCCTGCTCACCGCCGACCCCGCCCTCACCGAATCCGGCGCCGGATACGGCATCGCGAAACGCGCACTCAACCGCTGGGTGCGCCGCACCGCACCGACCCCCGAATGGGCCGGCGCCGGAATCGCACTCAACGTCGTCGCCTCCGGCGTGGTCGACACCCCGGCCGCCGCCTGGATCCTCACCGACGACGACGTCCGGAAGGCAGTGGAAACCGCTGCGCCACAACCGTTCGGCGGATTTCCGGGCCGCCCGGAATGGATCGCCGAACTCGTCTGCTGGCTGGCCGGCCCCGACAACCACTTCGTCACCGGCCAGATCGTCTTCGCCGACGGCGGTTCGGAAGCCTCGTTGCTGAGCGACACACACTGGCGCTGAGCGCACCGATTCCGTTGCACGCCAGGATATTCGGGACGACAGCCGCCCGGCCAGGACCGCGGGCCCGCGCTCGAATCGCGTTCAGCACCTCGGCGTAGCCTCTGCACGCACCCGAATCATGTTCGGCAAGTACGCATAACCGCAGCACGCCACTCGGACCGGCTCAACGTACAGGCGTGCTCACGGCACGCCGCTCGTTCGGTTCGGTATGCAGGTGTGACCGCGACTCGCGGCTCGAATCGGCTCAGCGTCGGGCTTGTCCGCGCCGAGCGTCCGGTTCAGCATGTGTGACCGCGGTGCGCCGCTCGAACCGGCTCAGCGTCGGGCATGCCGCGCATCCGGTTCAGCATGGGGATATGACCGCAACCCGGCGCTGGAATCACATTCCGCATGCGCCGAATCCACCAGTTCGACAGGAGCGGCCAGGCGCATCCGAGGTACCGGAAGAAAAGGAAGTTTTTCCTTCCCTTTTCAATATATAGCGCACAGGGGGGCTTGCGGCAAGGCCCGGGGGATGCGGCACAATCTCCCGCCGAAGCCGGTACCTGCGGAAATCGTGCTCTCACGCATGTTCGCACGGAGGTGTCGCGATGCTGCGGCACGGCCGGCCGGAAGGAGAAATCGACGAATGGGGCGGTTCATGTTCGATGTGATCATTGCCGGTGGCGGTCCGACCGGTTTGATGCTGGCGGGCGAATTGCGGATGCGCGGCGTGCGCACGCTCGTGGTGGACAAGGAGCCGGAACCGACGAAGGTCGTGCGTTCGCTCGGGCTGCACGTCCGCAGTATCGAGTTGATGGATCAGCGCGGGCTGCTGGAACGCTTCCTGGAGTTCGGCACCCGGCACGAGGCCGGTGGCTTCTTCGCCGCGATGGGCAAGCCGTGGCCGGAACGGATGGACACCGCGCACGGCTACGTCCTGGGCATCCCGCAACCCCGCACCGAACAACTGCTGACCGAACACGCCGTCGCACTCGGCACGGAGATCCGCCGCGGCGCCGAGGTGGTCGCCGTGACTCAGGACGACGAGGGCGTGACCACCGAACTGGCCGACGGCACCCGGCTGCGGTCGCGGTACCTGGTCGGCTGCGACGGCGGCCGCAGCACGGTCCGCAAACTGACCGGCATCGAATTCCCCGGCGAACCGAGCCGCGTCGAAACCCTGATCGGTGAGATGGCGATGACCACACCGCAGGACACCCTCACCGAGGTGATGACCGAGATCCGCAAGACCCAGAAGCGGTTCGGCATCGGCCCGATCGGCGACGGCGTGTACCGGGTCGTGGTGCCCGCCGCCGGACTCGCCGAGGATCGCGGCAGCGCACCCACTCTCGACGAGTTCCGCACCCAGTTGCGGGCCGTCGCGGGCACCGATTTCGGCGCGCACAGCCCGCGCTGGCTGTCCCGATTCGGCGACGCCACCCGGCTGGCCGAACACTACCGGTCCGGCCGGGTGTTCCTGGCCGGGGACGCCGCACACATCCACCCGCCGACCGGCGGCCAGGGCCTCAACCTCGGTATCCAGGACGCGTTCAACCTCGGCTGGAAACTGGCCGCCGAGATCGCGGGCCACGCCCCCGCCGGCCTGCTGGACAGCTACGAGATCGAACGGCACCCGGTGGCCGCCGACGTGCTCGACAACACCCGCGCACAGATGGAACTGCTGTCCACCGAACCCGGCGCGCAGGCCGTCCGCAAGCTGGTCTCCGAACTGATGGACTTCGAGGAGGTGAACCGGTACCTGATCGAGAAGATCACCGCGATCAGCGTCCGCTACGACTTCGGCACCGGCCACCCACTGCTCGGCCGCCGGTTGCGCGACGTGCAACTGAAACAGGGCCGCCTGTTCGAACTGCTGCGCACCGGCCGCGGCCTGCTCCTGGACCGCACCGGCCGCCTGTCGGTGGACGGCTGGGCCGACCGGGTCGATCACGTGGTGGACGCCACCGAGGAAGTGGACTTCCCCGCCGCCCTCCTACGCCCCGACGGCCACCTGGCCTGGATCGGCGACGACCAGCAGGACCTGCGCGACCACCTCCCCCGCTGGTTCGGCCCCGCCACCTGACCCGCCGGCACCCGCCGCCTGATCCGGCCGAGCCCGGCGGCCTGGTCCGGCCGAACCAGGCGGCTCATTCCGTCCGGACCGCGCTGCTCGTTCCAGTCGGACCTGCTCGCTCGTTCAGCCGAACCGGACCGCCCCGGTCCGGCTGAACCCGGCGGCCCGGCGTGCCGTCCCGCCCGAGGTGCATCCGTCGATACCCGACCGAACAGCGGGCCGATACCTACCGCAGACGCGCGCGGCGGAAGCGCCGGGCGGGTCCGGACCCGTAGTAGGTTGGCCCGGCGCGAGGGGAGTTCCGGTCGGCCGGTAGGAGGTGCGGATGGTTGCGCAGGGGTCGGTGGTGGTCCGCAAAGGGATGGTGCGGGTGCCCGGCGGGACGTTCGCCATGGGTTCGCCGGACTACTTCCCCGAGGAACGTCCGGTGCGCGAGACGACCGTGGAACCGTTCTGGATCGACACCCATCCGGTGACGAACGCCGCCTACCACCGGTTCGTCCGCGAGACCGGGTATGTGACGGTCGCCGAACGCGATCCGGATCCGGCCGAGTTCCCCGGCGCCGACCCCGCGGCGCTGGTCCCGGGCGCGCTGGTGTTCCGGCCCACGGCCGGGCCGGTGCCGCTGGACGACTTCCGGCGGTGGTGGGCCTACGTTCCCGGCGCGGACTGGCGGCATCCCGGCGGGCCGGGCACGACGCTGGACGGGCGGACCCGCCACCCGGTCACCCAGCTCGCCTACCCGGACGTGCTCGCCTACGCGCAGTGGGCGGGCAAGGCGCTGCCGACCGAGGCGCAATGGGAGTTCGCCGCTCGCGGTGGCCTGCCCGCGGCGACCTACCCGTGGGGAGACGAGTTCGCGCCGCGCGGGCGGCGGATGGCCAACACCTGGCAGGGCCGGTTCCCGTGGGAATTCCTGCCCGGCCGCGGCCAGGCCGACCGCCCCGGCACCACCGTGGTCGGCGCCTACCCGCCCAACGGTTACGGGCTGTTCGACACGGCCGGCAACGTCTGGGAATGGACCGCCGACCCCTACCGTCCCGGCCACGGCCCGGCGGACTCCTGCTGCGCCCCACGGCCGACAACCGACCCGCAACCACGCCGGGTGATCAAGGGCGGCTCGTATCTGTGTGCCCCCGACTACTGCCTGCGCTACCGGCCCGCGGCCCGGCAGGGCCAGGCCGAGGACACCGCCACCTGCCACCTCGGATTCCGGTGCGTGACACCCGATCAATAGTTGGCTGAATATTAGCCACGGTCGAGTAACGGCTCGCGCTATCCGATCCGGCGGCACCCACCGCCTGCCTAGCCTGCTGCCATGACGCCGTTCGAGGACGAACAGCTCGTGCCGCAGCAATCCCCCGCGCGCCACCATCGGGGCGGGCTGTCCCGGCGGTCGATACTCGGCGGTCTCGCCGCCGCCGGTGCGGGCGCCGCCACCGTCCCGCTGGCCGCCGGCTGCGCCTCCGGCGACCCGGCCGGTCCACCCGGCTACGGCACCGGCATCGACGACGGCTTCGACGGCACGATCGCACTCGACGTCCGCGATTCGGCCCCCGACTGGAAACCCTTCCAGACCCCCACCGCCCCCGAGGGTGCCCCGAACATCCTGGTGGTGCTCTACGACGACACCGGGATGGCGGCCTGGTCCCCCTACGGCGGCCGCATCGAGATGCCGGTCATGCAACGTCTGGCCGACAACGGGCTCACCTACACCCAGTGGCACACCACCGCCCTGTGTTCCCCCACCCGCTCCTGCTTCCTGACCGGCCGCAACCACCACGTGAACCGCTTCGCGTCGATCGCGGAGGGCACCACCGGATTCCCGGGTTCGGCGGGCCGGCTGCCCGCCCAGTGCGCGACCGTCGGACAGGTGTTGCAGGACAACGGCTACAGCACGTTCTGGGTCGGCAAGGACCACAACGTGCCCGTCTCCGACGCCGCCGGCGGCGGCAGCCGATCGCAGTGGCCGTTGCAGATGGGTTTCGACCGGTTCTACGGATTCCTCGGCGGCGAGACCAACCAGTGGTATCCCGCGTTGGCCCAGGACAACATGTTCATCGACCAGCCCTACGGTCCGGACCAGGGCTACCATCTGTCGAAAGATCTGGCGGACAACGCGATTCGGATGCTGCGCGATCAGCGTTCCAGCAATCCGTCCAAACCCTGGTTCCTCTGGTTCTGCCCCGGCGCCAACCACGCCCCGCACC
The DNA here is from genome assembly GCF_000381925.1 of Nocardia sp. BMG111209. NCBI lineage: Bacteria > Bacillati > Actinomycetota > Actinomycetes > Mycobacteriales > Nocardiaceae > Nocardia > Nocardia sp. BMG111209. The sequence continues at coordinate 1,188,690 of NZ_KB907307.1, forward strand.
ACAGTCCCGCCGAATACGCCGACCGGTACCGCGGCCGGTTCGACGACGGCTACGAGGCCTACCGGGAATGGGTGCTGGCCCGCATGATCGACAAGGGCATCATGCCCGAGGGCACCGCCCTCACCCCGATCAACCCGCTGCCCGCGGATGTGGCGCTGCCCGCCGACATGGTCCGGCCCTGGGATTCGCTCGACGCCGACGAGAAGAAACTGTTCGCGCGGATGGCCGAGGTCTTCGCCGGTTTCTCCGAATACACCGACGCCCAGATCGGCCGCGTCGTCGAATTCCTGGAACACAGTGGGCAACTGGACAATACGATCATCTTCTACTGCGCCGACAACGGCGCCTCCGGGGAGGGCTCCCCGAACGGCTCGGTCAACGAGAACAAATTCTTCAACGGCTATCCCGACGATCTCGCCGAGAACATGCGCTACATCGACCGGCTCGGCAGCCCCGACACCTACAACCACTATCCGACCGGCTGGGCCACCGCGTTCTCCACGCCGTTCCAGATGTTCAAGCGCTACTCCCAGTTCTCCGGCGGCACCTGCGATCCGCTGGTCGTCCACTGGCCCAAGGGAATTCGCGCCAAGGGCCAGATCCGGCACCAATATCACCACGCGGTCGACATCGTCCCGACCATTCTCGACGTCGCCGGTGTCACGATGCCGGAGGTCTATCGCGGCGTGAAACAGTATCCGCTGAACGGGATTTCGATGCGCTACAGCTTCGACGACGGCGACGCGCCCACCACCCGCAAACGCCAGTACTACGCGATGCTCGGCACCCGCGGCATCTGGGCCGACGGCTGGAAGGCCTCCGCCCTGCACGCACCGATCAGCGGTAGAGGGCATTTCGACCGGGACGAATGGGAACTGTTCCACGTCGACGCGGACCGCTCCGAATCCGTGAACGTCGCGGACCGCCATCCGGAGAAACTGCGGGAACTGATCGCGGCGTGGGACGAGGAGGCCCGCGACAATTTCGTACTGCCACTGGACGATCGGGTCCCGGTGGAGATCCTGCTGTCGCCGCGGCCGCAGCCCGAACCGCCGCGCACCCGCTACCTCTACTATCCCGACGCGGCACCGGTGCCCGAGGCGGTGGCGGTGAACATCCGCGGCCGTTCCTACAAGATCCTCGCCAATGTCGATGTGGACCGGGACGCGCGGGGCGTGCTGTTCACCCAGGGCTCCCGGTTCGGCGGGCACGTCCTGTTCATCACCGGCGGCGTGCTGCACTACGTCTACAACTTCCTCGGCATCGCGCCGGAACAGGATTTCGCCTCCCCGCAACTGACTCCCGGCAAGCATTCCCTCGGCATGGAATTCGTCCGCGACCAGGCCGGGCCGCACGGCGAATCCCTCGGTACCACCACCCTGTACGTGGACGACCGGCCGGTCGCCACCGGACCGATGCGCGCCCAGATCGGCCCGTTCGGCCTCGCCGGCGACGGGTTGTGCGTCGGCTACGCCGGCGGTGACCCGATCTCGCCGCAACTGCCGCAACCGGGACCGTTCACCGGCGGCACCGTGCAGGTGGTGATGGTCGACATCAGCCCGGAATCGTTCCTCGACCTGCAGCGCGAAGCCGCGGTCGCCCTCGCCCGGGACTGAAACCGGTACCATCAGCGGCGTGCCCGCCGGACAATCTCCGAGCTTCGACTACGCGGACTACCCCAGCATCGTCATCCCGCTGGAGGCCACCAGCGGCGTGACGGTGCACAGTCATCCCCAGCATCAGCTGACCTGGGCGCCGGACGGCGTGCTGACCATGGAGGTCGGTTCGTCGCGCTGGCTGGTGCAGCGGATGCGCGCACTGTGGATTCCCGGCGGCGTCCCGCACACCGTGCTCCCGACCGCCGCCTGCGACATGGTGTCGCTGTATGTGGAGCCCGACCGCTGCCCGATGCGCTGGGAGGGCCCGACGGTCGTCGACGCCACCGGCCTGGTCGGCCCGCTGGTGACCTATCTGGCCGCCCTCGGCGACGCGGACGAGGAGCGCCGCCGCCGCGGCCAGGCCGTGCTGTGGGATCTGCTCACCCCGATGGCGGTCACCACGATCCCGACCGCGCTGCCCACCGACCCGCAGGCCCGCCAGGTCGCGCTCGCGATCCGCCGCGATCCGTCCGACACCCGGGGTATCGGGGACTGGGGCCGCACGGTCGGCGCCTCCACCCGCACCCTGTCGCGCCGGTTCCGCACCGAGACCGGGGTGAGCTTCGAGAGCTGGCGAACCTTCGAACGACTCAACGCCGCCCTCCCGCTACTGGGCACCGGCATGCCGATCTCCCGGGTCGCCCACCGCGTCGGCTACCGCACCGCCAGCGCCTTCATCACCGCGTTCCGGCGCGAGATCGGCACCACCCCCGCCGCATATTTCGGCGCGGGAGGTACCACGGGAACCCGGGCGGAACCGATCGGCTCACCGGAACCCACCGGTTGACGAACCCGGCGGTCGGCTCGCCCGAGGTCAACCGGCTGACGAACTCGCCGGTCGGCTCACCCGCGTCGTCCGGCTGACGAACCTGCCGATCTGCTCGCCCAAGTCGACCGGCTGACGAACTCGCCGGTGGGCTCGTCCGAGTCGACCCGCTGACGAGCCCACCGGTGGACTCGGCGCGCGCCGAACCCCGCCGGTATCAGCCCGCCTGATCCACGATCTGAAGCAGGGCCGAGGCGGCGGTGATCCGCTTACCGCCGTTGCCCTCGTCGTGCAGGGTCAGCCGGACCGCGACGGTACCGCCGGGGCCCGCGTAGGCGTCGCCGTCGGCGCGGAACGGCCCGGTCTTGCCGCGAGCCAGGAACATCACATGCCACGACCGCATCTGCAGCAGGTCCGTACCGGCGCGGGCGGCACCCAGGTCGATCGCCGCGGTCTCCAGCAGGACGTGCTGCGGCCCGATGTGCAGCGCGCCGTCCGGGGAGGCCACATCCGTGGACAGCGGCGGCAGCACCCAGTGTCCGTCCGCGCGGCGGGAAGCGCCGAACGCCTGCCACAGCGGCGGCAGATCCGGGGAGTCGACGATCTCGAGCGGGTCCTCGTCCATCTTCCCCAGACCGCCCGGCGGGGTGCCGATCCGTACGCCCTGCCCCTCGGTGAGGGCGATCACCCGGCTCGGATCGTCGGCGTCGACGATGCGGGATCGGCTGTAGCCCATGCGTGTTCCCGGATGCAGGATCTCCGCGTCGACCACCTCGATCCGGCGCACCTCGGTGGCCGGGTCGAGGATCTGGCACGAGTGCACCACCGGATTGGGCACGGTCTCCAGATCGGAGCCGACATTGCCCTCCGGTGCGCTGATCGACAGCGGCGCCACCAGCAATCCGCCTGCGGCATTGCGCATGTCGCGGCGCAGGGTGACCGTGTTGTCCTCCGGCCCGGTGTTCATCGAGCCGTGGTTGCGGCCGATGTAGCGGTAGCTGAGCAGACCGGTCCAGCGGGTGCGCAGCTCGGTCGCGTACGCCTCGGGATCGCCTGCCAGTTCTCGGATGTCGCGCACCATCGGGTTACACCGCCACGGATTTCCGTGCCATACCGGCATTCTCGAAGGCGCGCCGGATCTGCCGCTTACCCTCCTCGGGCAGCAGGCCCTGCGGTGCGCGGCTGTGCGGATAGTCGCCCAGCGGCAGCCCGAGCACCCCGGCGGCGTAGCGGAACGCCTCCCCCCAATGCGTGAAATAGCCGGGGCGGCCGGGATATCCGGTGTACCAGGGGCCGAGTTCGGCCGACAGCCGGTCGTATCCGGAGTCCTCGGCGAACCGGGTCGCCTCGTCCAGGGCGCCGGCCCAGACCAGTTCCCAATATTCGCTGCACAGCCGCTTCTCCGGCGTCTCCTGGAGATATCCGGCGGTGCCCAGTTGCGCCGGGCCGAGGATGCCCTGCTGCAGCCAGCCCGCGCGGTAGGCGATCAGATCGCATTCCCAGATCACCAGGCCCGGGGCCAGATCGTGGATCGCCCGGCTGGCCGCGTAGTGCATGGTGCCCTGTTTGATCGCGCACACCGCCGGCACCTCCCGGTAGATGTCGGCGATCTCCGGTGGGGTCAGCACATAGCCCGACGACGGCGAATTGAACATGCCCAGTGCGATATCCGTGCGATCGGCCACGTAGCGGAAGAACCGCAGGGTGCCCTCGCCGCCGTGCACCTCCATCGGCGGGGTCTGCAGATAACAGATGTCCGCGCCGGATTCCTGGGCGTGCCGGGTGAGTTCGACCGCCTCCTTCGGCGACATCGCGCTGGTGCACACCTGGATCACCGTGTCCGGCGCGACCTTTCGCGCCTCGTCGACGGCGACCTCGACCAGCTGTCTACGCTCGCCGGCGGTCAGCGCCCACCATTCGGCCAGGCCGCTGGTGAGCCACAACATGGCGTGGCCGAGATCGCCGACGCAGTACCGGACCAGCGCCCGATAGGCGTCGAAGTCGATATCGTCGCCGTCGGTGCCGCTGAACGGCGTGTACAGCGAATCGCCGATGCCGTGCAGTCCGCCACCGGCGGCCCACTCACGCGCTTCCCGTGCAGATGGCATAACGGAATCCTCCGGTGTCGGAACAGGTACGGGGAGAACCGGATACGGCCGCGGTCCGACGCGGCGCGATGCGGTCGCCGACGGCGCTCATCCGGAGTAACGGGACGATACGGTTTCGTTTACTTTCGACCCCGGCGCGCCTAAAGTCAAGACCGCACAGCGGTCCGGAGCGCCTCCGGCGACCGTCGAAAACACTTGTGCCACAACCTGTTCGAGATATCCGGGAAGGCCGGGGCCACGCTGCCCCGGCGCGGATCAGCGCGCGGTCACCTGTTCGCCGAGGAAGCCGCCGGACTGCCGCCGCCACAGTTGCGCGTAGTTCCCGTCGCCGCGCAGCAACTGCTCGTGGGTGCCCTGTTCGACGATGCGGCCCTGATCCAGCACCACCAGCCGGTCCATCCCCGCCACCGTGCTGAGCCGGTGCGCGACCACCAGCGCCGTGCGCCCGGACATCACCCGCCACAGCGCCTGCTGCACCAGCACCTCGCTCTCGGAGTCCAGCGCACTGGTCGCCTCGTCGAGCAGCAGGATCGGCGCGTCCCGCAGGATGGCGCGGGCCAGCGCGACCCGTTGGCGTTGCCCGCCGGACAATTTCACCCCGCGCTCGCCGATCGGCGTGTCCATGCCCTGCGGCAGCGCGTCGGCGAATTCGAGGACGTGGGCCGCCTCGGCCGCGGACCGCACCTCGGCATCCGTGGCGCCGGGCCGCGCGAACCGGATGTTCTCGGCGAGGGTGCGGTGGAACATCGACGGATCCTGCGGCACATAGGCGATCAGGCCGCGCAGATCGGCCTGGCGCAGCCGCGCGATGTCCTGCCCGCCGACGGTGATGCGGCCCCCGCCGATATCCGCGGTCCGCAACAGCAATTGGGTCAGCGTGGTCTTGCCGCCGCCGGAGCGGCCGACCAGGCCCACCTTGGTGCCGTCGGCCACCTGCAACTCCAGCCCCCGGAACAGGGCCGGCGTGCCGGGATGGGCGAAGTCCACCTGCTCGAATCGGATCTCGGAACCGTTGGACCGCAACGGCTCCGGATCGGCCGGGTCCACCACGGCCGGCGGGGTGAGCAGCAGTTCGGTGAACTGCGCGGCCTCGGTCAGCGCGCTCTCCAGCCGCCGGTAGATCATGTTGAACCGGAACATGATCGAGGTGGCGTTCCAGTAGTAGGTGAAGGCCACCAGCACCATCTCCACCCCCGCGTGCCGGCCGTGCGAGGCGAGCGCGACCGTGAGCCCCGCGACGTTGGTGACCGCTACCAGCGGCGTCACCAGTGTGTCGATGCGCAGATTCGCGTAGTCCCAGGAGCGCAGCGCCTTTCGCCGTTGATCGGCCACCCGGCGGCGATGTTCGCCCGCCTCCTGCTCCTCGGCGGCGAACGCGCGGACCACCGCCATATTGGTTACGCAGTCGGCCACGTGCCCGGAGACCGCGGCCACCGCGGCCTCGCGCTCGTCGACCAGGCGCTGACGGCGGCGGATCAACGGCGCGATCAGCAGGCCCGTGAACACGATCAGCCCCAGCAGCACGGCCACCAGTACCGGGTCGTACCGCCACAGCATCACCGCCGCGAACGCCAGCGGCAGCACCGAGGCGACGAGATCGAAGGACAACGTGTCGACGAACTCCTCGAACCGGGAGGCGAAACTCAGCGACCGTTTCGTCAGCGATCCGGCGAAGTTGGTGTGGAAGAACGCCGCGTCCTTGGCCAGCAGCGCGTCCATCGCGATGATGTACAGACTTTCGATGCCGTAACAGTCCACCCGGTTCATACAGTGGAAGCCGATGCGCCAGAACACTTCCGCCAGCAACAGCAGCGCACCGAAGGTGATCAGGTACGGCGCCAGCTCACCGGGCCCCGCGGGCCCGCCGGTGGCCAGCCGCTGCACCACCGCCGCCACCACCAGCGGCGCCGCGTACAGCTGACAGGCGTTGCCCAGCGCCGGCGCCAGCAACGCCGGCACCGTGAGCCGTTTTCGGCGCGCCAGTTCCCTTCCGTAATAACGTAATACGAGCAGCAATGCAGAACCCCGCGATGGCATGGAACCCCTCTCGAAGCGCACGTGTTCGAGCAAGACGAGACAGCCATGGTGCCGGACCGGCACCGCCCGCGCCACCGAATTATCGTTCGGTACAGGGGGTTTCGTCCCGTCCGGCCGGTTCGTGCCGGATCCGCGCGCGTCCCCGGCCGGGCCGGGATGCGCGCGCGTCGGGGTCTCGCGTCAGGGTTGTGCTCCGGTCGCCGTGACCAGCCGGGTGGGCAGGAAGGGGCTGCCTCACCACATGCGCGGGCCCAGGCCGCGCCGCCGGGCGTCGGTGAGCCCGAGTTCGCGCAGCCGGTCGCGGTATTCGCCGGTGTGCATCAGATCGCCGATCAGCACCCGGCCGCCCGGACGCAGGACCCGCACCGCCTTGTCGAGCGCGGCCCGCCGGGCGCCGGCGTCGGAGATGTTGTGCAGCACCAGATTACTGACCACCACGTCGAAGCTCGCGTCCGCGAACGGCAGTCGCGTGATGTCACCGGTCTCCAGCTCGACCCGGTCCGCCACGCCCTCGAGTTCGGCGTTGCGCCGGGTGGCCTCGGGCCCGTTCCCGGTCTGATCGGCGCGCCACACGTCGATACCGACCGCCCGGCCGCGCGGCAGCAGCGCCGCCACCATCAGCAGCAGGGCGCCGCGGCCGCAGCCCAGATCGAGCACCCGCTCGTCGCCGCGCAGCCCGAGCCCGGCGAGGACACCGGCCCACACCCGGAACTTCCCGATCAGCGTCGTGTACAGATACGAGCCCACGAACAGCGCCCAGGCCACGGCCAGCACCGCCGCGACCACCGCGCCGGCGTACGACCCGGCCACCGCGGCCCCGACGGCCACCGCGACCAGCACGAACAGGATCGCCGCGACGATGACGGCCTGACCACGGGCCGACACGACCGCGAAGTCGCCGTCGACGCCGTAATCACCGCGGCGGTGGCGTAGATTGCGCAGGGTGTCGCTCGTCGGCGCGGTGTCATCCATGCATGCCTCCTGCTCTCGTCCACCATCGTTGCAGACATACCGGTAGCGTCGCCCGGTGTGCCACCGGGTGTCTTGGAGAAATGTTCCGCCGTGGCCGGATCGCGAATGTCGTTGGTGAATAACGCGGATCGGCCGGTAGACTGCGGGCGAGGGGAACTATGACCTATCGCGATCAGAACGACCACATCGGCCACGACGGCCGGATCGAGCGGCCGCGCGCCGCCGAACCCGGCGATGTCGTCCCCGATGTCGAGCCGCCCACCGGGCGCGAGACGGATCCGCCTGCGGGCGGACCCGCGGATGCCGTTGCCGAGCCACCGGAGCAGGAGGCCGAGGGCGAGCAGGCGGACCCGGAGGCCAAGCCCGAGCCGGAGGCCAAGGGCGACAAGGAATCTCGTTCCGGGTCGGGTCGCAAACGGGTGCGCAACGAGCGGGTGTGGGGCGAGCTCGAGCAGCTGCACGAGAAGGGCGAGGCCGTCCGCGGCACCGTGACCGAGGTGGTCAAGGGCGGCCTGATCGTCGATGTCGGCCTGCGCGGCTTCCTGCCGGCCTCCCTGGTCGAGATGCGGCGGGTGCGCGATCTGCAGCCCTATGTGGGCCGGGAGATCGAGGCCAAGGTCATCGAGCTGGACAAGGCCCGCAACAACGTGGTGCTGTCCCGGCGGGCCTGGCTGGAGCAGAACCGCACCTCGGTGCGGGGCGAATTCCTGCAGCAGTTGCAGAAGGGCCAGGTCCGCAAGGGTGTGGTGTCCTCGATCGTGAATTTCGGCGCATTCGTCGATCTCGGCGGGCTGGACGGCCTGGTGAACGTCGCGGAACTGTCCTGGACCCACATCGAGCATCCGTCCGAGGTCGTCCAGGTGGGTATGGAGGTCACCGTCGAGGTGCTCGACGTCGACCTGGTCCGCGAGCGGGTCTCGTTGTCGCTGAAGGCCACTCAGGAAGATCCGTGGCGGCGGTTCGCCCGCACGCACGCCATCGGGCAGATCGTGCCGGGCAAGGTCACCAAGCTGGTGCCGTTCGGCGCCTTCGTCCGCGTCGACGACGGATTCGAGGGTCTGGTCCACATCTCCGAACTGGCCGGGCACCGCATCGAGGTGCCGGATCAGGTGGTCGCGGTGGGCGACGACGCGGTGGTGAAGGTCATCGATATCGACCTGGACCGGCGGCGGATCTCGTTGTCGGTGCGGCAGGCCAACGAGGACTACTACGCCGAATTCGACCCGTCGCGCTACGGCATGGCCGACAGCTACGACGACGACGGCAACTACATCTTCCCCGAGGGCTTCGATCCGGACACCAACGAGTGGCTGGAAGGGTACGACGAGCAGCGCGACGAATGGGAGTCGCGCTACGCGGAGGCGGAGCGGCGCTACCAGCTGCACACCGCTCAGGTCGAGAATCTGTCCTGACCACCGTCCGCCGGGGCCGACCCGCCCCGGCGGGTCACACGGATGCGCCGGAGGCGGCGTTCATGTCCTCCGGCCGGCGCATCGGTGTGACCTGCGCAGGCAGTCCACGGAACTGCCGGCGGATCCGGCGCCGATAGCGGACGGCCAGCACCGCCCAGGCCGCGACGGCGGCAGCGGCGGGAACAGCGACGAGGGAAATCAGAAGTGTGAGCATGCTCGATCTGGGTCAGGCGGCGTCGGCGCCGGCGGCCTTTCCGGACATCACCTCGGCCCACCAGTCCTGCAGCGGGCTCGGGTCGGGCCAGTTCACCACCACGTCGTCCTCCGACGGAGTGGTCACGATCGCGGAAAGCGATGCGGTGGTGCGTGTTTCGTTGTTCACGGGTTGTCCTCTCGCTGTGGTGCCGATCGTTACGGTCGCGAGATTCCCGAATTCCGGCCGATCAAACAATGTTCCGCGTTCAGGCGGCGGCGATCTCGAGCAGTGCGGCGGTCACCGCATCGGGTTCGCTGATCATGAGATCGTGGCCGGTGTCGATATCCCACAGTCGCCCTTCGGCTCTGGCGGTATCGATCAGTTCCGGGTCGCGGGTGGCGAGGGTGGTGGTGCAGACGATGTGGTACTGCGGGATCTGCCACAGCGCGTCCTCGTTGCGCAGGTCGAGTTTGTCCTCGAAGCAGCGCCAGGGATGTCCGGTCAGCCGCGCCGCCATCCACGCGCTGTCCGCGGGATCGGTGATTCCGTAGAGCAGCGGCGCCTCGGGGCCGGGCAGCAGGACCAGCTCCACACCGTCGGCGACCGTGCCGAACGGCCGGGCCGCCTCGATGATCGGGCCCGCGACGTCGACCAGCGACTGTCCGTTCACGGGATTGGCCGCGTCGAGGTACACCAACCGGCCGACCCGGTCGCTGACCTTGTCGGCGGCGCCGGTGATCACCATGCCGCCGTAGCTGTGGCCGACGAGGATCACCTCCTCGAGATCCTCGTAGTGCAGCAGCGAGGCGACATCCTGCAGATGGGTCTCGAGCCCGATGCCGGCGAGGTTCAGATGGGAGCGTTCGGCCAGTCCCGACAGGGTGGGGGTGTGGACCTCGTGCCCGGCGCGGCGGAGCCGCCGCGCCACCTTCTGATAACACCAGCCGCCGTGCCCGCCGCCGTGTACCAGTACGAACGTTGCCATGTCACTCCTGAAACGTGATTCTCGAGAATGAGAGTCGGATAGCGAGTAATCCGATTACTCAAGTAATGAGATTACTCTGGAGAGATGGCGGGCGAGCAGGAATCGGAGACATCACAACGGATCCTGGCCGTGGTGCTCGAGGCACTCGAACGCGGCGGCTATCAGGGGGTCAATCTCCAGGAGGTGGCGCGTACCGCGCGGGTGTCGCTGGCGACGATGTACAAACTGTTCGGCACCCGCGACGAACTCATCGTCGCGGCGCTGGAACAGTGGATGGCCGGCGCCAGCTACGCCGACCTCACCGCCCCGGAACCCGGCGAATCCCTGTACGACGGGCTGATGCGCCTGTTCCGCCGGGTGTTCGAACCCTGGGAGCACAGTCCCCGGATGCTCGAGGCCTTCCATCGCGCCCGCACCGGCCCCAGCGGGAACCGGCTCGACGCACAGGGTCTGGTGGCGGTGCTCCCGGCGGCCGCCGCGGTGCTCGACGGCGCCGACCCGCGATATCTGGAGGACATCGGCTATGTCCTCACCAATCTCAGCTACGGCCTGATCGGCCGCTACGTCGACGGCACCATCGACATCACCGACATCCTCCCCACCCTCGACCGGGCCGTGTACCGGCTCACCGCCGACAACGCCGACCTGGCGACCGCCGCGGTGGTGCGGCGAGCGGAGACGGAACCCGGCGCGAGCACGCGGACGCGGCCGTAGCGCCGGATTCCCGATTCAGGCCTCGAACAGGCGCTGTGCCCAGTACTCGTCCGTGCCGAGGCCCGGGGGGCAGGCGTACAGCGCCGAGCCGGTGTGGGTGATGTACTCCATCATCGCGTCCTTGGCGGCCAGCGCGCGCTGCATGGGCACGAACTGATTTCCGGCGTTGCGGCAGTAGGCCAGGAAGAACAGGCCGGCGTCCAGATGACCGAAACCGTCGGAGCCGTCGGTGAAGTTGTAGCCACGGCGCAGGATCTGCACGCCGCCGAGGTTGTCCGGATGCGCGAGCCGCACGTGCGCGGTCTTCGGGATCACCGGCGAGCCACTCGAGGTCATCACGAAATCGGGCTTGTCGAATTCCTTGTCCTTGCCCAGCGGCGCGCCGTCGCCCTTGCCGCGGCCGATCACCGCCTCCTGCTCCGACAGCGCGGCCCGGTCCCACGGCTCGATATTCATCCGGATCCGCCGCGCGACGAGATAGCTTCCGCCGGTGAGCCATTGGGCATCCGCGGGATTGTCCTCCGGCGCCACCCAGACCCAGTGGTCGAGCAGATCGGTCTGCTCCGCGGTCAGATTCGCGGTGCCGTCCTTGAACCCGAACATATTTCGCGGGGTCTGCTGACTGCGCGAGGTGCTCGAGGTGCGGCCGAACCCCAGCTGCGACCAGCGGACGCTGACCACGCCGAAGCCCATCCGGGCCAGGTTGCGGATGGCGTGCACCGCCACCTGCGGGTCGTCGGCGCAGGCCTGGATGCACAGATCGCCGTCGCTGCGCGTGGTGTCGAGCGCGTCCTTGGCGAACACCGGCAGTTCCGTGAGCGCCGCCGGCCGGTGCTTGGCCAGCCCGAAGCGATCCTTGCGGTCGGGCGCGCCGGGGGGCGGGCCGAACAGGCTCGGCCCGAACCCGATCGTCAGCGTCAGCGAGGCCGGTGAAAGACCAAGGGCCTCACCGGTATCCGGCGGCGGCAGGTAGCGGCCGTGGCCGACCGCGCCGCCGTCGACGGTCTCCTGGCCGTGGGTCATCCGCTCCGCCGCGGCCGTCCAGCTCTTGAGCAGATTGACCAATTCGGTCCGGGAATCGGTGATCACGTCGAACGACGCGAAATGCAGCCGATCCTGGACCGGGGTGATGATGCCGGCCTGCCGCGTACCGCGGAAGGGGACGATCCGGTCGGCGGTCGTGGCGCCGGCCGAGCCGGTGTCGGCGATCGTGACACCGGCGGCGACCCCCGCCACGACCCCCGCACTCGCGGCCGCGCCGCCGAACAGGGCGCGGCGGGACAGTCGGCCCCGCGGCGTGGACGCCGGGGCGGTGGCGAGTTCGTCGGTCATGGCGGGTTCCGTTCTCGTCGCTGCGAATATCTCTACTTGCCCAGTACCAGGTCCGGGACCTGGCTCAGGCCGGCCGACAGCGCGTCGATCTTGTCCGACAGATCCTTGCGCTGGGCCGCGGTGACCGTGTTGTAGCCGACATAGCCGTCGCCCTGGCGATACTGGTTGATCGCGTCGCGCACGGCCTTGAACTGGGTGGTGATCTTGTCGGTCAGGCCCTGGTTCTTGGCCGCGATCATCGGCTGGAGTTCACCGATCAGGGCCTCGGAGCCGTCGATGTTGGCGGCGAAGTCCCACAGGTCGGTGCGCGAGTAGCGGTCCTCCTCGCCGCCGACCTTCGTCCGGGCGATCTCGTCGACCAACCCCTGCGGGCCCTTCACGAAGGACTGGTCCTCGAAGGCGAAATCGGGCTTCTTCACCTCGTCGCGCAGCGCGGTGACGTTCTTCAGCAGGGTGTCCGCCTCGGCCGCGATCGCGTCCTTGGTATCGGTCTTGATGTTGTCGAGGTCGGATTTGGTGATGTCGTCACCCTTCTCGCCGACCTGGCTCGGCTGCGGCGGCCACAGGAACCGCTCGATCCGGTGGAATCCGGTGAACGGCTGCTTCCCGTCCTCGGTGTCGTCCCAGCGCATATCGATCGCGGGATCCAGATCGGCGAACGACTCGGCCACCGGCTCGACCCGCTCGTAGAAGGTGCGGGTCCGCGCGAACTGGGCACGCGCACCGTTCAGGTCACCGGATTTCACCGCCGCGGTGAAGGCGGTGGTCTGCGCGACCAGGCCGTCGAGCTGCCCGCGCACGTAGTCGAGGTAGCGGCCCTTGGCCTGGACCACGTCCTCGGGCACCTCGGACTTCGCCTTCTTCGCGCCGGTGATGGTCAGCGCCTGGTGAATGCCGTTGCCCACCATGCCCGGTTTGCAGGCGGTGTCGTACTGACCCGGATCGGAGACGTCGACCGCCAGCTTGCCGGTCACCCCCGGGCCGATGTTCTCCACCTCGCCGAGCACCCGGTTGTTCGCGCCGAACAGGTAGAACTCGGTGACCTTCGACCCGTTGTTGGTGACGTTGAACACCACCTGACCGGTCGAGGCCGTCGTCGCGCCGAGGCTGCACTCGGAATCGGTGGACGTCACCGCGACGGCGCCGGCACCGGAATCGGATTTGGCCGTGCATGCCACCAGGGCCAGCGGCGTGGTCACCAGCACCCCGGCGACGATGCTCAGCCGGCGCGACAACTTCGGTATCACTGTGTTTCCTCTCATCCACCGGCTCTTCACGAGACCGGAGTTCCGTCCGGCGACCCGGCCGGAACCGTTTGCGCGGGGGCCGCGGCGGGCCCGCCGGTGGTCCGGCGCGGGCGCAGGAACAGCGCCAGCACCACGACCAGATACACCGCCCAGCCGCACAGCTGCAGCACCGTGGGATCCGGGCGCAGATTGAACAGACCGGCCAATGTCGTTCCATACCAAGAAGACTGGTCGTAATGGGCACTGGCGTCGAAGGCGAGCGTGCCACTGCCGGGCAGCCAGCCGACCATCTGCAACGCTCGCAGGCCGTAACCGAGAATGCCCGCGGCGACCAGCACCAGCAACGCGCCGGTGAAGGTGAAGAACTTCCGCAGGTCGATGCGGATCGCGCCGAAGTACAGCGCGATGGTCACCACCACGGCGACCACGATGCCCAGCAGCAGGCCCACCAGCGGCCAGTTGCTGCCGGAGGTGTTCTCGGCGTAACCGACCATCAGCAACGCGGTTTCGACCCCCTCACGGCCGACCGCGAGAAATGACAGCGACACCACCGCGAACCCACCCATCTCGACCGCGTCGGCCAGGCCGCGCCGCAGGTCGGAGGAGATGTGCGCCGCCGCGCCCCGCATCCACAACACCATGCCGGTGACCACGCAGACCGCGACCAGCGAGGCGACCCCGGCGACCGCCTCCGCGACCATGCCGCTGATCGTCGAGGTGCCGTAATGGATTCCGGCGAAGATCGCGACGACCATCACCACCGCCGCGGCAACGCCGAGCCACAACCACTTGAGATTCTCGCGGCGACCGGATTTCACCAGGAAGGCCGCCAGAATCATCACCACGATCCCGGTCTCCAGGCCCTCGCGCAGTCCGATCAGCCCGCTGCCGAACAGCTGCGTCGTCACCGTGGGCGTCGACAGAGCGAGATACACGCCCACACCACCTCGATCCACTCCTCGTCGCGAACCGGTCGGCCGCGACACTCGTTACCGGACGCCTACTAAGGGTAGGCAATCCTTGTGGTGTGAGAGTACCTGGGCGGCGGACCGAAAACTACACGCTGCGTAGAATTTCTACAGCAAACGTCGACGGTGCTTGAATGAGGCTGTGCGACAGGGAAACGACGACGGGTCACGCGGGGCCGACGGGTCCGGTCGCGGCCGCCGCCGCAGCGGCGAGTTGTCGGGCCTGATCCTCGGCGTGCTGCGCGCGGCCGGCGGCGAGCTGACTCCCGGCGAGGTGTGCGAACGCCTCGGCGCGGCCGGCGCCCCGGAACTCGCCTACACCACGGTCGTCACGATCCTGTCCCGCCTGCGCTCCCAGGGTTTGCTGGAGCGGCGGCGGGTCGGCCGCGCCTATGCCTATCGGGCCGTGGCCGATCCGGCCCGGCTGGCCGCGGGCCGGATGCGCCGGGTGCTCGACGCCGAGCACGACCGGGACGCGGTGCTGGCCAGCTTCGTCCGCGAGTTGTCCGCCGACGACGAGCGACTGTTGCGCGAACTGCTCGACACCGATCTCACCGGCGACGGTGACGTCCCGGGCGAACGGCCGCGCTGATGCATGTCGCCGTCTATCTGCCCCTGATCGTGCCGATCCTGGCCGCCGGATCGGCGCGCCGGCTGGCGATGTGGCTGCCCCCGCGCCTGGCGAGCTGGCTGTTGACCTGTGCCGCAACGGTTCTGGCGGCCACCAGCGCGCTGGCGCTGGCCGCGCTGACCGCCGTGCCGATCGGCCGGATGCCCGCCGTGGCGCGCTGGGGCCGATGGTCCACCCACCTGCCCGACCACGACGGCCCGATCTCGCTGCTGGTGGGACTCGCGGCGGCCGGAGCCTTGTGCGCCGGGGTGTGCGCGGCCGGGTGGACGCTGGTCCGGCGGACCCGGGCCGTGCGGGCCGCCGCCCGGTTCGCCCGGACCATGCCCGGCACGGAACTCGTTGTGGTGCTGGACGATCCGAATCCCGAGGCCTACGCGATCCCCGGTTCGCCCGGCCGCATCGTGGTCACCACGGGGATGCTGGCCGCCCTGGACGAGAGCGAGCGGCGGGCACTGCTGGCCCACGAGCGCGCCCATCTGACCGGCCGTCACCATCTGTTCGTCGCGGCCGCCGATCTGGCGGCGGCGGCCAATCCGCTGTTGCGCCCGCTGGCCGCCGGGGTCCGGTACACGACCGAGCGCTGGGCCGACGAATCGGCCGCCACCGGTATCGGCGACCGCCGGGTGGTCGCCCGCGCCATCGGCAAGGCGGCCCTGCGGACCCGCCACGCGCCCGGCGGCCCGGCCCTCGCGCTGGCCGTGACCGGCCGCGATCCGCTCCGCGGCGGCCCCGTCCCGCGCCGGGTCGCGGCCCTGCTCGCCCCCGGTCCCGAAGTCCGCCGCACCCGCGGACTCGCCGCCGCGGCCGTGGGTGTCGTCGGATTCGCGGCCGCGAGCTGTCTGCACGCGATCTACGACCTGAACATTCTGCTCGAACACGCCCGGCTTTCGCACTGAGCCGAAAACCGCTCACACCCAGCCGAATCCGGGCCCGCGCACCCGGGTGCACCCGCCGGATCCCGTCGCCGGGCGATAGATCCGCGCTCGGGCGGGTAGGTCCCGTAGAGGCAACGTTCTACGAAGGAGGCGGACAATGGCTCATCCCATCACCACCGAACTCGATCAGGAGCAGCAGCGACTGGCCGGTGACGCGTTGCGCGACACCGTGGTCGACCTGACCGATCTCGCCCTGATCGGAAAACAGGCCCACTGGAACGTGATCGGGCCGCGATTCCGGTCCCTGCATCTCGCCCTCGACGAATTGGTCGACGCGGCAAGGGAGTTCACCGATTCCGCGGCGGAGCGCGCCACCGCGATCGGGGTCAGCCCCGACGGGCGGGTGCGCACGGTCGCCGATCGCTCCGGCATCGACGCGTTCCCGGCCGGATGGCAGCGCGACGACGACGTCAGCGTCACGATCGCCACGGATCTGGCCATCGTGATCCGGCGGCTGCGACGTCGTATCGAGGTCACGGACAAGGCCGATCCGGTCACCCAGGACCTGTTGATCGAGATCACGGCCCGGCTGGAGCAGTTGCACTGGATGTGGCAGGCGCAAACGTCCTGAGACCGGCACGCGCCGCGCCGGAATTGCGCGCCGTGGAACAACTTTCGCACGGCATGCTCGGCCTGGCCTATGGTATCGGACGTGACTGACTACGACCGCGAGATCGTCGACCGGTTCCGGGCCGGCGGCGGCCGCCCCGACGCGGCGTTCGGCGGCGCGCCGATGCTGCTGCTCCACCACGTGGGGGCCCGCTCGGGCCGCGAACGGGTCACCCCGTTGTTGTACGTTCCGCGGGAGAGCGGCGATTTCGTGATCGTCGCCGCCAACGGTGGTTCGCCGCGGCATCCGGGCTGGTACCACAATCTGGTGGCGCATCCGGAGACCACGGTCGAGGTGGGTGCGGACACGGTCGCGGTACGGGCCGAGGAGCTGATCGGCGCGGCCCGCGAGCCGCTCTGGTCGACCATGCTGTCGGCGTCGCCGGGGCTGGCCGCGTTCGCGGGCCGGGCCGGCCGGGTGATCCCGTTGCTGATGCTGCACCGGCTCGATCCGGCCGGCTGAATCGTCGCTGTTCGGTAGCCACCGCGCCGCCGTCCGGTAGTGGTCCCGGCGAACGAGTGCGGTGGGTCACATCCCGGACTGGGAGGCCGCGGCGACCTGTCCGAGATCGGCGAGCGAAAGCCGGTGGCGCGGTGGCGCGTCCAGGACGATCTCGGATCGGGTCCGCAGCCGGTCGTCGACGTGCAGCAGTTCCCCGGAGCGCAGCGGCCGCCAGGCCGGATCACCGTCCATCCGCTCGCTGGCGACCACCACGGCCGGCAGCTCGGCGAGGTGGGCGCTGTGCGCGTGGACGGTACCGCCGTGGCCGATGTGGTCGAGGTGGTCACCGGCCGCCGGGCGCTCCAGGACGAACAGCTCGTGGGTGTCCGGGTAGCGCAGCGCCCACAGTTCGGTGGCGGTGGTGAGGATCAGGTTGAGGGCGTAGACCGGGAGCCGGTCGGCGATCCAGGTCACCGCATCGGCGAGACCCGCGGTGACATCGCCGCCGTGCCGGTCGGTGCGCGCGGTGATCAGGGCGAAGACCCGTTCGGAGTCGGTGTCACCGGCGACGAGCCGCCGATAGTCGCCCAGTTCGGCCTCCAGCTCGGCCAGCCCGTGCACCACGCCGTTGTGCGCGAACAACCGATCGTGCTGTTGGAACGGGTGCGTATTGCGATCGCTGAGGCCGCCGGTGGAGGCGTAGCGGATGTGCGCGACGAAGGTCGCCGACTCCCGCTCCCGGGCCTCCCGCGCGAAGGCGGTATCCGTGTAGGCCGCGATCGGCTGCTTCTCGACCAGCGGGGAACCGTCGGGACCGAAGGTGCCGAGTCCGGTACCGTCGGGCTCGCGGTGGCTCTGCGCCGCCAGACTGTCCGGAGCATCCAGTAACCAGAAGGTGGCCCGCACCCGATGCGGGCCGGCCGACAAACCGAACAGACGACACATGGCACTCTCCGGGATTCGGTGGTGCGCGGCCGGGAAGGGTCAGGCGGTTGGGAACCCGCCTGCTGGTCAGGCGGTTGGACGCAGACTGCTGAGGACCCGGATGGCGTCCGAGAGCGGGATCATCCGCTGCGGCTGTTCGGCGGCCAGGCCCATCTCGATGTACTGCCGGACCAGCATGCTGGACGTGACGCAGTGATCGGCCGCGGTGTCGCGCAATCGTTCCCGCAACTCCGCCGGCAACTTGAACGTCATGGTCACCATGCCGCGTTCGATCTCCTCGGCCGTCGGCGGCAGCGCGGGCACCGCCGCGGTGTCGTCGAACACCAGCGAATCGAGGATATCGGCCGGATCCAGGTCAGGCTGCGGCTCGTAGTTCCTGCTCATCGTTCCGCCTCCCATGCGGTGTATTCCTCCAGCTGATGCGGCCGCATCTCCGCCGCCAGCAGGATCTGCCAGGTGTCGAGATCCGTGTGCAGCCGGCGCAGCAGCACCACCAACGGGCGGCCCTCCTCGGTCCGCCCCCACACGGTGAGTGCGGGCGCACCCTCCGGCGTCGTCACCGGCCGTGGCCAGCGATCGGACGAGTACAACACGTCCATCACCTCCCACCGCCGCACCCCGGCCCGATCGAAGAATCGGCCCGAGCCGATCCACCACTCGTACTCCACGGGGTCACACGATAATACCCGGGTATTACCCGAGGCGTCCCCCGTTGCTCCGGTACGGGCCGGACGGGTCTCTCCGGGCGTGCGGATCGGACGCCGGGATCGCCCGCGACCTCCCGGACGAACTGCGCGGCCTGTTGTCCCGGCTGCGGGCCACCGGGGTGGGCGATGCGACCGCGTCGCGGGTCGAACAGGCTGTGCTGCAACGGTATCGAGCGGGCCGCGTGCTGACCGGGGACCGGGTCGAGGTCATCGACGAGTCGTGACCGGGGTGGTGGCGGAGAACCGGAAATGGTGTTCGTCGTGCGGGGTGACGACGATGTGCTCGAAACCGGCGGCGGTGAGCCGGGCCGGGAGGGTGTCCGGATCGACGGGGACGAAGGTGTCGTCGTGGTGGGCCTGCCGCAGGACCGGCGAGTCGATCGCGTCGGTGCCGACCAGCGAGGCGCCGGGTCGCAGCACCTGCCGCAGCCGGGTGAACAGCCGGTCCTGGTGTTGCGGGGACGGCATGTGGTGCAGCATCGCGAAGCAGGTCGCGGTGGTGAAGCGGTGGGCCGGGAGGTCCGCGGTGACCGCGTCGCCGTGGATCACCGTGGCCTCGGGCAGGCGCCGGCGTAGGTCGCGGGCCAGGTCCGCGTCGATCTCGACCGCGGTGACGGTGGCGCCCAGTTCCAGCAGCAGGTCGGTGGTGCGGCCGGGGCCGGGACCGATCTCGAGGACGTCGCCGAGGTCGGTCACCCGGTCGCGCAGCCAGGGCAGCAGCCGGGTGCGCAGGGTGTCCGCCCAGGCCGGGCTCGCCAGGTAGGTCAGATGGGACTGGTTCACGGGATGTGCTCCGTTCGGGTGGAAGCCGGTGTGCGCCGGTGAATTTCGTGTCGGTGGGCCCGATTCCATTGGTACGCTCGGGCGGTGGTGACCGGCTCTGCCGCATCGGCCGAATCCTTGCTCGCGGCGGCCGAATCGAGGATCGTCGGCCTGCGCGGCGGGTCCGCGGTCCGCGCCGGGTCGTACACGTTCGCGGGCACGATCGCCGACGCCGCGTGGCACCGGCACGATCTGCATCAGCTGGAGTACGCCGTCGAGGGCGTGATCGAGGTCGAGACGCCGGTGGCCCGGTATCGTTCGCCGTCGCGGCAGGCGGTGTGGATCCCGGCGGGCCTGGCCCATCGGTCGATCCTGCACGAGGTGCGCACGGTGTCGGTGTTCTTCGATCCGGTTCTGGTGCGCGACAACGCCGCGCGCGCCCGGGTGCTGCACGCGCCACCGCTGTTGCGGGAGATGATGATCCACGCCACCCGCTGGCCCCTCGACCGGCCCGCCACCGAGGCCGGCGGTGAGGTCTACTTCGAGGCGATGGCGCATCTGGCGCTGGAATGGCTCGGCGACGAGCAGCCGTTCCGGCTGCCGGTCGGCCGGGATCCGTTGAGCGCGGAGATCATGCGCTGGACCGACGCGCATCTGGCGTCGGCGACGCTGCCGCAGGTGTGCCGGGCCGTCGCCGTCTCGGAGCGCACACTGCGCCGCCGGTTCCACGCGGCGACCGGGATGACCTGGCAGCAGTATCTGCGGCAGAGCCGCCTGCTGCACGCGACCACCCTGCTGGTGCAGACCACCGACACCGTCATGAGCATCGCCACCGCCGTCGGCTTCGACAGTGCCGCGGCGTTCACCCGCGCCTTCGAGAAGTATTGCGGCCGAACGCCGTCCGCGTTCCGCCGGGAACGCCGGTAGGCGTCAGGCGTCGCGCTGCATCAGGAACACGCCCGACGGGGTGCCACCGCCGGTGGAGACCACCGCGGTCCGCACGTCCGGCACCTGCCGGTCCCCCGCCTCGTGCCGCAGCTGCGCGACCGCCTCGTACAGGAAGCCGAAGCCGTGGGTACGGCCCTCGGAGAGCTGGCCGCCGTGCGGATTCAGCGGCAGCCGGCCGTCCGGGGCGATGCTGCGGCCCCCGTCCAGCCAGTCCTGCGTCTCGCCGAACCCGCAGAAACCCAGGCCCTCCAGCCAGGAGACGGCGTTGAAGCTGAAGCCGTCGTACAGCAGGGCCAGGTCGACATCGTCGGGCCGCAATTCGGTGCGGCTCCACAGATGTTCGGACTGGCCCAGCACCTGCGGTTCGTGGGTCAGCACGCCCTGATCCCAGGAGGTGCGCTCGAGGATCTGGGTGCCCGCGGCCACCACCCGCACCGCGGGCTTCGGCAGATCCGCGGCGGCGTCGGCGGCCGAGACGATCACCGCGATCGACCCGTCGCACGGCACGTCGCAGTCGTAGAGGCCGAACGGGGAGGAGACCATCCGCGCGGACAGGTAGTCGTCCATGGTGAGCGGATCACGATAGATCGCCGCCGGATTGCGCGCGGCGTTGGCGCGGCCGTTGATCGCGATGGCGCCCAGCATCTCTCGCGTGGCGCCGTAGCGGTGCAGATATCGGGTGGCGTTCATCCCGATCCAGTTCGCGGCCGACATCGCCCCGAACGGCAAGCGCCAGGCCATCATCGAGCCGGCGGCGCGGCCACCGGATCCGCCGAGCCGCAGGGTGCGGTACGTCGATTCCCACACCGTCCGGAAACACAGGACGTGCCGGCACAGTCCGGCCGAGACGGCCAGCATCGCCGCGACCAGCGCGCCGCCGGGCCCGGGCAGATCACCGCCGCCGTTGTGCCAGGTGGGATGGATGCGCAGCGCCTCCTCGAGCGCGGTGACCCCGCCCTCGCTCATCCCCGCACCGGCGAAACCGCCCGGATACGTGGACAATCCGTCGATGTCGTCGAGGCGCAGCCCGGCGTCGGCGACCGCCTCGAGGCAGGCGTCCACGGTCAATTCCAGCGGATCCACCAGCAACCGGCGGCCCAGCCGCGAGCGTCCGATCCCCGACAACACCGAATCGTGTTCGAATCGCTTGTCGCTCACCGGTTTGCGCGGGGTGTACCGGATCGGGTCGCCGACGTCGATATCGTCGTCCGGCGCGCCGGTGGGGGCGAACACCGGCAGCCACACGTCCTCGTGCGGGTCGAACCGGACGGCGACCTGCTGCCCGATCCGCACCTCCGCCGGCTCGCAGCCGACGATGTTGGTGGTGAGCCGGACATCGGGATCCTCGGCGAGCGCGACCGTCGCGATCACGTACGGCGGCGGCAGATCCGGCGACCACTGCTGTGCGTTGATCGTGTATCCGGCCACCGTCGCCAGGCCCGACACCACGGCCGGGGCGTGCGAGCGGCTGCGGCAGCGCGGGCAGATCGGCGCCGGCGGATGGACGAGCTTCCCGCAGTCCGTGCAGCCCTGGATCCGGAGTTTCCCGTCGGCTCCGGCGCGCCAGAACCATTCGGTCGCGGGCGTCAGTTCGGGCAGCGGTGGCATCTTCGGCACCTCACGTTGTGAGACGAAACTGTCTCGTTTACTTTCGCCGCGCGACCGTCCGCAGTCAAGTCCGCCGTCGGCCGCCGCTGCCGATCCGATTGCGATGCAGGGCAATTCGAGGACCGTCCGGGCATTATCAGGATTCCTGTATTATGCGTGCATCGTTCGAGGGCACGCATCGCATCGTGGCGGCGCGGACCCGGCAAGGAGACGTCATGACCACGCTGCGGCAGCGGCTGACCCGGGTGCTCGACGCCCGTATGCGCAATATCGAACCCGGCCCGTACCAGGTCGAGATCGACCGGGATCTGCGCGTGCCGATGGCCGACGGCGTGGAGTTGCTCGGCGACCTGTACCGGCCCGTCGGCGCGGACGGGAGCCTGCCGACGATCGTGATCCGCGGCCCCTACGGCCGCCGCGGGGCGCTGGGCGGGGCCGCCCGCGTGCTCGCCTACGAGGGTTTCCCGGTGTTCTTCCAGAGCTGCCGGGGCACCTGGGGTTCGCAGGGCGTGTTCACCCCGCAGATCGACGATCAGCGCGACGGTATCGCGACGCATCATTGGGTGCGCGCGCAGCCGTGGTTCACCGGCCGGCTCGCGACCTTCGGCGAGAGCTATATGGGCTACACCCAGTGGGCGGTGGCCGGCGCGATGTCGCGCGACGATCCGGACAACGCGCCGGAGGCGCTGGTCCTGCAGATCACGATGCCCGATTTCGGCGCGATCACCTGGGACAACGGCGCGTTCTCGCTGCGCAACGCGCTCGGCTGGAGCCGCATGATGGATCGGATGTCGCGCGGCGGTATCGCGCTGGCGGGCATCCTGCTGCCCGATCCGAAACTGCGGCGCGCCTTCGGCGCGCTGCCGCTGAGCCGGGGCGACTCGGCCGCGACCGGCCATCCGATCCACTGGTATCAGGACTGGGTGCGGCACGAGCGGCTCACCGACGACTACTGGACCCGGCAGTCGCACACCGCGTCGGTGCCCGAGGTGACCGCCCCGGTGCTGATGGTCGCCGGCTGGTACGACATCTTCCAGCCCTGGCAGTTGCGCACCTACCGGCAGCTGGTCGAGGCGGGTAATCCACCGCGGCTGACCATCGGGCCGTGGGGTCATCTCTCGCGCGGGAAAGCCGTTCCGGCGCACACCGATTCGATCGCCTTCCTGAAGGAGGTCTTCGCGGGCGTGGATTCCGCGCGCGCCACGCCGGTCCGCGCGTACGAGACCGGCGCGCGGCAATGGCACGATCTCGAGGTGTGGCCGCCGGCGGACGCGGCCGCGCAGGGCTGGTCGCTGCACACCGGCGGCGGGCTCGCGGCCACGCCCGGCCCCGAGGGCGCCACCACCTACACCTACGACCCGCAGCGGCCCACTCCCGCGCTGGGCGGCCCGAGCCTGCTGCCCGACACCGACCCGGTCGACAACGCCGCGCACGAACGGCGCCCGGACGTCGTGGTCTTCCGCTCCGCACCGCTGACCGCCGCGGTCGGCATCGCCGGGGAACCGGTCGCCCGCATCCGGATCCGATCGAGTGCGCCGAGCTACGACGTGTTCGTCCGGCTGACCGACGTCCATCCCGACGGCCGCGCGATGACCGTCTGCGACGGCATCCGCCGGATCGGCTCGGTCGCCACCACCGCGACCGAGCCCGCGCCGGACGCCGACGGGTTCCGGGTGGTGGACGTGCCGCTGTGGCAGGCGTTCCACCGGTTCGCCGCCGGGCATCGGATCGGCGTGCAGATCAGCTCCGGCGCGCATCCGCGCTACGCGCGCAATCCGGGCACCGGCGAGCCCGCCTTCGACGCGACGACCACAGTGGTGGCGCACCAAGAGATCTCGCATACCGGACCGGATGCCTCGCGCATCGATCTGCCCGTCCGGCCGGACTGAGCCCGGAACCGGACGGTCTCCACCACCGTCCGGCTCCCGGACGACGATATCGGCTGCGGCCGGGCCGGATCGAGCGAATTTCTCCGGATTGGGATGTCCGACAAAAGCGTTCACCACCGCTGCGCTTCCGATCACATCCCGTCGTGATAGAACGGTGATAGCGCTTCCGCATGCTTGACACAATTTCCGGGACTGTTTAATTTCGAATTGCCCGACCTGTCGTTCGAGTGCTCCACCCACCGGACGGTGTCATGCGATGCGGCGGAATTCCGCCGTATGGAGACATTCGCTCGAATGTGGTACGGAGGCTTTTCATGTCCGCAATTCCTCGTCGTTCCTTCCTGGGCGGAGCGCTGGCCGCGGGAATCACCGCGACCGGCGCCGGACGCGCCGCGGCCGGCGGTGTCGCCGCCCGTATCGGGCGGATACGGGTGGTCCGGGAGGATCACCGGGTGATCGTGATCGGCTCCGGTTTCGGCGGTGGCGTCGCCGCGCTGCGCCTGGCCCGGGCCGGGGTTCCGGTCCTGGTCCTGGAACGCGGGCGCCGCTGGCCGACCGGCCCGGACTCGCAGACCTTCCCGCACGCGTCCTCGCCCGACAAACGCATGCTCTGGTACAAATCGGCCCCCGAACTGTTCGGCCGGTCGGTGGGATTCGACCCGTATCCGGGATTGCTGGAGACCGTACTCGGCGACAATATGACGGCATTGTGCGCGGCCGGTGTCGGCGGCGGGTCGCTGATCTATCAGGGTATGACCCTGCAACCCGCGAAGGAGGTGTTCGAATCCCAGCTCCCGGCGGAATTGGACTGGGACACGATGAACCGCGTGCACTATCCGCGGGTGGCCCGAATGCTGGGAATCGAGGTCGCCCCCGACGAACTGATCGAAACCCCCAACTACACCGCCGTGCGGGTGTTCGCCGATCATGTCCGCCGGGCCGGGCTGCCGCTGTCGAAAATTCCGATGCCGATCGACTGGAACTATGCGCTGGACGAGATCCACGGCCGGATGGCGCCGTCGTACACCAACGGCGACGGTGCGCTGGGAGTCAACAACGGCGGCAAACATTCCGTCGACGTGACCTATCTGGCGGCGGCCGAGGCCACCGGTCTGGCCGAGGTGGCGCCGCTGCACCACGTGACCGATATCGAGCGGGCCCCGGACGGCCGCTGGACCGTGCACGTGGAACGCATCGATACCGCGGGCACGGTGGTGGAGAACAAGATCCTCACCACCCCGGCGCTGATCCTCGCGGCCGGCAGCCTCAACACCACCCGGTTGCTGATGCGGGCCGGCGCCAAGGGCCGGATCCCGGATCTGCCCGACGGTCTCGGCGCCGGCTGGGGCACCAACGCCGACCGCATCTACACCTGGACCTGCCTGGACGCCGATCTCGGTGCGGTACAGGGCGGTCCGGTCGTGTACGGCAGCCTGAACTGGGACGACCCGGCCCGAGCGGCCACCGTCATCCAGGCGTCGATCCCGCCGATGGGTATGGACGCGCACACCACGATGCTGGTCGGCTACGGCGTGAGCGACGCCCGCGGCCGCTTCGTCTACGACGCCGCCGCCGACGATGCGACATTGCAGTGGACGCACGAAGGCGATGCCGTGGCCCAGGAGGGCTGGATCGGGCCGCTGGTGCGACAGGTGGCCGGACCGGCCGGACTGCTGTTCGACACCAATACCGTGATGCCGTCGACCTGGCATCCGCTGGGCGGGGCGAATATGGGCCCGGTATGCGATCAGGTGGGCCGGGTGCACGGGCAGCGCGGCCTCTACGTCCTCGACGGCGCGCTGATCCCCGGCAACTGCGGGGCCTGCAACCCGTCGATGACCATCGCCGCGGTCGCCGAGCGCGCACTGGACGAACTGGTGCGCACCGATGTCGGCAGCCTCATCTGAGGCGGGTCCTCAGCCGGGATCGGGCTCGATCGGCCGGGTCGTGCGGGCCACCAGCGCGGCGTGCAGCCGCCAGAGCCCGAACACGTCGTTGGGTTCGAACCCGGTCAGCTCCCGGATGCGCCGCATCCGCCGGGTGATGGTCGCCGGATGCAGTCCCAGCAACTGCGCGGTCCGGGTGCCGATACCGCCGGCCCGGATGTGCCGGTCGAGCGCGACGAGCAGTTCGGGTTCCGCCTCGAGCGGATCGAGGATCGCGGCGAGCCGGTCGCGGGCGAATCCGCCGTGCGCGAGTTGATGTTCGAAGGCCAGATCGGCGAAGCGGTACAGGCCGGAACCGAGGCCGAGTTGTTCGACGAGATCGAGCAGTTCGTGCGCGTGCTGCCGGGCCGCGGGTAGTTCGGGGATGCCCGCCCGGACCGCTGTCGCGGTGAAGGTGAGGTCCGCGGCGGTCGCCGCCGCCGCCAGCAGGCCGTCGAGTTCGCGTTCCGGTTCGTGGGGCGCGGCCGGAATCAGGACGGTACCGGCGGATTCGGCGACGACCGACAGGACGGCGTCCCGGCGGGCCTGCACCTCGCGCAGCAGCCGCCGCATCGGCGTCAGTGTGGCGGGTGCTGCGGAGTCGAGTTGTACGGCGACGACCTCGTAGGTGGCGACGGCCCGCACCTCCCCCGCCGGGCCGGCGGTGAGCTCGGCCGGGGTGCCGAGGCCGAGCACCGAGGCGGCCAGCGACCGGCTCGTCTCCGGTGGCGCCGCGAAATATGTTCGCAGCCAAGGATAGTAGGCCCGCAGCACCTCGCGCGGCAGATCGTCGGCGGTGGCGACGATCACCCGGAGTTGGTGCGACAGAGCCGCGGTCGGCTCGGCGGCGAGCCGCTCGATCACTTCGTGTAGAGCGTCCTGCAGCGCGTGGTGCGCGTCCAGATGGGTCAGGCCCGCGTCGGCCCACCGCTTGGCCGCGGCGTATACGAGATCGGCCAATTCGCCGGTGGTGGTGTCGTTTCCGATCGACGCGACGAATCGCCGGTACAACTGCCGGGCCTCGCCGCGGGCATCCGGTGGCGGCGACCCGGCTCGCCGGCGGGCCGGTACGCGGCGGGGTTCGTTGCCGGGTGGGGTGTTATCCATACTGACTCGGCCGGTTCGCGACTCGGGCCGGCCGGGTTCCGCGGCCGGTGTCGGACGCCGGGATCAGCGACGGGAGCCGATCCTGGGCGAGTGCACAATCTCACGGTCGCGCAGGTGCACCGGCACTGTCAAGGGTTCCCGGTGGATCGGCGCAGAGAAGCAGATGTCGCTGCCGCGCCGACGAATTCGCGTTCAGGCCGTGGCGCGGACGACGATCTCGGTGACCGCCGGTTGGGTCTGCCCCATCGGCAGGCCCAGGACGTCGCGGCCGGCCCGCCGGCCGTAGGTGTGGGTGTCGATGCGGACGGTGGTCAGGGCGGGCCGCCGCAGCGCACCGGCCACCGAATCGCCGAGGCCGATGACGGCCGGAGCCGGGACGCCGCGGTCGGCCAGGCCCGCCAGCACCGCCAGCGCGAGCTCGTCGGTCAGCGCCGCGACCGCGGTCACCTCCGGGGGCAGGTCCGCACCCGGCGGCTCGTGGTCCGGGCCGAGCGCCAGGACGGTGACCACTTCCATGTCGAGAGCCGTTGCGGCGGAACGGATATGCTCGGTCATCAGGGCCAGTTGCCGATCCTCGGGCGGTCCGGCCGCGACCGCGATGCGGCGGTGGCCGCGGCCGTGCAGGTAGCCGATCTGGGTGGCGTAGTGCGCGGCCATCCCGTCGATCCAGCCGCCGTCGGCGGTGGCGCGGTCCGGGCGTTCGTACAGGGCGGGCAGGTCGATCACGGCCCGGGGGTTCAGGGATTCGATCGCCGCCCGGCGGCCGGCCTCGCCGGGTCCGGTGAACGAGACCAGCAGGGTGTGCCCGTGACTCGCCAGTTCCTCGCCGAGTCCGCGGATGAAATCCTCCAGCAGCCGCGCCCAGAGGAACCCGCCCGCCTCCACCACCACCAGCCGCGAATTGCCCTCGCGCAGTGCGCGAGCCAGCGAATGCGGTACGTAGCCGAGTTCGGCGGCGGCCTGCCGCACCCGATCCCGGGTGGTCGCGGAGATGCTCTGACCGGGGGCCGCGTTCAGCACGAAACTCACGGTCGCCGGTGACACCCCGGCACGCGCCGCGACATCGCGCAATGTGACGCGTGTGGCCATGAACACCCCTCGATTTTCGCCGGCAGCCGATGCTAGCCTACCAACTAAATCGATTTAGTAACCCAGGAGGCGTCGATGAAGACGGTGGTCGTGACCGCACCGGACCGGACCGAGATCCACGAGGTCGAGCAGCCCGAGGTGGGCCCCGCGGACGTCGTGGTGCGGATGAAGGCGTGCGGGATCTGCGGATCGGACACGCTCTACATCCACGTCGGCGGCATCCCGCCGCGTCAGGGCGACACCCGGCTCGGCCACGAGCCCGCCGGTGAGGTGGTGTCGGTCGGTGCCGCGGTCGAGGGCGTGCAGGTCGGCGACCACGTGGTGATCAACCCGATGGCCGCGGTCGACGGCATGATCGGCAACGGCGGCGCGCAGGGCGGGCTGTCGGATGTGCTGGTGCTGCGCGAGGCGCGCGCCGGCGTCCAGTTCCGCGTCGTGCCGAAGGAGATCCCCTGGCACGTCGTCGCGCTGAACGAGCCGATGGCCGTCGCCTATCACGGCGTCAACCGGTCCGGCGCCGGCGTGGGGACCAAGGCCGTGGTGTTCGGCGCCGGCCCGGTCGGCCTCGGCACCGCCATCGGCCTGAAGTCCAAGGGCGCCGACCATGTCGTGGTGGTCGACGTGGTGCCGAACCGGCTCGAGAAGGCCCTGAAGGTCGGCGCCGACGCGGTGATCAACTCCGCCGAGGAGGACGTGATCGAGCGGCTGAAGCAACTGCACGGCGAGGTACCCGGATTCATGGGCCGGCCGAACCGCCCGGCCACCGACGTCTACATCGACGCCGCGGGCGTCCCGGCGGTGATCGAGACCGCGCTGCGCGCGATGCGGCACCGCGGCGTGCTGACCGTCATTGCCGTGCACAAGAAGCCGGTGCCGATCGACTTCCAGGAGATCCTGACCACCGAGGTCGACATCCGGATGTCGATGGGCTACCCGACGGAGATCTTCGAGGTGACCGATTCGATCATCGCGGACTGGGACAAGTATCAGCACATCGTCAGCGATGTCGTCCCCTTCGCCGAGGTCGAGCGCGGTATCGCCCTCGCGGCGACCCCGGGCGCCACCGACAAGGTCGTCATCACGTTCGACTGAGCGCGCGCTGTTGCTCGGCGGCGCCGGTGATGTTGCGGGCCATGCCGCCGAAGACGATCGCGTGGAACGGGACGATCGCCTTCCAGTACAGATGCCCGGCCAGGCCGTGCGGTTCGAACAGGGCCCGCTGGTGGTAGACCGCACCGGCGCCGTCCGGCGCCACCGCGAGTTCGAGCCAGGCCCGGCCGGGCACCCGCATCTCCGCGCGCAGCCGCAGCACGCGGGGGCGCTCGAGATGTTCGACCCGCCACCAGTCCAGCGCCTCACCCTCGTGCAGCCGGCGCGGGTCGCGGCGGCCGCGCCGCAACCCCACCCCGCCGACGAAGCGGTCGATCCAGCCGCGCAGCGACCAGGCCAGCGGGAACGAGTACCAGCCGTGCTCGCCGCCGATCGCCTCCACCACCGACCACAGGGTGGCCGGATCGGCGGTGGTGTGGCGGCTGCGCACATCGCGGTACAGCGAGCCGCCGGACCAGTCCGGATCGGTGGGCAGCGAATCCGACGGCGCGCCCGGCACATTCGCGTCCGACCACCGGGTCGGCACATCCAGATCGCGAATTCGCCGCAGCGCCAGCGCGACCGCGCGACGGTAGCCGGTGAGCCCGCCGGGCGGATCCGGAATGTGTTGCGCGATATCGTGTTCCCGGCACACGGCATCGTTGATCAGCGATTCGATCAGCGGCACGGCGATCGACCGCGGGACCGGCGTCACCAGGTTGACCCATTGGGCCGACAGCCACGGCGTCAGCACGGGTACCGGCACGATGCCGCGGCGCGGCAGCCCGGCCACCTCCGCGTACCCGCGCATCATCCCGGCGTAGGTCAGCACGTCCGGGCCGCCGATGTCGAAGAACCCCGCGAAATCGCCGGGCACGTCCGCGGCCCGGGTCAGGTAGTACAGCACGTCGCGCACCGCGATGGGCTGGATCGCGTTGCGCACCCAGCGCGGGGTGACCATCACCGGCAGCCGCTCGGTGAGATAGCGCAGGATCTCGAAACTGGCCGAACCGGAACCGATGATCACCGCCGCCTGGAACACCACCGCCGGCACCGGCCCCGACGCGAGGATCCGGCCGACCTCGGCCCGGGAGGCCAGATGCCGGGACATGCGCTGCCCCACCGGCACGATGCCGCCCAGATAGACCAGCCGCCGCACGCCGGCCGCCGCGGCCTCGGCGGCCAGCGATTCGGCCGCGAGCCGGTCCACGGCGACGAAATCGGATCGGTGCAGCGAGTGCACGAGGTAATAGGCGACCTCCTGCCCGTCCACCGCGGCGCGCAGATCCTCCGCCGAGGTCACGTCCCCGCGCACGATCTCGACCCGATCGCGCCACGGCGCGTCGGCGAGTTTGCCCGGCGTGCGGGCGACCACGCGCACCTCGTGGCCCGCCGCCAGCAACTCCGGTACCAGTCGTCCCCCGATGTAGCCGGTCGCCCCGAATACGACGCACCGCACCCGAACCACCTCCTGCCGCACGGCTTCGTGGTCCGCCCACCCTAACCGCCCCCGCCGGGCCGCGGGCAGCGTAGCTACCGTTCAGCAATGATCGGGACTATCGTGGTGTCGCAGGTCCGGATCGCCGATGATCCGCTCGCACACTATGAGAAATTGATGGCCGACATCGACATCGCCGCTACACAGCGGGACGTGTCCACCGGGGTCCGCGGGGAACTGGTGGCCGGTGGTTTCGACGGCCCGGAGGAGGTCGGCCACGGTGGATTCGGCGTCGTGTACCGCTGCCGGGAACCCGAGCTCGAGCGCATGGTGGCGGTCAAACTGCTGCAATCCGAGGTGCACGGCGACGAGCGGGGACGATTCGTCCGGGAACAGCGTGCGCTGGGCCGGTTGTCCGGCCATCCGCACATCGTCCAGGTGCTCCGGATCGACCTCACGGCCACCGGCCGGCCGTTCATCGTGATGCCCTATTTCACCCGCGGATCGCTGGATCGGGTGGTGCGCGCGAGCGGTCCGCTGCGCTGGCCCGACGCGGTCTCGATCGGGGTGCGGATGGCCGGGGCGCTGGCCGCGGCGCACGCGGTCGGCATCGTGCACGGCGACGTCAAACCGGGCAACATCCTGCTCACCGACTACGGGGAACCGCAGCTGTCGGATTTCGGCATCGCCCGCTTCGGGGACGAGACGCTCGGCACGGCCTCGCTGGTCCAGGGCACTCCCGCCTACACCGCGCCGGAGGTACTGCGCGGCGCGGTGCAGAACGCGGTCGCGGACGTGTACGGCCTCGGCGCCACGCTGTACTACCTGACCACCGGCCACTCCCCGATGTCCCGGCCCGGTGGTGACACGGGCGACCTCGGCGCCGACCTGCACACCTACGGCGTCCCGGAGG
Organism: Nocardia sp. BMG111209; assembly: GCF_000381925.1. Lineage (NCBI taxonomy): Bacteria > Bacillati > Actinomycetota > Actinomycetes > Mycobacteriales > Nocardiaceae > Nocardia > Nocardia sp. BMG111209. The sequence goes on from NZ_KB907307.1 coordinate 1,220,122, forward strand.
AGGCCCGCGACGCGATCGTCGCCGCCCTGTCCCCCGATCCCGAGGACCGGCCGGGTTCGGCGGTCGAATTCGGCGAACTGCTGCGCGAGGTGCAGCGCGACACCGGGCAGGCGATCGACACGATGGCGATGCCGGTCGACGGGGCCGATGCCACGCCGACGGTCCTGCCCGCCCACGCGGTCGCGCCGGTGACCCCGCCACCGCCGCCCATCGCGGCCACCAAATTCCGCCCGCCGGCCTCGGCCCGCTCGCTGGTCGAGCGCACCCGCCTGCTGGAGGTCATCCGCGCCGCCGGTGAGCGGCGGCTGATCCTGGTCGACGGGCCGGCCGGATTCGGCAAGACCACATTGGTGGTGCAGTGGGCCCGCGAACTGCGGGCAACCGGCGTGCCGGTGGCCTGGCTGACCGTCGATTCCGACGACGACAACGTGGTCTGGTTCCTCAGCCATCTGATCGAGGCGATCCGCCGGGTGCGCCCCGAACTGGCCGGCGAACTCGGTGACCTGCTGGAGGCGCGATCCTCCAACGCCACCCGCTCGGTGCTGACGGCGCTGATCGACGAGATCCACGACAGCGGTCAGCGGATCGTGCTCGTCATCGACGACTGGCATCAGGTGAACGGCCGCAAGACCTTCGCCGCGGTCGACTACCTGCTCGAGCACGGCTGCCACCACCTGCAACTGGTGGTGGCCGGCCGCACGCGCGCGGGCCTGCCGCTGAGCAAACTGCTGGTCGAGGACGAACTGGTCGAAATCGACACCGCCGCACTGCGTTTCGATCCCGAGGAATCCGGCACCTTCCTGGTCGGGGTCAGCAATCTGCCGTTGAGCGGTGCGGATGTGACCCGGATCCGGGAGTCGACCGAAGGCTGGCCCGCCGGGCTGCGGCTGGCGCAGCTGTCGCTGTCCGGTCGCGACGATCCCGCCGGCTTCATCGACAATCTCAGCGGCCGCCACCACGCCATCGGCGACTATCTCACCGAGAACGTGCTGGACTCGCTGGATCCGCCGCTGCTGGACTTCCTGATGGCGACCACGATCACCAACCGGATCTGCGCGAGCCTGGCCGCCGCGCTGTCCGGCCGCGCCGACGCCCGGGTCCTGCTGGACCAGATCGCCGACCGGAACCTGTTCCTGCACCGGGTGGAGGAGAACGCGAGCGGCGAATGGTTCCGCTACCACCGGCTGTTCGCCGATCATCTGCAACGCCGGCTCGGCTATTGGGATCCGGACCGGGCGCAGGTGCTGCACGCGCGCGCCTCGGCCTGGTTCGCCGATCACGATCGGCTGATCGAGGCGGTCGATCACGCGCTGGCCGCGGGCGATCCGGAGGGCGCGGTGGATCTGGTCGAATCGCAGTCCGTGCGGCTGATCGAGACGACCCGGATGGCGACCATCCTGGGTCTGCTCGCCAAACTGCCCGCCTCCCTCACCGATGTCCGGCCGCGGTTGCAGCTGTGCGCGGCGTGGGCGAACGTCGGGCTGGAACGCGGCGTGCGGGTGTACACCGCGGCCCGGAAGGTCGAATCCGCGATCGTGGCCTCCGGTGTGCCCGAACCGCAGGCCACCGCGTACCGGGTGGAGGCCGCGCTGGTGACCGGGATGGAGGAGTACATCGGGGACCGGCTGGAGAATCTCTCGGCGCTGATTCCCGAGCACATCACCGCGCTGGACAACACGCTCATCGCGGTGAACGCCGCCGATCTCGCCGCGGTCGACGCGCTGAACCGGTTCGACTTCGACGGGGTGCGGCACTGGCACGAGCGGGCGCTGCACTACGGCCGCGACCTGCCCTCGCTGGCCGTGATGCACAGCCACTGCATCGCCGGACTGGCCGAGGTGGAGCAGGTGCATCCGTGGGTGGCGGAGGAGCATTTCACCACCGCGACCGCGTCGGTGGCCCCGGAATCGGAGGTGGTGGTCCGGGTCACGGAGCTGGCCGGCGCCTTCCTGGGCGATCTGCGATATCGGCAGGATCGGCTGGCGGAGGCCGAGCAACGGCTGGACACGGCGCTGGGCCGGCACTGTGAACCGCGCAGCGCCGAGGTCGCGCTCGCCGGATTCGGCACCGGCGCCCGGATCGCGATGATCCGCGGCGACCGCGACGGCGCGGAACGACTGCTGGGCATGGGGGAACAGATGGCGCAGGAGCGGTCACTGCCCCGGCTGGCCGCGCGGATGATCAACGAGCGGTTGCGCATCGGCCTGCCGATCCCGGACGACGTCCGCACCCGGCTGCTGAACCTTCCGCTGTATCGCAAGCAGCACATCAGGATTCGGGCCGCACTGGCCGAACTCGCGCAGGAGTCGGCGATCCGGATGCTGCTGACCGACGGGACCCCGGCCGCGATCGCCGCCGCCTGCGAACGGGCGGAGGTCATGTACCGGGAGATCCGGACCCTGAATCGCCCACGCGCCCGGGTCGATTCGGCCCTGCTGTACGCCTGCTGCCGGTGGGCCGCCGGCGAGTACGACGCCGCCTGCGCGATCGCGCGGCCCGCGCTGACGATGTGCGTCGAACGCGGCGTGCCCCGCCTGGCCCAGGACGCGGGCCCGGGGATGACCGAGATCAGTGCCGCGGTGGGCCCGAACTGCTTGCCGCACTTGCATTCCTGAGCGCTCGGGCAGCGGTCAGTGCGCCATCGGGTGGGTGGCGCGGAACTGTTCCAGCATCCGCTGCAGGAACCGCCGCGGCGGTGTCCCCGGCGATTCCGGTGCGCCGTACAGGGTTTCCACGACGGCGGCGATGACCGGGCAGCCGGCGTCGATCGCGAACCGGATCAGCCCGAGATCCGCACAGGTGGACAGGGCCGGCAGCGCGAGATCGGCGGCCGCCCGGGTCCGGCCGGCGGCGGCCAGGCAGCAGGCGTACAACAGCTGCGCCTGCAACTGCGCCCGGGGCCGGCGCTGGCGGCGCAACTGTTCGAACATCGTCTCCGACCGCTCCAGCGCCCGCCGGATCGCACCCGGGGACTGTTCCGCCAGCGACAGCCGGATGATCGAATCCTGATCGAATTCCGCTGCGGCCGCACGCAAGTGGTCGGGCTGGCGGAGGTAGGGGCCGAGTCGTTCCAGCCGGCGGCGCTCGTCGCCGCCGATCGGCAGGCCGAGCCGGATCCGCTCGTTGAGCATCCGGGCCGTCATCCGGGGCAGCGAAAGCCGCTGTGCGACAGCGCGTCCGTCGGCGATGGCCTGTTCCGCGGCGGCCAGGTCACCGCGGACGGCGGCCAGCCGGACCGCGGTGCCGTAGGCGGTGATCAGTACCTCGGCGATCGCGGTGTCCAGTTCGTCGCCGGTCGGGACGAGTTCCCCGGCCTCGGCGAATTGCCCGGTGTAATAGAGCAATTCGGCAAGCTGGGCGGCGGTGATGAAGCGGGCCGCGTGTGGCCGCAGGCCGGCCTCCAGCGCCTTCGCCAGCGCGCCGCGCAGCACCGACTCGGCCCCCTCGATATCGAGCTGTTCGAACGCGGCCATGGCCGCGGTCACATCGCTGAGCACCACGTTGAACGTCCCGCTGCGGACCCGGCGGGCCGTGGTCCGCTGATGCCAGCGGCGGACCTCGTCGAAATCGAAGCGGTAGAAGGCCAGTGAGGCCGCGCACGCCGCACCGACATCGGCCAGGAACGGCCGCACCGGGCCCTGCACCCGCCACCGCGCCACCACGGACAGATCGTCGAACCGGTCGCACTGCAACGCGTGCACCGACCGGATGAGTTCGGCCTCCACCGCGAGATCGGTACTGTGCGCATCCGGCGGCCGGGCGGCGAGCAGGGTATCGATCCGGCACCGCGTCCGGCGCATCACATCGTGGTGGAACAGCGGCATATTGGCCCACGCGACCGCCAGTTGCAGTTCCGCGTCGGACTCGGCGAGCGCCGGGGGCAGTTTGTCCACCAGCGCCAGGAAGGTGGACATCCGGGATTCGGCGAGCAGCGCGTCGGCGCTGTCCAGGACCAGGCGCAGCGCGCGGTCGGGCCGATCCGCCGCCAGCGCGTGATCGACTGCCTCCGTGAGCATGTCGTGCGCGGCGAACCAGTCCGAGGCCAGTCCGTGCAGCCGCTCCGGCAGGCCGGGATGCTGCCGGGCCAGCCGGTTGCGCAGGAAGCCGGCGAACAGGCTGTGGTACCGGAACCAGCGCAGGTCGTCATCCATACCGCGCAGGAACAGATTCCGGGAGCGGACCTCCTCGAGCAGGTCCTGGGTCCCGGATCGTTCGGTCAGCACGGTCGCGAGATCCGCGCAGACCGTCTCGGTCACCGCCGTGCGCATCAGGAATTCGAGCAGATCCGGTTCGAGTTCGCCGACCACATCGTCCATCAGATATTCGCCGATGGCGCCGTGCAGCCCCGAGAGCCGGCCCAGGTGCGCGGCCGGATCCTGCTTACCCGGCAGCGACAGGCAGACCAGTTGCAGTGCGGCGGCCCAGCCCTCGGTGGTGCGCCGGACGTGTTCCACCTCCGGACGGTCCAGCGGCAGGCCACCCACGTCGCGCAGCAGCCGGTCGGCCTCGGGATCGTCGAAACGCAGTGCGGTCTCGTCGATCTCGACCAGTTCGTCGCGGACGCGCATATGCCCCAACGGAAGTCCGGCCGTGGTCCGGCTGGTCACGATGATCCGCAGATGGTGGCAGCCGTTGTCCAGCAGGAACCGGATCGCCTCGCACACCTGCGGGTTGCGGATGCGGTGCCAGTCGTCCAGGACGATCGCCACGGTCCGCCCGCCCGTGTGGATCTCGTTGATCAGCGTCGTGACGACCTGATGCACCGCCTCGCCGGCCCCCTCCTCGAGCATCTGGGCCAGTTCGCCGGCCAGATTCGGCTGCACCCGGCGGACCGCGTCGGTGAGGCGGGTCAGGCACCGGACCAGGTTGTTGTCGTCGGGTACCAGGCTCAGCCAGGCGACCGGGATGTCGTCGGCGGCCAGTTCGGCGGCCCACTGCGCGGCCAGGGTGCTCTTGCCGTAGCCGGCTGGCGCGTGGATGAGGACCAGCCGCCGCTGGCCCCCCGCGCGCAGCGCTCGGATCAGCCGCGGGCGGGCGACGAGGCGATGGGAGGAGGTCGGCGGCCGCAACCGGGTGTTCGGCGTCGCCACCGGGCCGGGCCGGGCGGCCGACCGGCGCGCCGAGGCCGGTGGGTCCGCGGTCGGGACCAGGGCGTCGACCGGCAGTCCGGCGGCGAATTGGATATCGCGCAGGACGGTCCCGAATTCCCGGGCCGAGCCGGGCCGATCCTCCGGCCGATGTTCCATCGCGGCCTCGATCGCCGAGCACAGCTGCGCCGGTACACCCGTCGCGCGCAGATCCGGTACGCCCTCGGCGCCGATCCGGACGAACTGCGCGACGATGGTCTCGCCGTCGCGGCGGGCGAAGGCGGCGTGGCCGGTCAGGGCCGTGAACAGGGTGGCGCCGAGGCCGTACAGATCGGCGGCCGCGGCGGGCGGGCGGCCCTGCAGCACCTCCGGCGCGGTGTAGGCGGGGGTCCCGGCGATGATCCCGTCGGCGGTCCGGAAGGCGTCGGCCGTGCGGGCCAGGCCGAAATCGGCGAGCTGCGGTTCGCCGTAGTCGGTGATCAGGATGTTGGCCGGATTCACGTCGCGGTGCAGCACCCCGGCGGTATGGGCCGTGGTCAGCGCGCCGGCGAGCTTGATGCCCAGCGACAGCACCTCCGGCCACGGCAGCGCGCCCCGGTCGCGGATGTGGCGATCCAGCGTGCCGCGCTCGTGGAAGGGCATCACCAGGAACGGATGGCCGTGCGCGGTGACGTCGACCCGCAGCACCTGGACGATGTTCGGATGCGCGGCGAACCGCCCACAGGCGCGCTGTTCCCGGACGAACCGGGCCCGGCCGTCGGCACCGAGATCGGCGGTGAGCACCTTGACCGCCACCACCCGGTCCAGGGCCTGCTCCCGGCACCGGTACACCGTCCCGAAACCACCGCGCCCGATCACCTCGGCCTCCCCGAAGCCGAACTCCAGCAACTCGGCGGCAATTTCATTGTCTGCCGGGGAGGCATTCAGCACGGCAGTGTGAGCGGCCATTATTCACCTTCGAGACGGACGCCGAGCCTTCACGGCAAGTCTAGCCAGCGAACGAACCGCATACCACGCGAGCGAAGGAAATACGGCCGGGTATCCGCCTCCCGCCACCGTGGCTGCCGGACCGGCGCGACGTCAGACGGTGAGCTCCCGGGTGATGGCGTCGACGAAGTCCGGCAGATCCGCCGGCTCGCGGGAGGTGATCAGGGTCCAGCCGTCACTGTCGTCGCGGACCACCGGCCGGTCCACCCAATCACCGCGCGCGTTGCGGATATCGGTGCTCAGCGACGGATAGGACGTCAGCCGCTTGCCGGGCAGTACCTCGGCGTCGACCAGCAGCCAGGGGCCGTGGCAGACGGCCGCGACCGGTTTCCACGCGGCGGTGGTGGCCCGGACCAGCCGTTGCGCGGCGTCGTTGGCCCGCAGCCGATCGGCGTTGACGGTACCGCCGGGCACGATCAGCATGTCGATCCGGCTCGCGTCCACGGCGTCGATGGTGGTGTCGGGCTGTATCTCCTCGTCGGGCTCCAGATCGTGGCGGTAGGTCCGCACGGGCGCGTCCTGTTCCGCCGCGTGGATCACCAGCGCGCCGCGCTCCCGCAGCCGGTCGCGCGGTACCACCAGCTCGTCGTGCTCCACGCCGGTGTTGGACGTGACGATGAGGACACGGGCATTCTGCAGCTCTCCGGACATGGACGTTTCCTTCCTCATCGGGACTGTGCGCGGCGGTGGGCCGCATCGGACAGCTGGTCGCGGCGGTCGCGGGCCAGCTCGCGGAGTTCCGCGCTGCGATCACGAGCGGTGCCCAGGAGATCGCCGCCGCGGTCGCGAGCGTTGTCGAACAGGTCCTCGCCGCGGTCCCGGGCGGAATCGAACAGATTCCCGCCCCGATCGCGCGCGGTGTCGACCAGACCGGCCCCCCGGTCGCGGGCGGTGCCGAACAGATCGCCGCCGCGGTCCCGGGCCGTGTCGAAGAGGTCCTCGCCGCGACCCCGGGCGGTGCCGAACAGGTGCCCGCCGCGACCACGGGCGTTGCCGAGGAGGTCTTCGCCGCGGTCCCGCGCGTCGTCGAACAGGTTCCCGCCGCGCTCCCGGGCGGAATCGAACAGGTCTCCGCCCCGATCCCGGGCCGTGTCGAGCAGGTCTCCGCCCCGATCGCGTGCCGTGTCGAGCAGGGCCGGACGGTGGTCGCGGGCGCTGTCGGCGAGTTCGGCGCCGCGGTCGCGGGCGACGTCGAGCAGATGTGTGCCTCGGCGCGTCGCGGCCGAGCCGGCCCGCGTCCCGAATTCGCGGGTGGAATCGGCGAGGTGGTGGGTGGTGTCGGCGAGGTGTTCGCCCCGATCCCGCAGTGCCGCACCGAGTTCCGGCCCGCGCTCGCGGACGGTCTCCGCGGTCTCGGCCAGCTGGGCGCGCAGCGGCCCGGTCTCGCCCCGGCGCCGGGCCAACGCCCGCCGGCCGCGCCACGCCAGCGACGGCCGGCCCTCGCGGTCGGTCGAGGCGATCAGCAGGCCGCCGAGCAGGCTGGCATCGGTCAGGAATCCGGCCCGCTTGACGCTGCGGCGCTCGGGATCCTTCTCGTTCCAGAAATCGTGTTCGGTCATCGTCGTCGGCACGGCCGTCGCGGCCAGCGCCAGCGCCGACAATCGCGGGAACCGGCCCAGTGCGAGCAGGACACCCCCGCCGACGCGGATCGCCGCGTTGATCTCGACGATCCGCGCGGGGTTCTCCCGCAGATAGCCGGCGACACCGCGCGGCAGCACGTGTTCACCACGCCGGACCAGCCGGGTGGCGGCCTCGGTCCGGGACGACGGATCGGTGAAGGCGGCGATGCCGTCGGCGACGAAGGTGGTGGCCAACAACGGGCGTGCGATGCGCCGGAGCATGACGGGATCCTTTCGGTGGTACGCGATGGCGTCCGAGGGCGTCGTGGACGGGCTGTTCGAAGCGCGGCTACCCCGATTCCGGCCGCCTACGCACCCGGGTGTCGACCTGCAATCGCCGCCGCCGGGCCGGTGGCCCGTACCTGATTCGCCGCCCCGAATACGGGTAGCTCGCCCTGCGTACGAACTCGATCAGAGAGGAGACCGCCGAGATGGCTCATCCGATCACCACGGAGCTGGACCGGGAACAACAGCGCATCGCCGGTGACGCCTTGTGCGACACCGTCATCGATCTCATCGATCTGGCGTTGATCGGTAAACAGGCGCATTGGAACGTCATCGGCCCGCGGTTCCGCTCGGTCCATCTGGCGCTGGACGAATTGGTCTTCGCGGTAAGGGAATTCACCGATTCCGCCGCCGAGCGCGCGACCGCCGTCGGGGTGAGCCCGGACGGCCGCGCCCGCACGGTCGCCGAACGCACCGGCGCCGAGGGCTTCCCGGTCGGCTGGCAGCGCGACGACGAGGTCACCACCGCGATCGTCGCGAACCTCACGGCGGTGATCCGCCGGTTGCGCAAGCGCAGCGAGGCCGTCGAGAAGGCGGACCCGGTCACCCAGGATCTCCTGCTCGGCATCATCGCCCGTCTGGAGCAACTGCACTGGATGTGGCAGGCCCAATCGGCCTAGTACGGCTACCCGGAAGGACGTCGACATGACGAGACCCGACGCACGACCCTTCGCCCGGATCCCCGCCACCTATCGGGCCCGGCGCACCGACCCTGCCCGGACCCACACCGGCCAGGGCCTCGAGGACAACCGGAACATCCCCGCATTCGTCCTGTGCTTCCTCGGCGTGGTGGCCCTGGGAGCGGCGCTGACCGCGGCGGGCTACGGCTTCGCCGGCTGGGCGGTGATCGCCGGGATCGTCTGCGCGGTCTGCCTCGTCGGCGGCGTCGCCTGGCTGCTGATCGAACGCCGCCGCATCCGGGCCACCGAATTCGACCGCCAGGGGCACTGACCGCCGTCCCGGCGAATACGGTGTGCGTCGCCGACCCTGCGGTGACGCACACCGTCCACCGGATGCAGAATTCAGCGCCGCACCGCGGTGACGAACTCCTGCGCCTTGGTTTTCGCGCCCTGGAGCATCAGATGCCAGGCATCGGGGTCGCCGTGCAGCACGGCCTGGGCGGTCGACTCCAGCTGATCCCAGGTGGCGTGCGGCGGGATCGGCGGCACCTCCGGATCGCAGCGCACATCCAGCAGCATCGGCCCGTCGGCGGCGAAGGCCTGCTGCCAGGCGTCGGCGAGTTGATCGGGATGGTCGACGGCGATCGACGGCACGCCGAAGCCGCGCGCGACGTCCGCGTAGGAGATGTCCGGAAGAGACTGGGACTCTTCGAATTTCGGCGCGCCGCCCATCGCGCGCAGCTCCCAGGTGACCTGGTTGAGATCGTTGTTGTGGAAGACGCAGATCACCAGCCGCGGATCGCTCCAGCGGTCGCGATAGCGCGCGATGGTCATCAGTTCGGCCAGGCCGTTCATCTGCATGGCGCCGTCGCCGACCAGGGCGACCGCGGGCCGGTCCGGGTGGGCGAACTTCGCGCCGATCGCGTACGGCACACCGGGACCCATCGTGGCCAGCGTGCCCGACAGCGAGCCGCGCATCCGGCCGCGGAAGCGCAGGCAGCGGGCATACCAGTTGGTGGACGAGCCGGAATCCGCTGTGACGATGGCGTTCTCGGGGATGCAGCGCGACAGCTCCCACACCACCCGCATCGGGTTGACCGGTTTCGCGTCGAGCATCGACTGCCGTTCGACGGTTTTCCACCAGCGGGCGACGTTCGCCTCGATCGTCTCGCGCCAGGAGCCGTCCGTCTTGGCGGTCAGCAACGGAATCAGTTCCGTCAGAGTGGCTTTCGCGTCACCGAGCAGGGTCACCTCGGTCGGGTAGCGCATGCCGATCATGGCGCCGTCGATATCGATCTGGACGGCCCGCGCCTGATCCAGATCGGGCAGGAACTGGGTGTAGGGGAAGCTCGAGCCGATCATCAGCAGCGTGTCGCAATCGCGCATCATCTCGTAGCTGGGCCGGGTGCCCAGCAGGCCGATCGACCCGGTCACGAACGGCAGATCGTCGGCGAGCACATCCTTGCCCAGCAACGCCTTCGCCACACCCGCGCCGGTGAGGTCCGCGACCTCCACCACGAGATCCGCGGCGTCGCGCGCGCCCTGGCCGATCAGGATCGCCACCCTGGATCCGGCGTTGAGCACCGCCGCGGCGCGCTCGATCTCGGACCGGGCGGGCACCACCGTCGGGTGCATCACCTGCGGCGGGCTCGACGGCACCTGTTTGAAGGCGTGTTCCGGCGGCCGATACGGCTCCTCCTGCAGATCCGACGGGACGATCACCGCCGTCGGCGCGCGGCGTGCGCGGGCGATCCGGAAGGCGCGGTCCAGCGCGTTGGGCAGCTGGCTGGCGACGTTCACCTCGACGAGATATTCGCTGGCCACATCCTTGAACAGCGACTGGAGATCGACCTCCTGCTGATAACTGCCGCCCATCGCGCTGCGCGCGGTCTGGCCGACGATCGCCACCACCGGCACATGGTCCAGTTTGGCGTCGTACAACCCGTTCAGCAGATGGATCGCGCCCGGACCGGACGTCGCCGCGCACACCCCGACCTCGCCGCTGAACTTCGCGTAGCCGGTCGCCTCGAACGCCGCCATCTCCTCGTGCCGCGCCTGGACGAAGGCCGGACCCTCGCCGGCGGCCCGCCCGAACGCCGCGATCAAACCGTTGATGCCGTCACCGGGGTAGCCGAACACCTGCCGGACACCCCACTCCCGCAGGCGCTGCAGGACATAGTCACCCACTTGCTGTGTCATCTGGTCTCCCGTCCGGTCCGTTGCTCGTGTCGGCGGGCGGATACCCGGCGGCCGCGCACCCAATCAGCTGTGTGTGCCGGTCCGGACGGGGTAGTCGCCGCACATTCCCCGGCTCCACCTCGTACGAAGGGTCAGGTCATGACACGTTCCGATTCCGTACCGTCCACTCGGGCCGTCGATCTGCCGGACCCGATGCCGCCGCGTGGCCCGAAGGCCACGAATCGGTTGCGGCCTGTCGCGCAGAGCCCGGCCGGCGGTGCGCGTTGACCACCCGGGAGGTCCGGCTCGAGGATCCGGGTTCCGTTGCGGTGTACCGGTTTCCGACACCCGGACCGGAATCCGACGGCACCCTGGCCTGGACCTCGACCACCGCCGTCACCGTGCGGCTCGAGGCCGGTGGCCGCAGCGGTCTGGGCTGGACCTACAGCACCCCCGCGGCGGCCGCGATCATCCGGGACGAACTGCTGCCGATCCTGATCGGCCGCTCGCCCTGGGACATTCCGCAGTGCCGGCTCGAAATGCGCCGGGCCTGCCGCGATTTCGGCACCACCGGGGTCGTCGCGCAGGCGCTCAGCGCCGTCGACATCGCGTTGTGGGATCTGAAGGCGCGGTTGCTGGACACCTCACTGGCACGGCTGCTGGGGGGCGTGCGCGCCGCCGCGCCGGTCTACGGCTCCGGCGGCTTCACCAATCTGCCCGACGAGGATCTCGACGAACAGATCACCTCCTGGCTGGCCGCCGGCTGTACCGCGGTCAAGATCAAGATCGGCCGCGACACCGCCCGCGACCTGGACCGCCTGGTGCGCGCCGCCGACCTCGTCACCGGCCGGGCCGAACTCATGGTCGACGCCGCCGGCGCCTACCCCACCGGATATGCCCGCCGGGTCGGGACCGCGCTGGACGAACTGGGTGTGACCTGGTTCGAGGAACCGGTGCGCAGCGAGGACCCGGCAGGCCTGGCGGTGGTCCGCGACGGTGTCGAATGTGATGTCGCCGCAGGCGAATACATCTACGATCCGATGGGCGCCGCGGCCCTGCTCGACGTGGTGGACTGCCTGCAACTGGACGTCACCCGCTGCGGCGGGTACAGCGGATTCCTGGAATGCGCCGCACTGGCCGCCGCGCACGGCCTCGAGGTCTCCGCCCACTGCGCGCCCGCGCTGCACGCGCCGGTGGCCGCGGCCGTGCCCAATCTCCGGCACGTGGAATGGTTCATCGACCACGCCCGGCTCGAGCCGCTGCTCGTCGACGGCGTCCCCGAGGTCGTCGACGGCCTGCTGCCGCGCGCGGGCGAGCACGGTGACTGCGGTCACGGCATGACCATCGCGGCCAGTGCGGCGGAATTCCGGATCTGAGCCCGGCGCGGTCGCGGCGCCGATACCCGTGCCGGGCGTTCACGGATATCTCGGCCGCGGGCAGGCGTGCCGCGAGCATGGCTGGGTATCCTGACGAAAGTGTGGAAGAGCGATGTTCGCGATGTCCGTCCGGCGGGAGGGTCCGGGCAGCGAGGAGCGCAAGCGGTATGAGCATCGAGTTCGACAGCACCAGCCTGGCGGCGACCGAGGAGTTCCTCAACCGGAACTACACCACCATGCGGATCGGCAACGACACATCCGGCCCGGTCCGCAGCACGGTCGTCCGGGAGCGGCTGGGCGATGTGAACCTGGATCGGCTGGACCTCGGCTTCGACATGAGTTACGACGCCGAGCCGCTGGGCCGGATCTGCCTGTGCGAGGTCGAAACCGGCTGGGTGGAGGAGAACTACCACGACGCCGGCACCGATTACTTCGGATCGGGTGAGATCGCCGTCCTGACCCCGCCGGATCTGCCGTATTCCGGGGTGATCCACACCGCTCGTTATCGCATCACCATGTTCGATCCGGCCGATCTCACGCGCGTCGCCGAGGTCGAGGCGGGCATTCCGGTGGAGTTGACCGGCCACCGGCCCGTCTCGGTCGCGGCCGGTCGGCGGCTGGCCGCGACGCTCGCGCACCTGCGGCAGCTCGTCGGCGACTACAACGGGCAGGTGCCGCCGCTGGTGGCGGCGACCGCCACGCAGTTCCTCGCCGCCACCGTGCTGGACACCTTCCCGAACACCGCGTCCGCGGAGCTGACCGCCACCGACCGGGCCGACGCGCATCCGGCCGCCCTGCGCCGGGCGCTGGCGTACATGGAGGGCCGGGTGCACGACGACATCGCGGTCGGCGATATCGCCGCGGCCGCCTACATCTCGGTGCGCGCCCTGCAATTGGCGTTCCGCCGCCATCTCGGCACCACGCCGATGGCCCATCTGGCCCGCTTGCGGCTACAGGGCGCGCACGAACAACTCACCGACGGCAAGGGCGCGACCGTCTCGGCGATCGCGACCGACTGGGGATTCGGCCACCCCGGCCGGTTCGCCGCGCTGTACCGGCGGCACTACGGCCGCTCACCCGCCGCCACCCTCGGCGACCGGCCGGATCCGCCCGATACCGCCGGCTAGGTCCGCGCCTCAGACCCAGTTCGGCAGGGAGCGCTCGGCATAGCGGGCGCCGTAGCCGCCGGTCGGCAGGATCTCGTCGATCGCGGCCAGATCCGCGGCCGTCAGCGCCACCTCGGCGGCCCCGACGTTCTCCTCGACCCGGGCCGGGCTGCGGGTGCCGGGAATCGGCACGATGTGCTCGCCGCGGGTGAGCAGCCACGCCAGCGCCAGCTGCGAGATCGTGCAGCCCTTGCCGGCCGCGAGGTCGCCGAGCCGCCGTACGGCCTCGGTGTTCTTCTCGAAATTGCCCGGCTGCCAGCGCGGATCGTGATTGCGCATATCGGTCGGGTCGTATTCGCCGGCGGGTTTCGCGGCGCCGGTGATGAATCCGCGGCCCAGCGGCGAATACGGGACGAATCCGATGCCGAGTTCGGTGAGCGTCGGGAACAGCTGCTCGACATCCCGCTCGAACAGCGAGTACTCGGTCTGCAACACCGACACCGGATGTACGGCGTGCGCGCGGCGGATGGTCTGCGGCCCGGCCTCGCTGAGGCCCAGATATTTGACCTTGCCCTGCGCGATCAGCTCCCCGACCGTGCCCGCGACGTCCTCGATCGGCACCTGCGGATCCACCCGGTGCTGGTAGAGCACGTCGACATGGTCGACCCCGAGATACCGCAGGCTGTTGTCGAGGACCTCCCGGATGTGCTCGGGGCGGCTGTCGGTGCCGTACTCGCGGGTGAATCCGAATTTGGTGGCGAGCACGATCTCGTCCCGGAATCCGGCCACCGCACGGCCGACGATCTTCTCGTTCTCGCCCCAGCCGTACAGCTCGGCGGTGTCGAAGAAGGTGACGCCCAGCTCGTGGGCACGGCGGATGGTGTCGATCCCCTGCTGCTCGTCGCCGGGACCGTAGGCGAGGGAGATCCCCATCGCGCCGTAGCCGATCGCCGCCCCCGCGAGCCCCTGGTTGCCGAGTGTCCTGTGTTCCACGAATGCGCCTCTCTGGTCAAACCAAACAGTTCGGTTTTACCGTACGCGTCCCCCTCGCGACCGTCAAACCGAACAGTTCGGTTTGCTAGACTGCCCGGATGACCCCTCCGACCGGCCCGGACTCCACCCGCGATCGCATCCTGGCCGCGGCCAAGACCGAGTTCGCCGCGTACGGGATCGCCGGGGCGCGGGTGGATCGGATCGCCAAGGCGGCGAAGACGAGCAAGGAACGCGTCTACGCGTATTTCCGCAGCAAGGAGAACCTCTACCAGTACGTCGCCGCCCAGGAGCTGGCCGCGATCGCCGAGGCCACCCGGATGGATCCCACCGATCTGCCGGCGTACGCGGGCCGCGTGCACGACTATTTCGCGGCCCACCCCGACAACCACCGCCTGATGCAGTGGGGGCAGCTGGAACTCACCGCCGACGGTCCCGGCAATGCCACCACGGATACCGTGCACCGCAAGACCGAGCAGTTGCGCGAGGCGCAGCGGGCCGGGCACCTCGATCCCGCCTGGGATCCGCTCGACATCCTGATGTTCGTCAACCAGCTCGCCACCGCCTGGGCGGGCCGGCCGGATCTGCTGCACCGGCCGGGTGCGGCGGCGCAACCCGCCGCCCGGCGGGCCGCGGTCGTCGCCGCGGTGCGCACCCTGTTCCCGCCCGCAGGGCCGGATTCCGGCCCCGACCTGGATTGAGCCCATGGTGATGGACGATGCGGGCACGGCCCGCGAACTGCGCCTGGTGACCGGACGGCTGGCGCGCCGGATCCGCCGGCTGGTGGTCGACGCCGACGAGGGGGTGGCCTTCCTCGAGCTGGCCGTCCTGCACCGGCTCGACCGCGACGGCCCGGCCTCCCCGGGATCACTGTCCTCGGACGAGGAGGTCACCACGCCCGCGATCGCCATGGTGCTGCGCCACCTCGAGGAACTGGGCCTGGTCGAGCGGACCCGGGATCCGGCCGACGGCCGCCGGGTCGTGGTGACCATCACCGAAACCGGCCGCCGCGGGCTGCGGACCCGCAACGAGGCCGTGGTCGCCCGCCTGCACGCGGTCCTGCGCGACGACCTCGACGAGGCCGAGTGCGCGGCGCTCGCCGCCGCCCTGCCGGTGCTCGGCAAGGTGGCCGGCCTGCTGTGAAAGCATTTGCCTAATCTGGATTAGATAACCTAATTTAGGTGCCGGTGCCGGATCTCCGGCGCCACCGTTCGCGAGAAAGTAGCCGCAGTGATCACCGCTACCTGGAAGCCGCTGGATCCCGACCTGGCCGCATTCCTCACCGCATTCGAAAGTAGTTCCGCCACACCGGAATCCGATCAGGGCGAGCAGTTCGCCGAACAGTTCGTCACCGCGGACCCCAACCGGGCGATCGTGGTCACCCGGGAGGCCCTCGTCGGTTCCCTGCCGATGCGCCGCCGCCTGTTCGAATCGGCGGGGCTGGGGCACGCGGTCTGCGTGGCCTCCGCTCAGCTCGATCTCGACGAACACCACGCCCTCGTCACGACGGACTGGGACACCCCGCGCGCCGGGGCCGAACCGATCCGGCTCGAATCCACCTATCTGATCCGCCGCGACGACGAGGGCCCGCGAATCCTGGTCTACCTCAACCACCGTGACATCGTCGCCGTGCTCGGCGCACTGTGACCACGGTGCTCGGCGCACGGTGACCGGCCCGGCGCCGCATGACATTCCGGAAACGACGGTGGGTGGTGGCGCCGGGAGCGGGTAGTCGCCGGACATGCCGGAAATTCGAGAAGTAGTGCGATGCCGCCCGGGTCAGAACGCCCTGGCCCGCGGGTACTACGAATGCGATTGCGGCCGCGGTCACTGGTGCCTCACCGAGGGCGGCGGACGGGAGATGCCGGCGTTGCCCGGGGAATGCCCCGGCGCCGAGTGGGTATTGCAACGCCTGACCCCGCACCCACCGCCGGACGCCGCGGTGCGGCCCGAGAACCCCTGGTATCCGGGCAGTTTCGACTCGAACGGAGGAAGGCATGCCCCAGCAGCAATGGAGCGACAAGCGTGAGCGTCAGTACGAGCACATCAAGGATTCCGCGGAGGAGCGCGGGGCGAGCACCCGCCGCGCCGAGGAGATCGCCGCCCGGACGGTGAACAAGAATCGCGCCCGCAGCGGCGAATCGAAGACCGCGAGCCGCACGTCCGTCGAGGACATGTCGCCGCAGCGCCGCGGTGGTCTGCGCTCGGGGACCGACCGGCCCAAGGGACCGACCCGCGACCAGCTCTACAACGAGGCCCGGCAGCGCAACATCGAGGGCCGATCGAAGATGACCAAGGGCGAACTGGCCCGCGCGCTCGGACGATAACGCGGACGACACACGGGGCCGGGTGGCATATTCGCCACCCGGCCCCGTTCCGTCCGCTCGCCGATCCCGCGCGGCGGTGCGCGGAATCGGCGAGCGCCTCAGCGGCGGCGCTGCACCCGGACCATCCGCCGGGCGGCCGGCCGCCGGCGGCGCGGCGCCCGGGATACGGGGGTGACGGATACCGGCTGCCCGCCGACCGGACTCCCGGCGGCGATCGCCGATCCCGGTTCCACCGGTTCGGGGAACTGCCGTTCCAGCTCCGCGAGCAGAATCGAGCGCCGATTCCCGTCGGGCTCGTCCGAGATCTCCGCGTACGGCAACGGCCCGTACCGGACCGCGTGGACGAGCACGATATCGGCTACTCCGTCCGCGGTCGTGCGCATGAGACGCATACCCGGGTGGATGTTCATCGAGTCACCTCTCCTCGGGCCGAACAGCTCGGGCGTTCGATCACGTGCGCGGTTTACCCCGGTCCGCCGCGGACATGCGGAACGAGCAGGACACGAGATCGTTGCGATGCCCCACCGGCGTGCCGCCGGGTGCCATGCTGGTGGTGCTGGTTGAACAGTCAGCCGCTGCTCGGGGCCGTACCGCTCTCGCACCGGCCCATACCGCCTTCCCGATCGTGCACGACCCTGCGGCGACTCCGCACTCTCGTGACAGTCAGGGGTTCGGGCGATCGGCCGGAGAAGGGACTCCCGGTCACTATGAACACCGGACGTAACGAGGGTCCGGCCGCACATCCCGCCCGCGGCCGCGACCCCTACGATCACCTCGAACCCGACCTGATCGCCCTGCACGCCATGCCGTGGGAGCATCCGGACCGGGCCCGGTTACGTGCGCACGTCATCGACCGCTGTCTGCCGCTGGCCGACCATCTCGCCGCCCGGTATCGCGGCCGTGGCCAATCCTTCGACGATCTGCAACAGGTCGCGCGGGTCGGACTGGTCCTGGCCGTCGACCGCTACGACCCCGCGCGCGGCGATTCCTTCCTCGCCTTCGCGATCCCCACCGTCACCGGGGAGTTGCGGCGCTACTTCCGCGACTACGGCTGGACCGTCCGGGTCCCGCGCCGGTTGCAGGATCTCCAGCAGAAGATCACCACCGCCACCCCGCGCCTGGCCCAGCAACTGCGCCGCACCCCGACCCGTGAGGATCTCGCCGTCGACCTCGAGATCACCGCCGACGACGTGGATCAGGCGGCCCTCGGCGCCTACTGCTACCGCACCGAATCCCTCGAGGCGTTCGCCACCGACGACGAGGGCGTCGGCCCGCTGCCCGTCGGCGGCACACTCGCCGTCGACGAGGACGGATACCAGCTGCTGGAGGACGCGCTCGCGGTCGCACCCCATCTGGAGACGTTGTCCGCCGACGACCGGCACGTGCTCATCCTGCGGTTCTACGCGCGGCTGTCCCAGCAGCAGATCGGCGAGATGCTGGGGATGTCCCAGGTCAAGGTGTCGCGCATCCTCGCCCGCATCCTCGGCGAGCTGCGCGACAACGCGCTCGCCGAGGTCGGCGCCGCGGAGGACGCGCCCTGAACGGGGCCGTCACCGGATCCGCTCATCCGGCCTCCGGGTCGGCGCGGCGCCGGCGGCGGTGGCTGGTGTCGCACAGGGGATAGCTGCCCGACCGGTGACAGGTGCAGATCGCGACCAGGAAACGGTCGCAACACAATTCGCGGCCGTCGGGGGCGATCAACCGTACCGGTCCCTCGATCAGGATCGGGCCGTCGGCGGTCATCGTCACCCGGCGCCGGGCCGAATCGGCCACGGCCGGTGACTCATCGGGGGTGGCCGGCACGGATCACCACCAATTCCTCGGCGCACTGGCCGGGTTCGATCACACCGGCCGCCGCCAGCCAGGCCGACCGGGAGCGCAGCACCGGACCGAAGGCGACCGTGCTGCGCGCCGCCACCACCGCGTCCAGTCCCCCGGCGGTGAGCATCTCGACCGTCAGCGCGGGATCCGCCAGGGCGGACTGCACGATGAGGCCCGCGCCGGATTCCCGCAACAGCCGAGGTAGCAAGCGGCACAGCGGATCCAGCACCGATCGCCCGGTCGGCCCGGCCGCCCAGGCCCGCGCGGCGCGCCGGACGTCGTCGGCGGCGCAGGCGGGCACATAGGGCGGGTTGGCGAGCACCAGATCGTAGCGACCGCGGGGGTGGGTGTGCCGAATATCGCCGTGCAGCAACTCGACTCGGCCCCACCACCGCAGACTGTTCAGCCACACCGACAGCAGCGCCCGGCGCGAGATGTCCATCGCCGTCACCCGTCCGGCGCCGGACCGCAGCGCGGCGACGGTCAGCACACCGGAACCGGTACCCACGTCCAGGACCCGCCCACCCGCGGGGACGGCTGCGCCCGCGGCGGTCAGCAACATCGCGGTATCCGACTGTGGCCGGTAGACCCCCGGCGCACGAAACACGATCATGGTCGGCGACTACCCTGTGCCGCGGCATCCACCGCGGGCAGCGGTTCCCGCAGCGAACTGCGGCCCGCCGCCCAATGGTCCAGTAATTGCCGCGCCACCCGGCCCTCCAGTAATTCGGTGGCCTGAATTCCGAAGACCACCGAATCGAGCAGGCCCGGATCCTGCCGGAGCAGATCACCGATCACCGCGCGCATGACCTGTTCGTGCACGGCGTCCGCCACCACATGCTCGGCGTAGAACCGCACACAGGCGGGTGCGGCATCCCATCGCCGCAGGGTGTCGACCATGCGTTTCGACGCCGGGGAGGAGGTGATCTCGGTCGACGCGAAATGCCCGACCAGCGCACCCCGCCACCGCCGGTGCAATCCGAACAGCGACATCATGTTCACCAGCGCGAGCATCGGCGCGGGAACGATATCCAGATAATGCAGATAGCCGGACTCCAGCCCGGCCCCGTCGAGCAGATCGGCGTACAACCGGGAATGCACCCGCTCCCCGTGCCCGCCGCCGAATTCGTCGAATTCCACCGCGACCAGCGCCGCCTTGGCGTCACCGTGCAGCCGGGGAATCACCCAGGCATACGGATCCGCCTCCTTGAGGTGATAGATCGAGCGGTGCACGAAATATTCACGCAGCTGCCACCATTGCCCGTCCCGCCGGAGAAATGCGCCGACTCCCGTGGGTTCGGCGGGTTCGGACAACAATGCGGCGAGTTCCCGATCGAGATCGGCGCCCCCGGTCACGTCCCGGCGCAGGGCGTCGAGAAATCGTTGTTCCAGCCGGGCCCGAATCGTCAGCACCCGGATATCCCATTCCCGCTCCGGATCCACCGCCGCGAAACCGTGATAGTGCAATTCGTAACACAGGTGCAGCGCCAGGTGCAGATCGTCGCCGTAGGGATCCGCGTCCGGCACGGCAGGGTCCGCGGCGGCGGCCGTACCGTCGCGCAGCAGCGCCACGACCGCGGCGGACAGCGGGCCGCGTGGGGCCGGCAGCGAAATCGGTGCAAACGTCGGCATATCGCCCGACTACCCCGCCGCACGCCGCCGACACAGGCCGCTCACGGCGTCGGGACCTCGGGTGGCGGCTGCTTGTCCAGGCCGGGGAACACGATTTCCCGGACCAGCAGCAACACCGCGGCCGCCAGCGGAATCGCGAGCAGCGCGCCCAATATCCCGAGCAGCGATCCCCCGATCAGCACCGCGACGACCGTGACCACCCCGGGCACCTCGACCGTGCGGCCCATGATCCGGGGTGCGAGCAGATAGTCCTCGACCAGCCGCAGCACCAGGAAGAATCCCACGGTCGCCAGGCAGACCGGCATCGAGACGGTCAGCGCCACCACCGCGATCACGATCCCGGCCAGCGTGGACCCCACCAGCGGGATCAGGTCGAGGACGGCCACCAGCACCGCGAGCACCAGCGGATACGGCACCCCGAACGCCGCGAGCCAGATGAAGGTCAGCACACCCGTGATTAGCGAGATCAGCAGATTGCCCAGGACGTATCCGCCGACCTTGGCGAAGATGGCATCCCCGATCAGGATCGCGCGCGGCCGCCGATGCTGCGGGAACAATCGGTACAGATTCGCGCGCAGGCTCGGGAAACAGGCCGAGAAATAGGCCGTGAGCACGAAGACCACGACGGTGCCGGTCACCGCGCCGAACACGACCTTGCCCGCACCGACCAGCCCGTGGGCCAGATCGGCGGATTTCGTGTCGATACCCTGCTGGACCTTCTCGTCCAGATGCAGCCGGTCGGCGGCCGACCGGAAGGCCGGATACGAATTCTCCAGCTGATGCAGCCGATCGGGTGCGTGGTCGACCAGGGCCTGTCCCTGATCGACCAGTGGCGTGATCAGGGCCGCGAGAAATCCCGCGAGCGCGGCGACGATCACCAGCAGCACCAGCGTGACCGCCGGTCCGCGACCGATCCGGTGGCGGGCCAGCCACGACACCGCCGGTTCCATCCCGATGGCCAGGAACAGCGCCGCGACGACCAGCAGCAGCGCCTCGTGGGCCGCGAACACCACCTTCACCGCGCACACCGTCGCCAGCACCCCGCCCGCCCCCGCGACGCCGATCATGAACGGCGAGCGCCGATCGAACCGCCGGCCCGGCGTGCCGAGCGGATGGTCCGCGTCGCTGAGTTCGGCCGCCGCGGCCTCCGCGGCGGTGATGGGTTCGGGCTCCCCCTGCGGATGCGGCTGGCCCACCCATTCGCTGTGTTCGCTATCGCTCATATCCACCTTCGAGAACGGGTTCCGGCACGGCGGCAATACCCACGCCGACCATTTCGACACCGGCAATTCCGGCGGCGGTCGGCGGGCCACCGCACGGCATCCGATCGGACACGATGCGTCCCCGGGCAGCGCGGCGTGATTGACCTTCGAATCCACGGGTAGCACGCGGTTGCGCAGCCACCTGGATCGGGAGGATGAATCGTGGACGATGTCTCGGACCCCAAGCAGCAACAGCTGGACCGGTATCGCGTCGATCGGGAGCAGGGCCGGCTCACCACCCAGCAGGGTGTGCCGGTGGAAAGCACCGACGACGCGCTGTCGGTCGGTCAGCGCGGCCCGACGCTGCTGGAGGACTTCCACGCCCGGGAGAAGATCACCCACTTCGACCACGAACGCATCCCGGAGCGGGTGGTGCACGCCCGCGGCGCCGGCGCGTACGGCCGGTTCAAGCCGTACGACGATCGGCTCGCGCAGTACACCGCGGCCCGGTTCCTGACCGATCCGTCGGTGGAAACGCCTGTGTTCGTGCGCTTCTCGACGGTCGGCGGCTCCCGCGGATCCGCGGACACGGTCCGCGACGTCCGCGGTTTCGCGACGAAATTCTATACCGCGCAAGGTAATTACGATCTGGTCGGCAACAACTTCCCGGTCTTCTTCATCCAGGACGGGATCAAGTTCCCCGACTTCGTGCACGCGGTGAAACCCGAGCCGCACAACGAGATTCCGCAGGCGTCGTCGGCGCACGACACGCTCTGGGACTTCGTCGGGCAGCAGGCCGAGACCCTGCACGCCATCATGTGGCTGATGTCGGACCGCGCGCTGCCGCGCAGTTACCGGATGATGGAGGGCTTCGGGGTGCACACCTTCCGGCTGGTCGACGCGGCCGGTCGCGCCACCTTCGTCAAGTTCCACTGGAAGCCGCAGCTGGGTGTGCATTCGCTGCTGTGGGACGAGTGCCAGCAGGTCGCCGGGCGCGACCCCGACTTCAACCGCCGCGATCTGTGGGATTGCATTGCCGCGGGCCGGTTTCCGCGCTGGCAGCTGGGTGTGCAGCTGATCCCGGTGGAGCAGCAGTTCGATTTCGACTTCGATCTGCTCGACGCGACGAAACTCGTTCCGGAGGAACAGGTCCCGGTGCTGCCGGTCGGTGAGATGGTGCTCGACCGCAACCCGGACAACTTCTTCGCCGAGACCGAGCAGGTCGCCTTCCACACCGCGAATCTGGTGCCCGGCATCGACTTCACCGACGATCCGCTGCTGCAACTGCGCAACTTCTCCTACCTGGACACCCAGCTGATCCGGCTCGGCGGGCCGAATTTCGCGCAGCTGCCGATCAACCGGCCGGTGGCCGATGTGCGCAACCATCAGCAGGACGGCTACGGCCAGCACACGATCCCGCGGGGCGAGGCGGCCTACACGATCAACACCGTCGGCGGCGGCTGCCCGGTCGTCGGCGGCGACGGCGCCTTCCGGCATCAGCCGGATCAGTTGCAGGGCACCGCGATCCGGCAGCGCGCCGACAGCTTCCGGGAGTACTACCGCCAGCCGCGGATGTTCTGGCGCAGCATGTCCGAACCGGAGGCCGACCACATCGTCGGCGCGTTCGTCTTCGAACTGGGCAAGGTGACCCGCCCGGCGATCCAGGAGAAGGTGCTGGAGCATCTGCTCCGCATCGACAGCGACCTGGCCGACCGCGTCGCCACCGGACTGGGCCGCGGGGTGCCCGATATCGCGCTGAGCGATGACGACGACGCCCCGATATCACCCGCGCTGTCCCAGGTGAACACGGCCGACGCCGGTTCGATCGCCACCCGCAAGATCGCGGTGCTGACCGCCGACGGCGCCGATGTGCCCGGCATCCAGCGGGTCCGGACCTGGCTGGACGAGCACGGCGCGATCACCGAGATCGTCGCCCCGCACGGCGGATCGATCACCGGTGCGGACGGGCAGCCCCTGCCCGTCGACCGGGCCCTGACCACCGTGGCCTCGGTACTCTACGACGGCGTACTCGTCGCGGGCGGCGCCGACGCCGTGGAGTCGCTCGGAACCGTCGGTCCCGCACTGCATTTCGTACTGGAAGCCTTCAAGCACCGCAAGCCGATCGGCGCGTTCGGCGAGGGTGAGGAGTTGCTGGGGCAGATCGGCCTCGTCGCCGGCGACGACGAGCAGTCCCGGCACAACGGTGTGGTGGCCATGGCCGTGGGAGGTACCGACATACCGGACCGGTTCAGCGAACTGTTCGCGGAACTTCTTGCCGCGCACCGGGTCTGGTCGCGCGCCACCGATACCGTACCCGCCTGAGCGACGAGCGGTCAGCGGCCGAGCGGGCCGGTCTCCTTGTCCAGTAACAGGCCGAGGAGGCCGGTTTCCCGGCTCTGGGTCGTGATCATGTCGCGGGCGGCCTGTTTCACCACTCCGGAGGTCAGCAGGTGGTCGGCGGCCTGGGCCATCGCGATGCCGCCGTAGTGGTGCCGCTGCATCAGGTTCAGGAAGAGGATCGCGGCGTCCCGGCCGGTGGCGTGGGCCAGGGCGTCCAGATCGGCCTGGGTTGCCATGCCGGGCATGGCATCCGGGCTCGCGGCCGGTGTCGCCGGGCCGCCGGGATGATGCGCCGCGGCGGCGGTGTCGTGCATCCACGCCATCGGATGCGGGTCGGTCGTGGTGACGCCGGCCAGCCGCAGCCAGCCCAGCAGCATGCCGATCTCACCGCGCTGGGTGTCGGCGATCTGCTGGGCGAGCCGCACCACCAGCGGATCCGCGCCGGGATCCAGGCGCTGCACCAGCAGCAGCGCCTGCTGATGATGCGCGGTCATATCCTGGACGAAGCCGATCTCGGTGGCGCTCAGCACCTTCGGGGCCGTGGGATGCTCCGGGAACAGCAGCGGGCGCAGGGCCGCACCCATCACCATCAGTAGCAGGGCCGCACCCAGTGCGGCGAGTGCGACGCCGGCGCGGCGGACCGTCATGATCCGACCGTGGAATGCTGGTCGGCGGGAACCGAATACGTGCCCGGCGCCAGTTGCAGCGCGAGGAATCCGTTGTCCGCGCAGGCCGTCCACAGTTGGCTGCCGTGCCATTCCGGCGGCGCGAAGCACCAGTCGGTGGACAGATCGCCGCCGACCAGGTCACCGGACCGCGGCCCGAGCGCCTGCGACGGATCGAACAATCCCTGCGCCAGGGACTGGACAATGGACGGGCCGTCGAGCAGCGGAGCGCCGATCACCGAGGCCAGCGCGTGCGGCGAATTCCACAACTGCGCGTTCTGCCCGGTCCGGGCCGGCGGGTTGTAGTACGCGATCTCCCGTACCCGCGACGGGTCCCGCACATCGAAGACCCGGATCCCCGAGGACTCCCAGCCACAGGCCAGCGCGGTCGGATCGACCGGCCGATCGGCGGCGCAGTAGTGCGAATCGTAGGCGAACACCGAGCCGCCCATACTGGACGCCAGCGCCCGATCCTGGTTGCCGGGCAGTTCGATGGCCAGCTTGATCGAATTCACGATGCGCGGGTGGCGGTCGTCGGCGACGTCGATGAGTTTCACCCCGCCCGCCCCGGCCTCGTCCACGGTGAACAGGTACGGGTGGCCGCCGTAGTCGACCGGAATGCTGTGCTGGGTGGCCCAGCCGTCGCTCCAGTGCATTTCGGCCAGCACGGGCACCTGCGGATTCGGATCGCGGCGCTGGATCGCGCTGGTGTCGAGCACGGTGATACCGCCGAAGTTGTCCGACAGGTACACCCGGTTGCCGTCCGGGCTCACACCCATGCCGTGCATGGACAATCCGGGCAGGCCCTGCCAGATCACCCGGGGATTCGCGGGATCGGTCAGATCGACGGCGCTGATGATCCCCGGCGCCACCCCCGAGGCCCAATAGGTGTTGCCGTCCGGGGAGAATCCGCCCTCGTGGGCCGTGATCGGTACCGGCATCGCGATATTCGTGCCCGGTCCGGGATTGAGCAGCCGCGGATGCGCGCAGTCCGAGACGTCGTACACCGAGATGAGTCCGAAGCCGGTCAGCAGCGGAACTCCGGTGCCCACCAGCAGTTTCCGCTCCGGATTGACCTTGAGGCTCTCCCAGGTGCCCGCCAGCATCGCCGGTTCGGTCAGCGTGGTGGACAGCACCGGATTCGCCGGATCGGCCACGTCGACGACCTGCACCCCGGTGGCGGGCCCGAGCAGATCACCGGGGAACAGGCTGCCCATGTACAGGCAGTGATCGAAGGTCGTGGAGGTGATACCGCCACCGCGACCGGCATATCCGCCGAGCCGGGTGAGATTGCACCAGTAGCCGGCGGTGCTGCGGCCGCTGTCCCGGTCGGCGGCGCTCACGTCGCCCTGCAGGCCGGTCTCCGGCTGCGATCCGGGCCCGCACTGCGCCGTCGGCACGGATTGCGCGTAGGTGCCGTCGATCTCCTGGACCAGGCCGTTGTCGTCCGCGGGTTGCGCGGACACCGTCCCGAACGGGATCAGGCATACCGCCGCGGCGACGGCCACGAGTGCTTTCCGGACACGAGACACAGGCTGCACGATCATGTTCTCCCTCGCCGATGAGGGTGCCTTCCCGGTTGAGCTCAGCACGACAGTCCGGAGCGACTGCGGTCCGAGCTTAACCGACGGTTCCGGCGCGATTCGGCAAGTCGGGCAACAATTCTCGCGCCGAATGGGAAAAGGCGCCGTCCGGAAACTCGCAGTTACCCGCCGGTAGCACGATCACCCGGTGCGCGGTCCGGGTGGTGCGCATCGGACAATCGGGGCATGTTCGACCGAATCCGGCGGGCCGCGCTCGGCGCGACCGTCGCCGTGACCGCCTGCGCCGGCGCCGCCGGTGCGCTGCCCATCCCCCAGGAGCCGGTGGCGGCGCCCGGATTCCTGGGCGCTCCGGCGGTCGCGCAGCCGATCACCGGGGTGCCCGCGGTGCCGCGGCATCCGTTCCTGGCCCCGGGCACCGCCTCCAACATCCACAACGACGGCTGGATGACCAACACCTACCCCGGGCCGGGCCCGCTCGGCGTTGCGCCGCACACCGATTCGCTGTTCCTCGGCAGCGAATGCGGTTCGATCGCCTTCGACCGGGCCGGGCGGATCGTCACCGTCTGCCTCGGCGCCGCCACCGCGCTCTACCTGATCGATCCGGCGGATCTCACGGTGCTCGGCAGTTATCCGCTGCCGCGCCGGGACGCCGGGGAATACCTGAGCGGCAACGCGTTCACGAATTTCACCGGCGGCGGCTACTTCTATCTCGACGACGCCGACCGCGCGGTGATCGGCACCCGCGACGGCCACATCCTGGTGCTGGCCGAGAACGCCACCGCCGACGGTTTCGTCCTGCACCGCGACTACGACCTGCGCGATGTGCTGCGCGGCACCGAGACCGTGAACTCGGTACTGCCCGACAGCACCGGCCGCCTGTGGTTCGTCGCCGAGACCGACGGCGTCGTCGGCACCGTCGATCCGGGAACCGGTGCGGTGCAGGCGATCCGGCTCGGCGACGGCGCCGACGGCGAGATCGAGAACTCCTTCGCAGTCGGCGCCGACGGCGACGTGTACATCGCCACCGACCGCGAACTGCTGCGGTTCGACGCCGGCCCGGCCGGTGCGCCGGCGATCACCTGGCGGATCACCTACGCCAACGACGGCATCCACAAGCCCGGCCAGGTCGACGACGGCACCGGCACCACCCCGGCGCTGCTGCCCGGCGGCTACGTCGCCGTCACCGACAACGCCGATCCGATGGATGTCGTCGTCTACCGCACCGCGCCGAATGTGGCGCGGCGACAGGTCTGTTCGGTGCCGGTATTCGCCCCGGGTGCGAGCGACACCGAGAACTCGCTGATCGCCGCGGGTCGTTCGCTGGTGGTGGAGAACAACTTCGGCTACACCGGACCGGAGGCCGCGCTGCTCGGCCGGACCACCACCCCCGGATTCGCCCGCATCGACCTCGACACCGACGGCAACGGCTGTCACGCGGTGTGGGACAACGACATCGAGGCCGCGCCGACCGTGGTACCGAAACTGTCGCTGGCCACCGGCCTGGTCTACACCTACACCAAGGGTGCGGGCCCCGCCGATCCCTGGTACTGGACCGCACTGGACTTCCGCACCGGCGCCACGGTGTGGAAACAATTGGCGGGCACCGGCCCGGGATTCAACAACAACTATTCCGGAATTGCCGTGGGCCCGGACGGCGCCGCCTATCTGGGCGTACTGGGCGGCCTGATCTCCGTCCGCGACCGCTGACCTCGCGGGCCGATCGATTCCGGCCCGCGAAATGTTTGCCGGCCAGCTAACTTTTCCCGCGCGAAAGCGACGATCCGGTTTGCTGACACGGCAGTTTCGACGTGTGAGAATAGCTGGCATGTCCGTCCCGGAACTGCCGATCGGTGACCGTACGACCATGAGCGACGTGTTGTCGCAGTTGCGACTCCGCGAATTACTGATCGAGGTACAGGATCGCATCGGGCAATTGGTGGGTGCGCAAAGTCGGATCGACCGGCTCATCGACGCGATGCTGGTCGTCACCGCCGGTTTGGACATCGACGATACGCTGCGTTCCATCGTGCACACGGCGATCGAATTGGTCGACGCGCGCTACGGCGCGCTCGGGGTCCGGGAGACCCGCGGCACCGGCCACAATCTGGCCGAATTCGTCTACGAGGGCATCAACGATCAGGCGCGGACCCTCATCGGGGATCTCCCGCACGGCGGCGGCGTCCTGGGCCTGCTCATCGAACAGCCGAAACCGCTTCGCCTCAACGACCTTTCGACCCACCCGACCTCGGTCGGCTTCCCCGTGAACCATCCGCCGATGAAGTCGTTCCTCGGGGTGCCGGTCAAGGTGCGCGACGAGGTGTTCGGCAACCTCTACCTCACCGAGAAGGCCAACGGGCAGGAGTTCACCGAGGACGACGAGGCGGTGGTGCAGGCGCTGGCCGCGGCGGCGGGCATCGCGGTGGAGAACGCGCGACTGTACGAGGAATCGCGGCAACGGCAACGCTGGCTGGAATCCACCCGCGACGTCGCCACCGAACTGCTGGCCGGCGGTGAACCGTCGGAAGTGCTCGATACGGTCGCCGACCACGCCCGGGTGCTCACCGATTCGGTGTGCACGTTCATCGCACTTCCGGAGGATCCGGACAATTCCGATGACCCGGACGCGGAATTGATGGTGTGCGCCGGTTCGGGCGCCCCTGCCCGGGAGTTGCTGGGTCGGCGAATTCCGGTGCGCGGTTCGCACACCGGTACGGTATTCCGCACCGGCGACGCCGCGTCGGCCGCGGCACTGAACCCGTTTCCGGACCTGCGCGAACGATTCGGTCCCACACTGATCCTGCCGCTGCGTGCCCGGAAATCCGTCATCGGGGTCCTGGTCGCGGTGCGGGTGGTGGCGGCCGCCGAATTCGAGGACGCCGCACTGCCGATGATGGCCCTGTTCGCCGATCAGGCCGCGATGGCCCTGCAACTGGCCGAAACCCAGAGGCGCATGCGGGAACTCGATGTGCTGTCCGATCGCGACCGCATCGCCCGCGATCTGCACGACCGGGTGATCCAGCGCCTGTTCGCGACGGGTCTGGCCCTGCAGGGCACCCTGCAACGGGCCCGGTCGGTCGAGATGCGCGACCGCCTGACCCGCAACGTGGACGATCTGCAGTCGGTGGTCGAGGACATCCGGGAATCCATCTTCGACCTGCACGGCGACGAATCCGGCGCCTCGCCGCTGCGCAGACGGCTGCACGACGTGGTCTCCGATATGACCTCGGCCACCAGCCTGCGCACGGTCACCCAGTTCAGCGGTCCGGTCTCGGTGGTGCCCGGCGCACTGGCCGACGATATGGAGGCCGCGCTGCGCGAGGCGCTGAGCAATGTGGTCCGTCATTCCGGCGCCGAGACCGTCACCATCACGGTGTCGGTCACCGACGACGTGACCCTCGAAATCGGTGACGACGGAGGCGGATTCGACCCCGCGGTCACCCGGCGCAGCGGCCTGGCCAATCTGGAGGCGCGGGCCCAGCGGCACGGCGGCGGGGTCACCCTGGCCGCCGCGCCGGGCGGCGGCGCGATCGTGCACTGGTCGGTACCGCTGCCCTGACCCGGGGCCCACCTCTCGGTCACCAAGGAGAGGACCAATGGCCCTCCCCGGCCACCGGTCCGGAACCGTAGCGTTTCCTGTGCGTTTCATACGAGCCCGCATCGGCTCGAACGCCGGATCCGCGCCGGCGACCGTACGACGCTTCGAAGGGCCAGCCATGACCGAGACGTTGCCTCCCGCCTCCTCGCCCAGTACCCGCCTCACCCCGGTGCCCCGGGTCGGGGAATCCGCCGAATCCTTCGGCGATTCCGTGGCTCTGGCCGAACTCGGCTGCCGGCTGGCACGGCAACTCTTCGACGCCGGCCTGCGCCTGGACTCCCTGCACGCCGTGTTCGACCGCCCGAATCCGTCCGTCGAGGAACTCCGCACCGCCAACCGCGCGGTCGGCGACATCCTCGATCAGTTGAGCAGCATGCTCCACGACACCGGGAAGACCATCCTCGCCGACGCCATCGACCGGATCCCGCACGAGCCGGTCCAGCCGGACTGGCTGGACCCGGTCCGGCGTACCCGCCGCAAACTCTGACCGGCGCCGGCCGGGCGCACCGGCATCTTGACACTCGGTTCCGACTGCGCACAGACTCCCGGACACGGTTTCGGTCTCAGGAGGATCCCGATGGTGTGGAGAGTCGTGCAGTGGGCCACCGGTTCGGTGGGCCGGGCGGCGATCGAATGCGTCCGGCAGCATCCGGAACTCGAACTCGTCGGCTGCTGGGTGCATTCGGAGCGCAAGCACGGCCGCGATGTCGGCGAGATCCTCGGGACCGATCCGCTGGGGGTGGTGGCCACCTCCAGCGCCGCGGAGATTCTCGCGCTGCCCGCCGACGTCGTGGTGTACGCGCCGCTGCTGCCGAACCCGGAAGAGGTTGCGGCCCTGCTGCGTTCGGGCAAGAACGTGGTGACCCCGGTCGGGTGGTTCTATCCCGCTGCGGACGAGGCGCAGACGCTGCGGCAGGCCTGCGCCGACGGCGGAACGACGTTGCACGGCACCGGAATCGACCCCGGCGGCGTCACCGAGATCTTCCCCCTGATGATGACGGCGATGTCCTCGGCGGTGACCTTCGTCCGCGGCGAGGAGTTCTCCGATATCCGCACCTACGATTCCCCGGATGTGGTCCGGCACATCATGCTGTTCGGCGCGACCCCGGACGAGGCGGCCGGCGGCCCGATGCTGGCACTGCTCGACGGCGGCTTCCGCCAGTCGGTGCGGATGATCCTGGACACGCTCGGCATCGCCGCGGACCGCGCCGAGATCCGGGGCATCCACGATTACGCGGTCGCGACGGCCCCGATCGACTCACCCATCGGCGTGATCGAACCGGGCCGGGTCGCGGCCCAGCGCTTCCACTGGGAGGCGACCGTCGGCGCGGACACTCTCGTGCGGATCGGCGTCAACTGGCTGATGGGCGAGGAAAACCTCGACCCCGCATGGACTTTCGGCCCGCAGGGCCCGCGCTTCGAGATGCAGGTCGCGGGCGATCCGGACAATCACGTGGTGATCCACGGCTGGCATCCCGCGACGGTCGGCGCGGGCCTCACCCGCAACGCCGGCATCGTCGCCACCGCCGCGCACCTGGTGAACTCGATCCCGTACGTGTGCGCCGCCCCGCCCGGTATCCGCACCGCCGTCGACCTGCCGCTGGTCGCCGGTCGGGCCCACCCCCGACTGCTGGGCCCGGTGTAGTGCACACCACACCCTTCAATCGGGGCAACCAGGCCCAGGGCGCCCAGCAGCGCGCCCTGGCCGCATCGATCGCGACCTTCGCCACCCACCTGGTGACTGGAACGCGTGCTGTACGCCGGCGCCGGGGTCGCCGCGGGCGACGTGTTCCGCGACACCGTGGTCGTCGACCGGATCGCCGACCCCTCCGGCGTGGTGACCTTCGTGGTCGAATCGACCGACCGGGACCACGCGCTACCGGATTTCCTTCCCGGACAATACGTCTCGGTCGGCGTGCGACTGCCCGACGGCGCGCCAGCTGCGCCGGTACAGTCTGGTGAACCCGCCGCGCGACGGCCGCCCGGCCTTCGCCGTCCGCCGGGTGGCCGCCGAGCCCGGCCGTCCCGAGGGCGAGGTCTCCGCGCGGCTGCACGCCACGGTCGCGATCGGCGACCTCCCCGCCGACGCGGACGTCTACCTCTGCGGCGGCGCCGCCTTCCTCCAGGCCCTGCGCGCCCAGCTCCGCGCCGCCGAAATCCCCTCCGAGCGAGTGCATTTCGAACTCTTCAGCCCGGACGACTGGCTGCTCGACTGAGCAACGGGCGGCCGGTCCCACGCGACCCGGCTACGGCGGCAGGCGGAACCGGATCGCCCGGCCACGACTTCGCCGCTCCCGCAACCAGTTTCGGATCGGCGCGACACCGGCTCTGTGTCCGCTCCCGCAACGGGTTCCGCATCAGTGCGGCGCCAGCCCCAGTGTCCGTTCCCAGATGGTGGCGAGGGTTTCGACGATCTCGTCGAGTTCGGCATCGGTGGTGTCGGCGCTCATCGCGAGCAGCCGATGAATGTTCATGGTCGCCAATGCCACCGCCGTCGCATGCGGGTCGGGTAGCCCGGCGTCCGCCTGCGCCACCTTCGCGGTGGCCACGTCCACCAGGGCCGCCGTCAGATCGTCACGGACCCGGCGGATGTCGGGATCGCCGGTCGCGGCCCAGAACACCACCCGCAGAATCGCGCCGTGCCGCCGATAGGTTCCCGCGGCCGCGCGCAGCGCCGCCCGCCCGGAAACCACCGGATCCGGCGCGGCCGCCCAGCGCGCCAGCCCGGCGTCGGCCTCGGCTCGCAACGGCTGCACCAGCGCCGCGACCAATTCGGCCCGATCGTGGAAGTACACGTAGAACGACTTGCGCGACAACGTCGTTCGCGCCATGATCGCCGCCACCGTCACCTCGTGCGGCGGCGTGCCGGCCAGCAGTTCGGTTGCCGCATCGAGGATCTCGCGCCGCGCGTCCGCCGGTTGCCGCCGCCGGCGCCGAGCGCCGTCTTCCGCTACTGCCATGGTGGCAGTATAGTGCTAGGCGTTACTGCCACTATGGCATTAAAGCTCCGGAAGGATTCCTCATGTCGGCGAAACGAATCGGCCGCTACCGCGCCACGCACTGGTATTGCCTGGTGGTGGCCCTCTTCCTGGGTATCCGCGCGCTCACCACGCTGGCCGCGGGTGCGCACTTCACCCTCCCCGGCGACGGCTGGCGCTCGATCTGGCAACTGGTCCTGACCGTCGTCCTGATCATCGGATTCACCGTGCCGGGCGCGACCCGCGTGGCGGTCGCGACGACCGGTGTCGTCTACCTCGCCGCCACCGCATGGGAGTTGTTCCACCCGGACGATCTGCTCGGCGCCGTCCCGGTCGACATGCGCGACCACATCGTCCACCCGCTGCTCGCCGTCCTCGCCGCGGTCGTCCTGGTGATCGATACCGCTCGGGCCGCGCGCGGCCGGCGCCTGGCCGGCACCGCGGGCTGATCGGCGATGCGGCGCGCGCGGACCCGGCGGCGGTCGCCCGGTCCGGCGCTCCGGCGCCGCGAACCGGGTTCGGCGAACCGGACCCCGGTTCCAAAATAGAACGTGTTCCTATACCGTCGGAGTGTGCAGAAAGAACAACGCCCGGCGGTGACAGGCTGGTTCACCGCCGTCGACGACGCGGTACGTCTCGTGGGGAGTCGCTGCAATGCTTGCGGCACACCGTATTTCCCGCGGAACACACTGGCCTGTCGCAATCCGCAGTGCACCGGCCCGAAGGACGGCTCCGAGCTGGACGAGTACCTGTTCTCGACGCACGGCCGGATCTGGTCGTACGCGGATGCGCGGTATCAACCGCCCCCGCCCTACGTCTCCCCCGATCCGTTCGAACCGTACGTGGTCGTGGCGGTGGAGCTCGAGGCCGAGCGGATGGTGATCCTCGGGCAGCTCGCCCGCGGCTTCACGGTCGACGATCTGGCCGTCGGCATGCCGGTCGAACTGACCACGGGCGTGCTGTACGAGGACGAGGACGCGGAACACACGGTGTGGATGTGGAGGCCGGTCGATGCCTGAGCACAACGATCGCGATATCGCCGTCCTCGGTGCGGGTATGCACCAATGGGGTAAGTGGGGGCGCAGTTTCATCGAATACGGGCTGGTCGCGGCGCGAGCGGCGCTGGCCGACGCCGGTATCGACCACCGCGACGTCGGCTACATCGCCGGCGCGGACACGATCCGCAACGGGTATCCCGGCTTCATCGCCGGCGCCACCTTCGCCCAGGCCCTGGGCTGGTCGGGCGCCCGGATCTCGAGCAGCTACGCCGCCTGTGCCTCCGGCGCGCAGGCGATCGCCAACGCCCGCGCCCAGATCCTCGCCGGCCTGACCGAGGTCGCCCTGGTGGTCGGCGCGGACGCCACCCCGAAGGGTTTCTTCCAGCCGGTCGGCGGGGAACGCCGCGACGATCCCGACTGGTTGCGCTTCCACCTGCTCGGCGCCACCAACCCCATCTACTTCGCCCTCTACGCCCGCCGCCGGATGGCCCTGCACGGCGCCACCCTCGACGATTTCGCCGCGGTCAAGGTGAAGAATGCCAGGCACGGTCTGAACAATCCGAATGCCCGCTACCGCAAGGAGGTTTCGGCCGAGGAGGTCGCGGCCTCGGCGATCGTCTCGGATCCGTTGCGGCTGTTGGACATCTGCGCGACCAGTGACGGCGGCGCGGCCCTGGTGCTGACGTCGGTGGAGTACGCCCGCCGGCACGGCATCGCCGACCCGGTCCGCATCCGCGCCCTCTCCACGGTCACGCCGACCTTCCCGAAAACCGTTCTCGACCTGCCCGATTTCGCGACGGATTCCGCGGTGGCCGTCGAACCCGCGGCGCAGCCCTTCCGTTCCGCTCTGGCGCAGGCCGCGTACGAGGAGGCCGGGCTCGGTCCGGCGGATCTGTCCTTCGCGGAGGTCTACGACCTCTCCACGGCACTGGAACTGGACTGGTACGAGGATATCGGCCTGTGCGAGGTCGGCGGCGCCGAGCAGCTGTTGCGCAGCGGCGCAACCACTCTGGGCGGACGCGTGCCGGTCAATCCCAGTGGTGGACTGGCCTGCTTCGGCGAGGCGATCCCCGCGCAGGCGATCGCGCAGATCTGCGAACTCACCTGGCAGCTGCGCGGGCAGGCCGACGGCCGCCAGGTGGAGAACGCCCGCGCCGGCATCGCCGTGAATCAGGGCCTGTTCGGCCACGGTTCGGCGATCATCGCCACCCGCTGACCCGCCGCCGTCGCCACACCGACGCGCGCGGTGACCTCCGTCATGCGGCTTGACTCTGCCATTGATGTCAGAGTTTAGCGTTCGATCGTTGGCGTCGAAGCGGACGAAGGAGCAGTGATGGCGGGAGCAGTGATCATCGGGGCCGGCCCGGGAATCGGATCGTCGGTCGCCCGGCGGTTCGCGCGAGCGGGCCTGCCGATCGCGCTGGTGGCACGGTCGGACAAGACGCTGCGGGCCGCGGCCGAGGCGCTCGAACCCCTCGGGATCCCGGTCGCGACCTTCGAGGCGGACACCACCGACGAGGCGGCGCTGCACGAGGCCCTGACCGCCGCCGACCGGACCTTCGGCGTCCCCGAGGTGGTCGTCTACAACGCGGCGATCGTCCGGTCGGATGCGCCGGGTCAGTTGTCGGTGCGCGAACACGAACAGGCGTGGGCGGTGAACGTGGTCGGCGCGATCAATACCGCGGCGCACGTCGTCCCCGCGATGGCGGAACGCGGGAGCGGGTCGTTCCTCGTCACCGGCGGCATGCCGCGCGCGAAGCCGGACTATGTCAGCCTCTCCCTCGGCAAGGCCGGGGTCCGCGCGCTCGTGGAACTGCTCGCCGACCGCTTCGGCCCGGCCGGCGTGCACATCGCGAGCATCACCGTCGACGGTCCGGTCGCACCGGGCACCGCCTTCGATCCCGACGACATCGCGGAATACTACTGGCGCCTGCACACCCAGGACCGCGCGCAGTGGGAACGCGAAATCGTCTACACCGGAACCGAATCCGGTGCCGAGGGAGCGCACGAACAGGCCCGCGCCGCCGTCGCGGAGACCCTCGGCAGCTGGCGAGCGGCCTTCGACGAGCACCGGACCGCCGACATCGCCACCCTGTACACCTCCGACGCCCTGTTCCAGGGCATGGATGCCCGCCTGCGGATCGGCCCGGCGCAGATCCGCGAGTACTACGACGCGGTCACCGAGGGCGCCACCGTCGCGGTGACGGTGCCTGCCGCGGCACCCGTCGCGGACGGCATCGTCGCCGGATTCGCCGACGCCACCTTCACCTATCCCGACGGCGAGGTGCGCGCACTGCGCCTGTCCGTCGTTCTCCGGCGGGACGCGACCACGTGGCGGATCGCGCAGTACCACGCCGCGCCGAACCCGTCCGCGGGCCACTGACCCGCAACCGAATCCGACAGAATTTATCTCCACCGACGGCCGTCGCCGCAGGTCGGGCACCGTTTCGGTGGCCGAGCGCGGCGACCGTACCGGCCGGCGCCGCGGTCCCGGGTCGATAATCGTCCGGTGAGCGCCGAATTCCTCTGGTACATACCGAATCAGGCCACACCGGGCCACCGCGGGGATACGGTCGTGGCCGACCACAACACCCTCGACACGCTGGCCACCCAGGCGCTCGCGCTCGAGCGGCACGGCTGGCAGGGGGCCCTGATCGGCACCGGCTGGGGCCGGCCCGACACCCTCACCGTGGCAACGGCACTCGCCGCCCGGACCACCACCTTCGAACCGCTGGTGGCGATCCGCCCCGGCTACTGGCGCCCGGCCCATTTCGCTTCCGCCGCAGCCACTCTCGACCACCTCTCCGGCGGCCGGGTCCGGGTCAACATCGTCTCCGGCAAGGACGACCTCGGCGCCTACGGCGAATCCGAGGAGGATCAGGCCGACCGCTACGCCCGCACCGCGGAATTCATCGCCCTCGTCCGCAGACTGTGGACCGAGGAACGGGTCACCCACACCGGCGAGTACTACCGGGTCACCGATTCGACGGTGGTCCCCCGCCTCACTCCACGCCCCGGCCGCCCCCACCCGACCCTCTACTTCGGTGGCGCCTCTCCCGCGGCCGAACGGGTCGCCGCGACCCTCGCCGACGTCCAATTGTTCTGGGGCGAACCCTACGTCGACATCGCGACCCGCATCGAGCGCCTGCGAGCCCTGGCGCAACAACACGAAAGGCGTCTGCCCCCACTGGAATTCGGCCTGCGAGTCACCACCCTGATCCGCGACACCACCGCGGAAGCGTGGGCCGACGCCGAAGCCCGGGTAGCCGCGATGGCCGGGGGAACCACGGCCCCCCGCCAGGATTCGCACCGCACCGCGGTCGGCCAGCAACGACTCTACGACCTGGCCGCCCGCGGCGACGTACTCGACGACAACCTGTACACCGCCCCCGGCCGAGTCGGGGGTGGCGGCGCCGGCACCACCTGGCTGGTGGGCTCCGCCCAGGACGTCGCCAAATCCCTCCGGAAATACCAGGATCTGGGCATCACCCACTTCGTCCTGTCCGATACTCCCTACCTGACCGAAATCGCCCGCCAGGGAACCCGATTGCTACCCCTGCTGCGCGACTGACCGGCTCGGCTCACAACCTCGAGCCGGTGCCGTGCACACCGTGCTCATCGATCAGCGCCAGTTCCTCGTCGGTGAGCGGGGGGAAGCGCAGGGCGGCGATGTTGTGGTCCAGTTGTTCGGTGGAGCTCGCGCCGATCAGGGCGGAGGTGACCTCGGGACGGCGCAGCACCCACTGCAATGCCAGCTGGGCCAGGGACTGGCCGCGGGCCTCGGCGAGTTTGTTCAGGGCGGCGGTGCGCTGACGGTAGATGTCGTCGATGACGTCCGGGGACAGGAAGGTGCTGTTCTCGGCGCGGGCGCCCGGCGGGATGGCCTCCAGGTACTTGTCGGTCAGAAGTCCTTGTGCCAGTGGTGAATACACGATCACCCCGAAGCCGTCCCGCCGGGCGGTGTCGAACAGGTCGTTGTGTTCGGGGCGCCGGTCGTAGAGGGAATAGCGGGTCTGGTGGACCAGCAGGGGTACGCCCGCGGCGCGCAGCAGTTCGGCGGCGGCGTGGGCGCGGTCGGGAAGGTAGTTCGAGATGGCCACGTACAGCGCCTTGCCCTGGTGGACCGCGCTCACCAGCGCGCCGACCGACTCCTCCAGGGGCACCTCGAGATCGGGGCTGTGGTGGTAGAAGATGTCGACGTAGTCGGTGCGCAGGTCGCGCAGGCTGTGCTCGAGCGAGGTCAGGATCGACTTGCGGGAGCCGCCGCGCAGATACGGGCTGGCGCCGATCGGGTTGCCCGCCTTGGTCGACAGGATCAGCTCGTCGCGATAGCGGGTGAGGTCCTTGGCGAGCACCGCGCCGAAGGTCTGCTGGGCGGCGCGGTGCGGCGGACCGTAGCGGTCGGCGTTGTCGAAGTGGCTGATACCCAGATCGAAGGCGTGCAGGATGATCTCGCGCTGGGTGGTGAACGGGTAGTCGGCGCCGAACTTCTGCCACAGCCCGAACGAGAAGGCCGGCAGGTCGAGTCCGCTCGCGCCGCTGCGCCGGTAGGGCAGCGTCTCGTAGCGGTCCGCCGCGGCGGAATAGGGGGCGTCGGCGGGTCGTTCGGTCATGGCGTCCTTTCGGATCGGTCGATCGTACATTCAGAAGAGTCCGGTGGTGGGTGGTTCTTCCCCGGTGAGGTGATAGGCGCCCGCCACCGCGAGTTTCCACTGCCGCGGATTGTGATTGGCGACGGTGCGGGCGTTGCGCCAGTGCCGGTCGAATCCCAGCTCGCGGTCGGTGATCGAGCCGCCACCGACATCGAACAGCAATTCCGTTGCGGCCAAGGCCGATTCGGCGGCGATCACCCCGGCCTCGGCGACCTGCACCGCCGCGGCGGCCCGCGGTGCGCGCGCCTGCGGCCCGCCGAGGCCGCGGACCTCGGTGAGCGCCTCGGCCGCCAGCAGCACGACCGCCCGCGCCGCGCGGGCCCGGGAAGCGATGCGGCCCACCGTCTCCCGGACGTACGGATCCTCGGTACTGCGGGTCACGGAGCTGTGCTTGATCGGCCGGGCCTTCTCCCGCACGTACCCGACCGCGTCGTCCAGGGCGCGCGCGGCGATGCCGGCCTGGACGGCCGCCAGATACAGCTGGGCGAACGAACCCGGCCACGGCTGCTCCGGTGGTGGTTCGCCGATACCGGTCACCTCGTCGGCGGAGATCCGGACCTCGGTGAAACGTGTTGTGCCACTGGCGGTGAGCCGTTGCCCGATCGCGTCGAAGTCGTCGAGCCGGTCGAGCCCGGCGCGGTCGACCGGCACGGTGAACCGGATCAGCGTGCCGTCCTCGGCCCTGGCCTGGGTGGAGAACCAGGAGGCGTAGAGGCCACCGGTGGAGTAGTACTTCTCGCCGTCGACGATCCAGTCGTCACCGGCGCGGCGCGCGGTGGCGTTGGTCTGCCCGCTCGCGCCGCCGCTGCGCTCGTTCGCGGTGCCCGCGAACAGATCTCCGTGCCGCAGCCGCGCCAGTACGGCGTTCCGATGCGGCAGATCCGCGCGGTCCACGACCTGGTTCGCGATCAGGAACGTACTCCGGAGTGCCTGCGCCACACTGGAATCCGCCTGGGCGATCGCGATCACCAGGTCGGCCACCGCACGCACCGAGCCCCCGGCGCCCCCGTCGTGGTGCGGAATGCCGGTCAGCGCGACCCCCGCGGCCCCCAGCGCCCGGACGTCATCGAACGCGTGGTCGCGGGTCTCCTCCCGCACCCGCGCGGTGTCGCCGAGCCGCCGCAGGATCGGCGCGGCCGCCGCCCGGATCCCGGCGACCGTCGGCGCGGCCGCCCGCTCGGGTCGCACCGCGGTCACGGCGTCACCCGCGCGCTCACGACGCCCTCCGGCGCAGCGCCGGATCGGCGAGCGCGTCCGGGATCTTGCCGGTGTCGCGCTCGTGGAAATACGTTCCGGGCGGGACGATCTCGTCGATCCGATCGAGGACGTCCGGTGCGAGTTCCACCTCCGCCGCGCGCAGATAGGCGTCGAGGTGTTCCCGGGTGCGCGGCCCGATGATGGTGGCGGACACATCCGGATGCGCCGCCACGAAACCGACGGCCAGTTCCACCAGGCTCAGCCCGGCCTCCCCGGCCAGCCGCGCCAGTGCGTCGGCGGCGGCCAGTTTCGCGGCGTTCGCGGGGGCCGCGATGTCGAACCGGCCGGGGATCAGATCGGCGCGTTGCGAGACGGGTTGTGCGGCGCCGAGCCGGTAGTTCCCGCTGAGCCAGCCCGCCGCGAGCGGACCGTAGGTCAGCACGCCGAGCCCGTATTTCCTTGCGATCGGCAGGGTTTCGCGTTCGATGCCGCGGACCAGCAGGGAGTAGGGCACCTGTTCGGATACCGCGCGGCGCAGCCGGCGGCGGTCGGCGGCCCACTGCGTCTCGATCAGTTCGGCCGGTGCGAAGACCGAGGTGCCGTAGTAGCGGATCTTGCCGGCCCGCACCAGATCGTCCAGGGCGCCGACGGTTTCGTCGATCGCCGTGATCGCCTCGGGCCGGTGCACCTGATACAGGTCCAGATGGTCGGTGCCCAACCGGCGCAGCGAATCCTCCACCGCGCGCACGATCCAGCGCCGCGAATTACCGCGATGGGCCGGATCGTCGTCGACCGGATTGTGGAATTTGGAGGCCAGGATCACCCGATCGCGGCGGCCGGTCAGCGCGCGGCCCACGATCGTCTCGGATTCGCCGCGCGAGTAGGTGTCCGCGGTGTCGATGGCGTTGATCCCGGCGTCGAGCGCGCGCTGGATCAGCGCGATCGACTCGTCGGGACTCGTGTTGCCGCGTGCGCCGAAGTTCATGGCGCCCAACACGAACGGGCTGATCCGCACCCCGGTGCGGCCGAGGGTACGCAGATCGGACAGGCTCATCGGCGGGCTCCCGGGACGCGGCGGCGGAGGGCGGAATCGGTCAGCGACGGCGGCAGATAGCCCTCGTCGGCGGGGCTCACGGTGACCCCGGGGGCGACGATCTCGTCGATCCGGTCCAGCACGTCGGCTCCGAGCCGGACGTCGACCGCACCCAGCTGACCGTCGAGCTGGTCGAGCGTGCGCGGCCCGATGATCACCGTGCTCACCGCGGGATGGTGCAGGACGAACGCCAGCGCCAGCTGGACCAGCGGCAGCCCCGCCTCGTCGGCGAGCTTGCCCAGCTCCTCGGCGAGCGCGCGCTTGCGCCGGTTCACCGGCAGGGCCGGATCGTGGCGATGCGGCTGGCGGCCCAGCCTGGTGGAGGCCGGTGCGTCCGTGCCGCTGCGGTAGCGGCCCGACAACCAGCCACCGGCCAGCGGACTCCAGGTGAGCACGCCGAGCCCGTACTGCTGCGCGATCGGCAGGGTGGCGCGCTCGGCGCCGCGGGCGAGGATCGAATACGGCGGCTGCTCGGTGACCGGCCCGCGCAACTGCCGGTCCGCGGCCACCCACTGCGCCTCCACCAGCTGATGCGGTTCGAAGGTGGTGGTGCCGTAGTACCGGATCTTCCCGGCGGTCACGAGATCGTCCAGCGCCCACAGGGTTTCCTCGAGCGGGAGGTCCGGATCGGGCCGGTGCACCTGGTACAGATCGATGTGGTCGGTGCCCAGCCGGCGCAGGCTGTCCTCGACCGCGCGCAGGATCCAGCGCCGCGAATTGCCCTGGGAATTCGGGTCGGTGCCGATCTGCCCGTGGAATTTCGTGGCGAGGACCACCCGGTCGCGCCGCCCGGCGAGCGCCCGGCCGACGATCTCCTCGTTCTCTCCCTGCGAATAGACGTCGGCGGTGTCGACCACCGTGATGCCGGCGTCCAGGGCGCGGTGCACGATCCGGATCGCCTCGTCGTGGTCGCGATTGGCCCAGGCGCCGAAGTTCATGGCGCCCAGCGTGAGTGGGCTGACCAGCACTCCGGTGCGGCCGAGATGACGGGAATTCATATGGTGCCGAATCACTTTCTGTTCGTGGGCCGAAAAGCGGTCAGGCCGCGGGATGCAGCGGCTGCGCGATCGAGCGCAACATCCGGATCGCGGCGGCCACCGCCGGACGCTCCAGCGAGGCCTGCCGGTAGGTCACCGCGACCTGCCGGATGCCGTTGTCGACGGTGCGGGCGATCAGGGGCCGGTGCCGGTCGGCGACCGACATGTCCGGCACGATGGCCGCGCCGAGTCCGTGCTCGACCATCTCGGCCATCCCCTCGAAGGTGCTGCTGCGATGTTCGATCCGGGGCGCGAAACCGGCCTCGCGGCAGGCGAACAGCACCGATGCCAGCGACGGCGCACCGTCGAGATCGGCGACCCAGTCGGCGTCGCGCAGCACGCGCAGCCCGTCCGCGCGGGCGCGATCGACCCAGTCCGGCGGGACCAGCAGGACCAGCGGATCGCTGAACAGGTACTCCGACTCCACACCCAGCGGCAGATCCCGGGAGCGGAACGAATACGCGTAGGTGATCGCGAGATCGACATCCTGCTGCCGCACCGCGGGAATCGAATCCACCGGTCGCAGCGTCACCAGGCGCACCCGCAGCCCCGGATGGTCGGCGCGCAGCCGCACCGTGACGGGCAGCGCCAGCCGGGCCTGCGCCGTCCGGAAGGTGGCGACGGTGAGCGCGCCGGTGACGGCCGCGGAGGTCGCGGCCACCGCCGATTCCGCCTCCTCGAGGGCGGCCACGATCCGGAACGTGTGGTCGACCAGGACGCGCCCGGCATGGGTGAGCCGCAGCACCCGGCCCTCCCGCCGGGTCAGCACGATGCCCACCTCGTCCTCGAGGATCCGCAACTGTTGCGACACCGCCGACGTGGTGATCCCGTGCAGTTCCGACACGGCCGTCATCGTCGTGTGTTCGGCCAGATCACGCAGGAGGATCAGCCGTCGAATGTCGTACATGGGTCCTCGTTTCGACTGCGCACGTCCGCCGTTCATCATCGAAGTCCGCAACCGTCGAGGAAATCCTTACGCTCGAGCGGATTCTGTACAGCCATGGTCAGCCGATCGCCACGGCCGCCCGGCCCGGCACCGCGGCCAGCAGCGTCCGGGTGTACTCCGCGGCGGGCGCATCGAAAACCGTTGCCACCGAGCCGTTCTCGACGACCCGGCCGGCGCGCATCACCGTCACGTCGTCGGCGATCAGCCGCACCACACCCAGATCGTGGGTGATGAACAGGTAGGTCAGCCCGTGCTCGGCCTGCAGGTCGACCAGCAGTTGCAGGATCTGCGCCTGGACCGACACGTCCAGCGCCGAGACCGCCTCGTCGAGGACCAGCAACCGGGGCCCGGCTGCCAGCGCGCGGGCGATCGCCACCCGTTGCCGCTGGCCACCGGACAGTTCGGCCGGTCGCCGGCGCAGGTGGGTGCGATCCAGCGCGACCGCGTCGAGCAGTTCGGCCACCCTGCGCTGCCGTTCGGATCGATCCCGGATCAGGCCGAACGCCTGCAACGGCTCCCCGATGATGCCCGCGACGTCGAAGCGCGGATCCAGCGAGGTGTAGGGGTTCTGGTACACGTGCTGGATCTGCCGCCGCAGCGGGCGCGGGCGGCGTCCCGGGCCGTCGACCCGGTCACCGGCCAGCCACACCGCGCCGGCGTCGGGCCGCGCCAGCCCGGCGACCAGCCGGGCCACC
This sequence comes from Nocardia sp. BMG111209, assembly GCF_000381925.1. NCBI lineage: Bacteria > Bacillati > Actinomycetota > Actinomycetes > Mycobacteriales > Nocardiaceae > Nocardia > Nocardia sp. BMG111209. The sequence goes on from NZ_KB907307.1 coordinate 1,263,092, forward strand.
GTCGATTTCCCCGCGCCCGACTCGCCGACGACGGCATGGGTGGTGCCCGTCCGGACTGCGAGCGACACCTCGTCGACCGCGCGGACTCCGGCAAAACTCTTGATCAACCCGGTGAGCCGCAGCAGCGGTGCGGGCTCGGATCCGGTCGCCGGTTGCGCAATTCCCGGCGAGGGCCGCAACCGGCCGGTGTGCGCGGCGGGCGCCGCGGCCACCAGCCGGGCGGTGTACGGGTGGCGCGGCGCGGTGAGCACCGCGGTGGCGCCGCCCTCCTCGACGATCCGCCCCCGCCGCATCACCAGCAGGCGATCGGAGCGTTCCGCCGCCACCCCCAGATCGTGCGTGACGAACAGCACCCCGAGCCCGAGACTCTCCCG